>JAAYJH010000051.1 GCA_012523035.1 Fibrobacter sp.
ACAGTTTTCGCACCGTCTCTCCTCCGCTTTCCGCACAACATCTCTAACACTAAGCACTTTTCACTTCCCACTTCTCACTATTTTGGCATGCTATTTGAATTTGGGTTTTAAATATAAAGAAAAGAGAAGTGAACGATTTTGAATCAAAAAGGCGTTTCATTGCAATACAAAAATGTCTCCTTTTGAAAGGGAAGGCTTTTTTTAGCTTAAAAATGGCCTAAAAAGCTCTAAAAAGCCAATTAATAAAATTGGCATAGATATTGCATATAGGTGTATAGAAACAAAATTTAACAAGGAGTAAACTATGTTAAACAATCAACTTGCACCTAGAACTTTTTTTGGATTCAAAGATTTTTTTAACAATTACGAAGACTCTAATTCTGTGGTACCTTCTGCTTATGTATATGAAGCCGATGCTGGTTATGCCTTAGAAGTAGAGCTTCCTGGAGTTAAAAAAGAAGACACTTCTATAGAGGTCGAGAAGAGTGTTTTGACCGTCAAAGCGACTCGTAAACGCGGCGAAAATGAAATAAAATACGAACGATCCTTTAGAGTGGCCGATGAAATCGATGTGGAGAATGTGAAGGCAGCCATGGAAAATGGAGTGCTACGAGTTTCATTGACCAAGAAAAAAGAAGCCGAAGTCAAAAAAATAGAAGTTCAATAAAAATCCAAAAAAATTAGCTCTCTTTTAGAGGGCTAATTTTTTTAACTGATCGCAATGAGCAATAGCCCTGTGATAATGCCTCCCAAGGCTGCGAATTTGGTTTTTGAACCCAGTTCTTTCATGACCAAAACACCCCACAAAAAGCCAACGATCACATTGGACCTTCGGATAATGGTGACCACAGAAACTAAAGCATCTTCTTGATGCAATGCTATAAAATAAATACGGTCGGCTACAAATAAAAAAGCACCGACTACGAGTAAAATCCAATGGAATTGAAAGAGCGAAGTTTTGTTTTCTTTTTTCTTTTCTTTAGACCAAACCAATAGAAGCACCGAAGAATGAATCACAGTCATATAAACATTGAACCAAAATTGCACTGTTAAGGGTTCAAATTTTAAAAATTGAAAAAGGTATTTATCGTAAACACCACTAAAGGCACCAATGAGTGTGCCTATAAACATAAGGAGTACCCATGGGTTCCTAAAAAAGCTCCCCATTTCTCGTTTGCCTGCGATACTAAATAAAAAATAACTCGAAGCGGTCACGATAATGCCAGCCCATTGCAATGCTAAAGGCCGTTCTCCCATGAATAAAACAGCGATTAAAATGGTGAGCATTGGGGCACTCGCCCGAATAGGAGCTGTCACGCTCAAAGGCAACCTTGCAATAGCATTAAAGGTGAAGGCCCAGCTAGCACTGACAATAAAGGCTTTTCCTATAATGAGTAGATGTTCTTGCAATGAGATAAAAGGGATATGGCCAAGAAAAATATAAGGGATCAGAGCCACAAGCCCTACCACGCTGCAAAAAAATAAAACCAAGACCACAGCATGTTTAGAAAGGGCTTCTTTTTTTGAAATGTCATAAAACCCAAGGAATAGTGCAGAGCTAAAAGCTAAAAAAATCCAAATCATGGCCCAAAGATAGATAAGTCTTTTGTTTATCTCAAAAAAAGCTAAATTGTGGGTGAATTCAAAAGATAGGAGATCTATAATGAACATAAAAAATAAAGCAAACAGCTTAATGACTGAGTTCAAACAATTTGCTTTTAAGGGCAATATTGTAGATATGGCACTGGGTGTGATTATCGGTGGTGCTTTTGGTAAAATTGTGTCATCTTTTGTGGCCAATGTGATCATGCCTATGGTTTCTTTGGTGATGCCTAGTGGTACCAACTATTCAGAGTGGAAGCTGTCGTTTCATCGAGGGACAGAGATGGTAGATGGTGTGGAAGTGGCAAAGATTATTGATATACCTTATGGCTTGTTTATTGGTGAAGTAGTCAGTTTTTTTGTGGTGGCTATAGTTCTCTTTTTAGTGTTGAAGAAGTTTCTTGGTTTTATGACACAAATGAGAAAAAAACTAAAAGAAGAGGAGGAGCTTGCTCCTGTTGTTGAAGAGCCAGCACCACTCCCTGCTGAACAGGTGTTGCTGAGCGAGATTCGTGATTTATTAAAAGAACAAGTGAAGAGAGAATAGATTAGTTGTTCAATATAGTGTTGAAAACTCTTAGGTTTTTTTAAAAGGTATGAGTGAAATTGTGCCTTTTTTTTATGGAAAGCTGCAGTAAAAAAGAAGCTATAAGATGTTTTGCCTTAGGGGGTGTCGTGGAAATCCTTTTTTTGCGTATTCAATGCGAGTTGAAAAAGATTGCAACAAAACACCCGACCCGCTTCGGCTTTCTTTGTTTTTTATGGCGGGGAAGGCCCAATATCAAAAACAGTTTTTAGTGTTTATGGGAGTTTGGAGGCTTTGGATTGTAGATAAAAGGGTGGCTAGAATAAAAACGCCTGTGAACCCATCCGTACCAGTGATGAGGAGAATTTTGAATGATTTTTTCTAGGTGTTGGTGATAATGCGTGTAAAAGTTTTCTGAGGATATTTCAGAAAAATGTAAAGTTTTTTGATAAGGAGTTTCTTCGATATAGGCAAAGAATACAGGGCATTGAGGGTGGTGTTTTAAAATAAAATTTGGAATGGGGTTGCATTGGACTTGCTGGTTAAAAAAAAGAGAGGTGGGAGTTTTTTTCTGACGGTAGTCTTGGTCTGCTAAGAGACAAAAAAGTTTTCTCTTTTGAATGAGTGATAAAATTGTTTTTGGGTTTTTTATTAAAATAGAGTAAGAGTTGGTGTTGGTGCTTCTGAGTTTTTCTAGTATGCGGTTTAAAAGTTTTGGTTTTTGCGGGGCGTAACTGGTTTTGAGGGGAATGCCCAATTGGCTAAGCCATGCGCCTAGTGCTTCGTAGTTTCCATAGTGTGCAGTGAGGAGTAAGCCGCCTTCTTTTGCTTTTTGAAGAGCTAAAAGACTGTCGGGATGGAGGTGGAATAGGGTGTTTTGAGTTGAAGTAGGGTAATCTGTAAAGTTTGGTGGGAGTTTTTTGAAGTGATGGAGTCCATTTAAAAATTCGAGGCTGTGAGCACTTAGGTTTTTTAGTGTTTGTTGGTAATGTTTTTTTAAATCTTTTGGAGGAGTGCTTGGGTTTAAAAAAAGCCAGTTGCTGTAGAAAGTTTGCTGCTTCCATCGAAATGAGTAGAGAATAGAAAAAAGGAGGCCGGATAGTGTTTTTTGAATGATAGGCATGTTTTTATCGTAATAGCTCTAGTTATTATAGAAATTGTTCAAAAAAGCTTTTTGTAGGCTAAAAATTTAAGAGCTTTTTAAGAGTTTTTATTAATTATTGAAGTTTGGAGTGCAAAAGATTGTGGTTTGGACAAATTTATAGAGAGTCTTAGGATTATTTATTTTAATTGGAGCTGTGTTTTTCTACATTATAATTGAGTTTTTAAATTTTGTCTATTAAAATATGATTTTTGTGAAGGAACTTTTTTATGAGTTTTATTGATTCTTTGTTACACAAAGCTTTTGGATCCCCTCATGATCGAAAAGTGAAGCAGCTTCGCCCTGTTATTGCGAAAATACACCAATATCGAGAAGAAATAAAAGAGATAGACGATGCTGAGCTTGCATTAAAGACAAATCAATTGAAAGAAAAGCTAGAAAAGTCCAAAAACCTAGACGATATTCGGGTGGAGGCTTTTGCGGTGTGTCAAGAAGCGTGCGACCGTCGTTTGGGTGTTTTTAATATTTTTAATCCTGAACACCACTTTGATTTTTCTCAGTTAGACGAGGATTTACAGGCGGTGGCAAAACAAGCAAAAGCAGAGCTAGAAGCCGGGAAACCAGAACACGAGGTTTATTTACCTGCTCGTCTTTATGCTAAGGTGCGTGAGCTGTATCCAGAGTCTGTGAAACCTTTTAGGATGATGCCCTTTGATGTGCAAATGATTGGAGGTTTGGTGCTTCACGAAGGCTCTATTGCAGAAATGGCGACGGGTGAAGGTAAAACGCTAGCTGCTGCGCTTCCGGTTTATTTGAATGCACTTTCTGGAAAGGGAGTTCATGTGGTGACTGTGAACGACTACCTGGCCGAACGAGATGCTAAACAAATGGGAAAAGTCTATAACTTTTTGGGACTTAGTGTTGGCTTGATTGTAAATGGACTCAATAGCGAAGAACGACGAAAAAGCTACCACTCCGATGTGACTTATGGTACCAATAATGAGTTTGGTTTTGATTACCTTCGAGACAATATGGCGGTCGAAAAAGAACAACTGGTGCAAAGAGATTTGAATTTTTGCATTGTGGATGAAGTGGACTCTATTTTGATCGATGAAGCTAGAACCCCTCTGATTATCAGTGGTCCAGCCGAAGATGCTACCGACAAATACACCAAGGCGAATGCTTTGGTGAAAAACCTACAAAAGAATAAAGACTTTACGGTAGATGAAAAGAATAAAAATATACAGATCACAGAAAAAGGCGTGACCCGTATTGAGTCCTTGATGCAAATTACCAATCTTTATGGAGAACATGCTGAGTGGGTGCACTTTATTAATCAGGCGCTTCGTGCTCACCATTTGTTTGAAAAAGATGTGGATTATATTGTTCGAGACAATGAGGTGATTATTGTCGATGAAAATACTGGACGATTGATGGATGGCCGCCGATACTCCGATGGAATGCACCAAGCCATTGAAGCAAAAGAAGGGGTGCAAATCAAAAGAGAAAATCAAACTCTGGCGACTATTACTTTTCAAAATTATTTCCGTATGTACGAGAAGCTTTCTGGTATGACAGGTACGGCCGAAACAGAAGCCACTGAATTTGTGAAGATTTATAATATGAATACTTGGGTGATTCCAACTCATAAACCTTGTATTCGAGAAGATAAGCAAGATTTGGTGTACAAGTCAGAAGGAGTGAAGTGGAAGTCTATTGTTCGAGAGATCAAAAGAAGACACGAGACAGGCCAGCCTTTATTGGTGGGTACAGCTTCTATTGAAAAATCCGAAAAGATCTCGGCACTCTTAAAAAAAGAAAAAATAGAACACGAAGTTTTAAACGCCAAAAATCATGGACGAGAAGCAGAAATTATACAGTTTGCTGGTCATTTAAACAAAGTGACTATTGCTACTAATATGGCGGGGCGTGGTACCGATATTGCACTTGGGCCTGGGGTGATTGAAGTGGGTGGTTTGCATGTGCTTGGTACTGAAAGGCATGAGTCTAGGCGTATTGATAATCAGCTGAGGGGGCGTGCTGGCCGTCAAGGGGATCCGGGTTCTAGTCAGTATTTTCTTTCTTTAGACGATAATCTGATGCGTATTTTTGGCGGAGCCAATGTAAAGCAGTTGATGACGCGTTTTAATATTGACGAAGAAGAGGCTATCACACACTCTTTTGTGAGTCGAAGTATCCGTGGGGCCCAAAGGCGAGTGGAAGGGCAAAGTTTTGATGCTCGAAAGTACTTGCTGGATTATGATAATGTGATGAATGAGCAAAGAAAGGTGATTTATGGCTTGCGTCGTCGTATTTTGAATGGAGACGATGTCCAACAAGATATTTTAAATCGAATTGAAGATGCCATTGATATTAAAGTTTCAGAATATGTGCAAGCCAATCGCTATGCCGAAGAATGGGACATGGAAGGCTTGAAGCTAGAGCTTAAAAGGAGCTTTAATTTAGATTCTAACTGGAGTGATGAAGAGCTACAACGGATGGATGCCGAAGGGCTTTTAGAAGATATTATTCAAAAAGTACACCTGAAGTATGAAAAACTTGTAGATGTGGTTCCCGAGGATGATTTTAAGCAATTAGAAAGAAGGATATTATTGCTGACTATTGATCAGCACTGGAAAGAGCATCTTTATGGAATGGATCAACTCAAAGAAGCTATTCGATTCCAAGGCTATGCTCAAAAAGACCCTTTAATGGTGTACAAAGCAGAGGGTTTTAAAATGTTTGAGTCCTGTTTAGAAAATATTGCTGTGATGACGGCGATACGCATTTTAAACATTCGCATACAACTTCCAGATGGTAGTTCTGTGTCTCCAGAACAAATTGTACCAAAGCCAAAGGCACCTCAAAGGACTATTGAGAATAGTGGAGAAATCAAAGGCGATGTGTCTGCACTTCGTTCTAATTCACCACCAAAACCTAAAAAAATAGAACCTGTGAAAAACGATGGCCCTAAAGTCGGTAGAAACGATCCTTGTTGGTGTGGTTCGGGTAAAAAATATAAAAGGTGTCACGGCATTCATGAATAAGTCTCTTTTGACAAGTCGAGGTTTTTTTTCTTTAGAGGGCATTGATGGTTCTGGTAAAACCACACAAATGGACCTTTTAGAAAAAGCTTTAATAAAACAAGGTTATGAATGTCTTCGTATTCGGGAGCCTGGTGGTTCTAAAATTTCAGAAAATATTAGAGAACTTTTGTTAAATGTTGAATTCCAAGACAAGATGGCCATACAGACAGAGCTACTTTTATACAATGCAGCTAGGGCTCAAGTCATAGATGAGCTTATCAAGCCCGCTCTTCTTGCCAATAAACTGGTTTTGGCCGACCGATTTGCCTGGAGCACTTACGCTTACCAAGCTTTTGGTCGTCAATTGGATCCTAGTTTGATTTTAGAGTTGTCTAGTTTGACTTGTGGTGAGTATTTTCCAGATTATACTGTTATTTTAGACCTTCCTGTGAGTGAAAGTCGAGATAGAATGC
The DNA here is from genome assembly GCA_012523035.1 of Fibrobacter sp. Lineage (GTDB taxonomy): Bacteria > Fibrobacterota > Fibrobacteria > Fibrobacterales > Fibrobacteraceae > JAAYJH01. The sequence continues at coordinate 6,730 of JAAYJH010000051.1, forward strand.
TTTTGGAAAATAAAAAGCCAGACCGATTAGAGGCAGAGTCAGATTTGTTTTTTGAAAGGGTTAGAGAAGGTTATTTAGACATAGCCAAACGCTTTCCACAACATGCAAAAGTCCTTGCCGCGAATCAAAGTGTAGAAGCCTTACACCAGCAAATCCTATCCTCGGTGCTCTCTCGATTAAAAGGTGACTGAGTTTCTTTTTTTTCGAGTTTCAAATTTCTATTTTAACTCTGTAATTTAAATCCGCCAAACTTATAAAAGGAGACGGAATATAGTGTTTATTTTTGCTTTGATATTGGTGTTGCTTGGTTTTGTGTATTTATTTATAAAGCTGAGGAGCTTGTGGACAAGCAAGCACCGTAATTTAATTTCACTGCTCATCATCGCTTTTATTTTATTTGTGTTCTTTCCAAAGTCCAATGCCTGGATGCACTGGGTTTCTGGTTTTGTAATGATATGGTTTATGATTTATTTGTTGCTCAGTATTATCACTGACCTCACTATTTGGTTGTATCTGTTTATTAAAAAATCATCTAAAAAGTCAAAGCTTTTGTATCATCGACTAGTGTTTCTTTTTTCATTTTTGGTGACAATCCCTTATTTTGTTTATGGAGCGTGGAACAACCATCACTATATATACCATTCAGTAGAAATCCCTTTAGAAAACATCCAAAAAGAAGTTAAAATTGTTTTTTTTACTGATTTACATTTGGTGGCGGGTTTTCCAAAATCCAAATTTGAAAGGATTATTCATGACATTGATTCTATTGCACCAGATATAGTGCTATTTGGTGGAGATATTTCGGATGCTTCGGTGGAATATTTAAATAAAAACCTTTACGACTCTCTTTTTCAAAAAATAAAAGCACCTTATGGTTTTTATGGAGTAGTAGGCAATCACGAGGCTTACCTATTAAGCAGAGGTTCTGATTTTGCAAAGTGGATGAGTGAAAACCACATGCACACACTACTTGATTCAACGATTTGTAATGAATTATTGTGCATTAGCGGCCGAAAAGACCACCAATATGCAAAAAGTATCGGTGAAGACCGTTATCCCTTGGATTATTTGGCACCCGCAGATACTAATTTAGCGTGGATAGTGATAGATCATCAACCTAAAGGTTTAGAAGGAGAAAAGCCCCTTCGAAGCCCTAATTTGAGTCTTTCTGGACACACCCATCAGGGGCAGTTTTTCCCGATAAATATTATAATCCGATGGATTTGGCCCTTGAGTTATGGCTTAGGATATTTAGACAATGCTCTTTGGTTTGTAAGCTCGGGAGTTCATACTTGGGGGCCTTCTGTTAGGGTGGGGACTTTTTCAGAGCTTGTTATTTTAAAACTGCTACCAAAACCGCAAAACCTGCTCAAATGAGTAGTTTATTTTAAAGTCTTCTATCTCTAAAGATAAAACTTATTACTATATTATAAAGCATGTCTTTATATTTAGAAGCAGATTATTTAGGGCTCATCAAAAAAATCCTTAAGATTCATTTTGATGGATTTATTGTTTATGCCTATGGCCCTCGCGTGTCTGGCGTCAATTTAACACCAGAAACAGAGCTCAATATAGCCATTGTGAGTGACAAACCTATTTCTGTAGAAAAAATGGTCGCTATAGAAACTGCTTTTTCAGAAAAGTCATTTCCTTTTTCTATAGATGTGGTAGATTGGGTGAAACTACCCGAAAGCATGCAAAAACAAATCAAAAGGGAGCACCTAGTAATTCAAGACGGTGATTTTGAACTATGAAGTATTTTAGTCTAATATTAATCCTTATTTCGCTTGGTTTTACTCAAAATCAAAATATTGACCGTGCCAAAGAACTCATTGCAAACTCTCAATTTGAAGAAGCTGCTTCTTTATTGAAAGGTGTCTCTCAAAAAAGATTTCGATTCGAAGACGGAGAAAAGGCGACAGTATTATTAGCAGAATCTTATTTAAGGCTCGGTGAAAAAAAAGAATGCAAACTCGTGACCACAAAGTTTTTAGAGTACTACACTAAAAGTCCTTACCGTGAGCGAATGGAAGTGGTGGATGCCATTTTAAAAATAGAAGAAGCTTCTGTTTACGAAGGTGTAGAGTCTTTACTTCGTATTTTGGTTTACACTAAAAACCCTGCCGCCAGATCCAGAGCCAAAGAAGTCGCCATTCGCACGATCGCAGCCTCTTTATTGACATCGGACCAGTTGGTATCTTTGAGTGAAAAATACCCCACAGATTCTTCTATTTTATCTTGGATTTATCTGCAATTAGGGCGTGAAAATCAAAACGAATACCGTTATAAAGCTGCTCGTTATTGGTACAATAGGGCCATAAAAACTGGAGGGAGTGAATCTTTGATTCGAACTGCTCAGCAAGGAATCGAATCTTTAAAAAAAGCAGGGGCGGGCATACCAACCATTTTGGTTTTAGCCCCACTTTCTGGAGACTTTTCGGAATACGGAATTGAAGCGGTTCAAGGTGTTTTACTGGCCCATGAATTAGCCGGCTTAGAAGGGAAAATTAAAATTAGAATAGAAGATACTCGAGCCGACGCAGCCATTGCCCTATGGAGAACACAACAAGCGGTCAACCAAGATAGTATTATAGCCATTATCGGCCCTATTATGAGTGCTCCTGCAGCCACCGTAGGGGCGTGGATTGGCAGTCTATTCCAGCACATACCGATGATCACGCCAACAGCAACAGACGACGGCATTGCACGCATGGGGCCCAATATTTTTCAATTGAATGTGACCATGAACCGAATGGCCGATGCTATTGCAGATTATGCGATGCGATGTTTAGATATACAGGAATTTGCCGTACTCACTCCCACAGGAGATTATGGGAACGCCATGTCTAACAGCTTTATAAGGGCTGTAGAACGCCGAGGTGGCATTATTTTAGCTCAACAACTATACGAAGAAGGCCGTCCAGATTATAAAACAGAATTTGATTTATTACGAAATATTCGTTTTAAGCAAGTAATCCGCAAAAAAAACATAGCCATAGGGGCCAAAAATCTAGATGCAGTCAGTCCCAAAGACCGACGATCTTACATGCAAGACACAGTTTTTCAATTTCCCGGCATATTCATTCCAGCAACGAACCCTACAGACGCAGGGCTTATGGCGGGTCAAGTCGCTTTTAATAAAATCGAAGGCACCCTATTGGGAACATCGGGGTGGTACGGGCGAGATTTGCTTATAGAAGGTAAAAATCAAGTGGATGGCTCCTATTTCACCGTCCCTTTTTTGGACTTAGAAAAATCCGAATCCTATCAAAAATTTGAAAAAGCTTTTTCAAAAAAATGGGGCATTGAAGCCTCTAGCGACAAAGTCAGCGGTTTAAGTTACGACGCCACCAATATCATCATTGAAAGCATCGCTCAAAAACCAAAAAACTTGGTGAATCAAATCAATTGGGCTCGCAACTTTAACGGCATTTACGGACAAATTCGATTCAAAGGTGGAAACAACATCAATAGCAAAGTAGTTTCCATAGACAAAAGAAAGTTTGTTGCACAAAATGCTTGTCCAAAACCAGTGACAGAAAACTCAGAAATTAAAAAGCCCTAAAAACACTCAAAATCATCATAGATGAGAATGAATTAGCATATCAAGCCATGCATTTTCTATTTTTATAGAAGTTTCAGAAGCGCCTGGCTAAAAGCAAACCATTATTAAAACTTCTATTCAAGAATAAAACTTGAACAAACAATTTTAAGAAAAAAATCAAGTGGATAGAAAAAACATTCAAGTGTGATTTTGACGCACTTAATCTAAGTCACTCGTAGCAAAAATACTTTCAATAGTAAAGTCCACCGATTCACCAGCTCGATAAAATGGATATAAATTGATGTCTTCCACAAAATCTTCTAGATAAATCCCTTTGCGAACCACTAACTCTTGAGCCAACCTTTTTTTAAATGCCTCAAATCCAGAGTGAATCCGGTAAAAACTAAATGCAGATGTTCTTTTTAAGCCTTTCATAAAACCTCCAAAAAATACCTGTGCCTCTCTATTATTATAGATAAAAAAGCATTGAAAGCAAAGTTTTATTTGCCATACAAATTAAATAAAAGAGGCGTGTTTATTGAGGTTTGCGTTTAAAGTCTTTGTAAGTTTATATAAATCAATTGCTTATGTGAATTAGAAAAATAAAGAAAACAAACGCAAATATTCTAACTTAGACTAAAATGACTTTGAATGTGGCTTTATTGGTCAAGGATATTTAAAATAAAACCAAGAAGTAATCGTTTTAAAAATAGGATTTTATAAATAAAAATTGGGCTAATGTGTATTGTAGATTCAATACCTGAGAGACTCATTGAGATTCTACTTTCTAAAAACAGCAACTGGATTGAATTTAGAAAAAAAAAGAACCGCATTCGCGGTCCTTTTAATTCGAGTTATTTTTTTGGTAACTTGGTTTTTTGAGCCAGTTCTTTTAATTTGGATCCAGCTTTAAAAGTAACTGACTTAGAAGCTTTGATTTTTAAAGGTTCGCCAGTTTGTGGGTTACGACCAGTGCGAGCACTGCGTTGTTTTACTTGAAAGGTTCCGAAACCTATCAGTTGAACAACACCGTCTTTTTTCACTCCATTGGAAATAGCATCGATCACAGCATTAACAGCGCGTTCGGCTGCTGCTTTAGATTCTAGGCCAGCGTTTTTATCGTCTGCAACTGCAGCGATAAGGTCTTGTTTGTTCATTGTAACTCCTATTGTTGAGGAAATGATGTTAAATATTATATCTTTTTTTGAAATTTTAGCAATAGTTTTTTACATTCTTTTGCATTTTAAGCCTTAATATGACAAGGTTTAAAGGTTTTTAGTGCTTTTGGGCAGTATTTTCTCCTTGAATATAGGCTGAGTCTCTTATTTTTTGAAATTTATCTAGGTAGGCCATAGTCAAACAAGTGAAGGGAATGGCAACAATTAAACCCAAAAAACCTAGCAGTTTGCCCCATACAGATAAAGAAAGTAATATGCCTATGGGAGGTAAGTTCATGCTTTTACCAATAATATTGGGGACTAAAATCAAATCTTGAATCACTTGAATCACTCCATAAATAGCAGTGACTATGATTAAGACTTGCCAAAAGGGTGTGCCTGTATCGAGAGCATAAACAACACCCAAAAGTAAAGCAATGGGAATGCTCACCAGCTGCAAGTAGGGGACCATGTTGAGTGCACCTATAAAGAGCCCAAAAAAGAAGCCCATCGGAAGCCCCATAATGGAAAATGAAGTTGCAAAAAGAATACCTACACTCATAGCGACTATGGTTTGTGCTCTAAAGTAAGACGCCATAAAAAAATCCATACTTTTAGCTAGTTCGGTGGCTTCTGATTGATATTTAATAGGGACTAATTGTTTGATTTTGCTCCTTAATTTTGGCATGTCTAACATAATAAATATGAGATACATTACAATTAAAAGGAGCCCTAAAAACCAAAAAAGTAAAGTGGCAGTTCCAGATAAAATACCCAAAGCTCCGGGAAGAAGTTTATTGAAAATACCTTGAGCTTCTTTCCAAAAGTCTAAACTCTGCATAAAGACACTGATTTTTTCTATAGAGATTAATTGACGCAAATGGTCTATAAAATTTTCTGGTACAATTTCGTTTAATCTAGCACGCCAAGAAGAATCATTTAAAAGTTTGCCGAGCAAAACCCCTAGCCTTTGTATTTCTATAGTGACTTTAGGGATAAGAATCACTAAACTAGTAGTGATGAAAGCGGTAATCAAGCTTAAAACTAAAATCACAGCAATGATTCTAAAGCGAACTTTTTTCTGAATAATATTCACAAGAGGGTCTAGGATATATGCAATGAGGAAAGCGGCTCCAAAGGGAACTAATACGGCACTCAAATAATTGAGCAAAAGAATAGAAATGGATAATAAAATCGCAGCCAAAATAAATTGCATGATTTTATCGGTGGTCCATTTTTTGGTCATAAAGTTTCCTACATAAAAGATTGTAGCTTTAGAAAAAGAAGTTTTATTCTTTTGCAATGCGTTTGGTTTTTTTGTAAAAGAATATATTGAAAGCGCTAGTGAGTAAAAACATAACAATTAAAATTCTTTTTAATGAGTGGTTTTTTCCAAAAAAGATGATTTTTTTTATTTCAATTTCATCTTCTATGCCTAACATGGTGCCGTAACCACTAAGAATCTCTAATTTTAGACCTCTATTTAAGTAAGCTAAGGTGTCGAGCTCTTTTTTATTGTTGAATTCAAACCACCATTCTGGAACTTTAAAGTCAGAAATTGCAATGTTTTGTTTTTGAAAGAGTTTGTCTGTAGGAGTGTGGAAAACTAAAACTCTTGCAGAAAAGGGTTTTTCGAGATTGGTGTTTTGTGGATCGTGAGTGATGAGTCTAAGCTGTACTTCCTTCATGTACTTGGTGTTTAATTCTATTTGTAAAGAGTCGAATTTTTTGAAATTAAAAAAGTGACCAGAAAGCTTTTGAGCGTCGGATAAGGGTTCTATAGCAAGTCCGGCGTATGGATAAGCAGTTCCAGAACGAACCAGTACACTGGTGAGGATGCTGGAGTCAGTTTGTGTTATTTTTGCAGAAGAGCTACCACCCCAAAAACTATCATCGATAGAGTGAGTTTCAAAATGTGAGTTTAGAGGCTTAGGATACCAAACGAGTTCTTGGTTTTGAAAAAAAATCCAAATTAAAATGAATGCTACTGAAACAATAAGACCTAAAGCACAATGTTTGAAAAAAAGCTTCATCTTCTCATTTTATTTTGATAGCCTATGGCTATAGAAAAAACCACTAAAAAGAAAAACAATAAAATTCCAAATGCTAAGTTGCTTAAGCCCTTAGCCTCGATGGAGATGATTTCTATCTGGAAGTCTTGGTCTCTTTTGACTTCCCATCCAGGTGTAATTTCAAAGCGTGCGATAGAGCCTTGGTGGCGTTGTTTTAAGTTTTCGTTCACATTATTTTGTTGATACCACCAATCGGGGACTCTTAAAAACTCCATAGGGACAGAAATTCTTTCTACCCCTCCTTTTAACGGGATTTCTTTTATTAATGGCCTAAAAGATGTTTTGACTTGTTCGTCTGTGACATCTGGATCATAGGCCCATACTTTAATAATCATTTCGTTGATGTTTTCAGTTTTAATGTTTAAGATAAGAGAATCTACAAAAGTCCAATTTCTATAGCTGTATTGTTGGTTTAAATTAAAATCCCATATTAGACCGCACCATGCAGGCTTTTCATTGTCACCATGCAGCTTGCATTTAAAAACAAAAGAAGAATCAATCATGGAAATTCCAGCAACAGAAGTTCCACCATCTGCTTGGTCATCGTAAAAAGAAACGGTAGTATTAAAAGGGAGTGGGTAAATAGATTCAGAAAACTCACGGTTGGGGAGTAGAGCGTAAACAATTAAAGCAAAAACAGTGAATCCAGCTAAAATAGAGTATAGTTTTCTCATAGTCTAGGGCCTAAAATATCCTTAAAGTGATGGTCGTACTGAATAAATTCGAAAGGGTCCTCTTCGAGATTATCTTCTGCAAAAAACTTAGATAATATTTTATCTAGGGCACGAATAAAAAAGAAGTGGTGTTTGATGTGCTTTTTTGGAGCATTTTTGTGAGAAGGGAATTGTAAAGTCCTTTCTAATATTTGCATCGTTAAAGAGGGTGTTAAATGGAATAAGTCACAGCAAGTGGTGACCTTTGCATCGATACCATAGTCTGGTAATTTAGCGTCGATTAAAACTTCTCCATGATCTAAGCATTTTATAGATTCATGTGGAGGGTCTTTAAGGTCTTTTTCTTTTAGAGATTTTAACCAAAGATTTCTAGTAGCATCAGAAATTTCCTGTCTAAAGCTCATAGTTTTATTGGAAGAGAAAAAAGTAGAAAAACACTTTGGGCAAATACGCAAAACAAAGCGGTGTATTTTTATAGTAGAAACGGTAGCAGTGCAAAAAGGACAAGACTCATTCATAAACTAAATATAATAAACTGAGTATAAAAAAAGATATTTATGAGTGTTTAGTAGTATAAAACAGAAAGTATAATGCGAATGGTGCTATTTTATTTTCAAGGGCTTCATAAAGTAATAAAAGACCTTGCTTCTGTCATTGAACTTCAATCTTAAGGGCGAAATCAAAAGGAGCATAGGATTTATTAAGAAGAAGTTTTTGTGGTATTTTTAAAAGCATCCATAGCCATTGACAACTTGAGTTAGAAGAGAAAAATAAATTTGTGCATTCAAGAAGCGGTCTTCAACTCTTTAATTCAACAAAGTCATATAAAAAGCCGGCATGCGGGTAATTCTTTGAGCCATAAGTTTTGTTTTTTTCTATATTTTGTATTGATAAGCTAATAGTGAAATAAAACGCTATTGAAACAATAGACCGGGTGACGAACCCTACAGGAAAACATAGATGAAAAAAATAAGCTTCCAAGATACTTCTTTCCGTGATGGTTTTCAGTCCATCTTCGGAGCTCGTGCTTTCACAAAAGATTTTATACCTGCGGTTGAGGCTGCTCGTGATGCGGGTATCAAACATTTTGAGGCTGGTGGTGGTGCTCGTTTCCAAGCCCTTTACCAAAATGTTGGAGAAGACGCTTTTGATATGATGGATGAATTTCGTCGTGTAGTTGGTCCAGATATCCGTCTTCAAACCTTGGCTCGTGGTATCAATGTGGTGGCTTTAGAGGCTCAACCCAAAGACATGATCAAACTCCATGCAGATATGTTTAAAAAGCATGGCATTACTCGTATTCGTAACTTTGATGCCTTAAACGATGTCAACAATCTTATTTATTCTGGGCAATGTATCCACGATGCCGGTCTTGAACACGAAGTCGTGATTGCTATGATGGAGCTTCCATTAGGTTGTACCGGTGCACATGATCCAGAGTTTTATATCAAAACTCTTCGTGACATTTTAGATGCAGGGATTCCATATTCTTCTATCTGCTTCAAAGACGCTTCTGGAACTTGTAACCCAAACAAAGTGTACGAAACTATTAAATTAGCTCGTCAATTGCTCGGTAAAGATGTAGAAATTCGTATGCACTCTCACGATACCTGTGGTACTGGTGTGATGCAATATGTTTCTGCTATCGAAGGGGGAGCAGATGGAGTGGATTTGGCAAGAAAACCTCTTTCTGGTGGTACAGGGCAACCTGACTTGTTTTCTCTATACCATGCCCTTAAGGGGAGTGACTACAAATTGGCTTTGGGAGATGGCATTGTTGATGATCAAATACACAAGATTATGGAAGCCAACAATGTGGCCGTGGAATGCTTAAAAGATTATGAATTCCCACCCGAGGCTTTGCAAATTTCTACAGATGTTATATTCTCACCCATGCCAGGTGGTGCTTTAACTGCAAATACGCTGATGATGCGTGAAACTAAAACATTCCACCTATACGATCAAGTGATTGCCAATATGAGTGAATGTGTGAGTCGTGGTGGTTTTGCTGCTTCTGTGACTCCGGTTTCTCAGTTTTATTTCCAACAAGCTTTTGTGAATACTGTAAACAAAAGTAAAGGTTTAGACACTTGGGCCAAAATGACAGAGGGTTATGGTAAAATGATCCTTGGTTATTATGGAAAAACTCCAACTGAACCAGATGCAGAATTAGTAAAAATAGCTGCAGAACAGCTTCAATTAGAACCATTTTCTGTTGCTCATCCAGGTGTGACTTGTGCTGCAGACATAATTGAACCAGGTATTCCAAAAGCCAAAAAACTCTTAGAAGAAAACAATCTCCCTGTGACTGATGAAAATATTTTCATTGTAGGTGCCCTAAATACCAGAGGTGGTAATAAGGGGATTGATTTCTTAAAAGGAGATCGAAAAATAGGAGTTCCTAAAAAAGACCCTAATGCTAAAGTAGCAAGTCCAGCACCTGCTCCTGCTGCAAACACTAGCAATATGGCGGTTCAAAATACCAATAATTATCGCATTGGTTTGAATGGTCAGTCATGGGATGTCCAAGTTTCGACTCTCAAATAAATTCATAAAATAGATTAAAAAAAGCCTCCTATTTAGGAGGTTTTTTGTTTTAAAATGAACGATAAATGTTAAAAACAGTTGAATCAAAGGATCAAAACTAAAGTGCCAAGCGTAATTAAAGCCCCTCCCGCTATAGTCTTAGCAGTGAGTGCCTCTCCCAAAACAGTAAAAGCCAAAATCATGGTGATCACTACGCTGAACTTATCGACGGGGACTACGCGGCTAGCGTCTCCTATTTGCAGAGCCTTAAAATAACACAACCAAGAAAGCCCCGTTGCAATGCCAGAAAGCGTCAAAAAAATCCAGGATTTTTGAGTGATATTTTGAATGCCGCTATGTGCACCAGTGGCAAACACAATTCCCCATGCCATCACCAAAACAACCACAGTACGAATAGCCGTTGCCAAGTTAGAACTCATGCCTTCGATACCGATTTTTGCTAAAATAGAAGTTAAAGCTGCAAAAAAAGCAGAACCCAGAGCTAAAATTGCCCACATAAAATGAAATCCTTTGGTTTGAGTGCTTTAAAGAGGTCGCACTTCATTAAACAATTAGACCATAAAAAAAGTCTTAAAAGTAGAAAGTATTTATTTAAAGTAGTAAAAACACAAATGTTTTTTTAGGAGTGTATTAAAAAAATTAGAAAATGGAGTGAATTTAAAAGATGCTCTTCAAAAAAATTAAGAAACAACGAGTGCTTTGATGTATTGTTTTAGTTCTTTATAAATTAGCTTGATAAGCCTTCCAAGTGGTTTCTAAAATAGTTTTTAAGTCGGAGTATTTGGGTTGCCAGCCTAAAATATCCATTGCTTTTTGTGGGTTTGCAACTAAAGAATCAGGGTCTCCGGGGCGTCTATCTACAATTCGATGTGGCAGTATTTTACCTGTGATTTGCTGAGCGTGTTGAACGATTTCTAAAACGCTGGCACCTTCATTGGTCCCTAAATTCACAATTAAATTTTGTTTCTGTTTTTTTAAATAATCAAAAGCCATTAGATGACCCACTGCTAAATCGGTCACATGAATATAGTCTCGAACTCCAGTGCCATCGGGAGTCTGGTAATCGTTTCCAAAAATCAAAAGCTCTTTTCTTTTGCCTGTGAGGGCTTCCATTGCCACAGGAATTAAGTTAGATGGATTAGACTCTAAGCCAATGATTCGACTATTGGGGTCGTAGCCTGCGGCATTAAAATAGCGTAAAGCTGCAAAGTGAAGGCCTTTTAAGCGGCTGTACCATGCCAAATGATTTTCAATGGAGAGTTTAGTGTAGCCATAATAATTTTCTGGATTTGTAGGGTGGTTTTCGTCGATGGGATTGTATTGAGGAGCACCATAAACAGCCGCAGAGCTAGAAAACACAAAATAGCGTACTTTGGAGGCCACCGCTTGTTGTATTAAATAGAGGGAGCCGACTATGTTTTGGGTGCTAAACTTCTCTGGATGGGTCATGGATTCGCCAGCTGCTTTTAAAGCCGCTAAATGCACTACCCCTTCGGGCTGGACTTTGTTAAAAAAAATAGCCAGATCTTCTCGATTTAAAATATCACCATGAAAAAAGTGAGCGTCGGGGAATAAATTTTGCTTTAGGCCCGAAGATAAATTATCAAAAACAAAAACTTGGTGCCCACCATCTAAAAGTTCCCTGACTGTATGCGAGCCAATATAACCCGCACCACCAATAACTGCTATTTTCATAGTGACTCCGAAGAAATGCTAAAATAAAACTGAAATCAATCCACTGTTGCCATTTCAAGAGACTTAAAACGACTAGACCGCTAAGAAAGATACCAAATTTAAGTGTTAAAGCAAGCATTTTTTGAAATCATTCATTTGAAAATTATATAAAACACAAGGAATCGCTACGATGCTGGGATGCGAGTTAGAGATGTTGTGCGGAGAGCAGAGGGGA
>JAAYJH010000052.1 GCA_012523035.1 Fibrobacter sp.
AAAATGCTCAAAATATAAAGTATTATCTATGATTTAAACTCGAATTGAAGCGTTTGCATTTTTATCGTATTCAAATAAACGACGCGTCAACTCTAGTTTAGAAACTTCTCTTTCTTCTTCTAGTTTGAAACTAGACATAGACAAAGCCACTAAAATAGATTCAGGGTAATTATTGACTTTTTTAATAAACTCACTCGATGAAACACCTTCTGTCAAAAAGTCCACTACAAAAGTGTCCCATTTCTGAGTCCCTAAAAGCTCCAATGCTTGGGACTCTGTTTGAACTCCCTTAATATTAGCTCCCATAAGCATATCCGAAAGTACTTCGATAGTCAATTCTAAATTACTCTCATCGGCCTCCCATACAAGGATTTGTCGGCCCTGGTAATCTCGAGTTTCAAGGCTATTAGTCTCTGTGTTTTCTGTATCGTTTTTATTTGTCATAATGTAAATATAGTAACTTAAAAATTTTCGTCCAACCAGTTTTGTAAAATGATGCTTGCTGCCGCTCTATCTACAATTCCCTTGTCTTTCTTTTTTTTTCGACTCAAATGCGAAGTTTTTTCTAAAGCTTGAACACTAGAGTAAGACTCATCTTGTATATAAACAGGAAAACCCTTAAAATTTTGTTTTAAAGCCTCCACAAACACAGCCACCTCTTTACTTTTACCATCATCTCGCCCACTTGGATGGTATGGCATTCCCACCACAAAAGCGTCCACTTTTTCAAACTCTACTATTTTTTGAAGAGTGTCCCAAAGTGATACCTTATTTTGATCGATAGTTTCTTTTGGAAAAGCAAATCGAAACTCTGAATCTCCAATAGACAAGCCCACTCTTCTTTCTCCAAAATCTATTCCTAAATACTTCATAATTTAAATATAGAAATTAAAGAATTGCCAATTAAACCTATTATTTCTAAATTGCCTCACAAATCACCAGATGGTGTTTCTTTATAAAGTTTTAAATGCATTTTAGCTGCATCAAAAGGATAGGCGCTTCTGACTACCCAAAAACAAAAACTTTATTTCGCACACAAGGCTATCTAGCAAAGCAGTTTATGAATACAAAATTAATTAGAAATGTCGCTATCATTGCGCATGTGGATCATGGTAAAACCACTTTAGTGGATCAGTTATTAAAACAATGCGGGTCTTTTCACGAACGAGAAGAAGTGCAAGACCGAGTGATGGACTCTGACAACATAGAAAAAGAAAGAGGCATCACCATTTTATCAAAAAACGCAAATGTCAAATACAAAGGGCACAGTGTAAATATTGTCGATACCCCTGGTCATGCCGACTTTGGTGGTCAAGTAGAGCGAGTGCTTGGTACCGTAGATGGCGTGATTTTGGTGGTGGATTCTTTTGAAGGACCCATGGCTCAGACTCGTTTTGTAACACAAAAAGCTTTGGAGCTAGGTTTAGTGCCTATAATAGTTGTGAATAAAATAGACAGAGATGGAGCTTCTCCTTTAAAGGCTTTAGATCAAGTTTTTGATTTATTTTGTGAACTCAACGCTAGCGACGATCAACTGAATTTTGCTCATGTTTTTGCAAGTGGTCGAAATGGACTCTGTAAAAAAGAATTAGATGATCCCGACAATAATTTTCAAATCTTAATGGATCTAATTTTGGAACGCATTCCAAGCCCCAAGGGGGATCCTCAAGCAGAGCCTTTGCTCCAAATTTCATCTTTGGAATACTCTCCTTTTTTAGGTCGATTAGCAGTTGGTCGTGTGTTGCAAGGCACATTCAAGCCAAACTTAACCGTGGCTCAAACTTTAGATAATGGCAAAGTGAAATCAGTTCGTATTCAAAAAGTTTTGTCTTACGAAGGCGTTAGCCCTAAACCCGTAGAAAACGCTGGCCCAGGAAACATTATTTTACTCGCTGGCCTAGATTCTTTTGATATCGGAGACACTCTTTGCTCCCCTCAAAACCCCGTGCACCTGCCGCGTATCCACATTGATCCACCCACCATTTCTATGCTCTTTTCCGTAAACACCTCTCCATTGGTTGGTAAATACGGTGGCAAATTTTTAACTGGAAACCACTTGCTAGAAAGGCTTGAAAGGGCACACATGGCTGACCCCGCATTGTTTATTGAAAGGGCAGACGGTGCAAGCACATACAAAGTTTCGGGACGAGGCATTTTGCATCTCACCATTTTAATTGAAAACATGAGAAGAGAAGCCTATGAGTTCACCATCGGCTCTCCACAAGTGATCTTTAAAAAATCTGAATCCGGCAAAACTTTAGAACCAGTCGAAACATTTAAAGTAGAAGTCCCTGCCGAATATAGTGGAGCCGTTATTGAAGAGATCGGCAAAAGAAAAGCCGAAATGGTCAATATGCTTCAAGACGACAACCAACGCGTTTTTTTAGAATACATTATTCCCAGCCGTGGTTTGATTGGGCTTAGGCCAATATTACTATCCCTTTCAAAAGGTTACGCCGTTTCACAATCTTTATTCTTAGAGTATCAACCCTACAAAGGTGAAATTCCTGCTCGCATTAACGGAGTGATGATCGCCAAAGACGCCGGCGAATCTTCCACCTACGCACTCTCTAAATTAGAAGACCGTGGTTATATGATCATTCCCCCTGGAGCCGAAGTTTACCCTGGAATGATTGTAGGCGAACACAATCGAAATGTCGATATCACCGTCAATGTCACCAAAGGAAAGCAACTCACTAACATGCGTGCCTCTGGTTCTGACGACACTATCCAACTCACTCCATACAGAAAACTCACTTTAGAAGAAGCGGTCACATTTATAAACGACGATGAATGCGTAGAAATCACACCTCAAATCCTTCGACTCCGAAAAAACACACTCGACCCACACAAACGAAAGAGTGAATCTAAGGTCTCCACAGAAGAAGACTGAGTATGGATGGATAGTCAGAAGCGCCTTTAGAACTTTTAAAATTTAAAAGAGCCTCCTTTTATGTTATAGATGAATATAAAGAAGAAGAATGATTCACCAGTCCTAGCTTTTAGAAATCAGCATAAATTCTGCTAAAGATTTTTCTAAAAAACTGCCTAAAATTCGATATTTTTTATCAACAAGACTAAGAAGGTGAAAAATATTCGACATTTTCTGTCAATCAAGTGAAGCATATCTCGCAACACGAAAACTATTGACACTTTCTGTCAATCAATCGAAACAATTCAAAAAGCTATTCAGCGTTTTGACGCTTTTTGGCAATTATTAATATAAAGGCAAAAAAAAGGATTGTATTAGTCCATCATTTAATTTAAACATTCACAAAAAAAAATCTTTGAGATTTTTTGTCAATCAAGTGAAACAAATCTAGTAACAAGAAAACAATTGACGCTTTCTGTCAATCAATAGAAACAATTCAAAAAGCTGTTCAGTATTTTGTCAACAAACAGTAATAAATATAACTATCAATACGAACACTATTTATCTTAAATAAAAACCCTAAAAAATCATTCCAACTTCGTAGAATTAAAATTTTTAGCTATAGATTAATAGAGGTGAAAATTGACATATTTCGTCAATTAATAAAAGTAACTGACTACAAGATTATTCTAAGGATTAAAACTTTGATAAGCACGCTATTTAATAAGTATTAAAAAAAAATGTTTTATTTGTTGTCGAATACTTATAAATCTGAGTGTTTAGGGAATCCAAGTAAAGACTCTCCACTTTGCAAATAAAGACTCAAATAATCTTTAGCCACTCGAACTGCTTCTAACAAGGACTTCCCTAAAGTCAAGTTGGCTAAAATCGCCGAAGACAAAGTACAACCGGTTCCATGTTTTGACTTCCCTATCAATCGTGGTGCCGAAAAAAAATGTTTTTCTCCTTGAAACCAAAGTGTATCAGTCGCAAGGGCCCCTTCTTGATGCCCTCCTTTTAATAAAACTGAAAACTCCTCTCCAATTTTAATTTCTTGACGAGAATCAGCCAAGCCCAGTCCTAAATAAATAAACTCATCTTGATTAGGTGTGATCAGGTCTATTTTAGAAAGGTGTGGATAAAAAGATTCTGCACTACATGTTTCAAAAAAATGATAACCCGCACTCGCCGAAACAATAGGATCCCAAATGATAAAAGGGTTGGGATTTTTTTCTCTTAAATAAGCCAAGAGTTTTTGTAAAATAGCCGCAGAAGGAATAAGTCCTATTTTTATGTAATCATAGTGACGCACTTGATGTAAAACTTCTAATTGTTCTAAAATACTTTCCCAACTTAAAAAGCCTGGTTTCAAAAAGGTGTTTTCATTTTGAATGGTCAAAGCCGTACAAACCGATTGACCATAAACACCGAAATATTCAAAAGCCTTGATGTCAGCCAAAATCCCAGCTCCGCCAGAAGGATCAAAGCCAGCAATGCTCAATGCAAAAGGCATCCCTTGAGTTTTCATTTTATAAATACCCTTGAGAAAGTTGAAGCCAAGCCCTCATAGGATTGGCATGGTTCCAGACACCCCCTAAAACAGCAGCACTGTCAAAACCACACTTTTTCGCCTCTTCTATGGTGTCTATATCAATGCCACCTAAAGCGTATATTCGTGGTTGTGTAGAGTCTCGATTCGTAAAAAACTCTTGAATTTGAGTCTTAGTAAAAGCCGCCTTATAATTCACTTTGGAAATAGAATCAAAAATAGGACTTAAAAATGCGTAATCCACAAATGTAGGCAATGCTTTAATCTCTTCAAAAGAATGACAAGAAACACTCAAGTCTAAGTTTTCCAGGCTTGCTTTAGTAAGGTTTGTAGCAAATTGAGGACTAGAATGCACTCCCCCCACCTCTAATGCGAGTGCTGTTTCTAAATCACCATGTAATACACAGCGTTTTCGATAAGAAATATCCAAACCCAAAAGCCAAGTGTCTAATTTTTCTACACTAAAGCCTGGTTTTCGCAGGTGCAATCTTTTTAATCCGCTTTCAAAAATTCGTTCTATTAAAACATGTTCATCAGCAAAATTAACAGGACTAGTGAGCAAGACTAAATCATCAAAAAAAGACATGAGAAACTCTTCTTTGAGTACTATTTAATCGGGTGTTCGATAATTAGGAGCTTCTTTGGTGATCGCCACATCGTGAGGGTGAGACTCTTTTAGACCAGCATTAGTAATCCTTACAAAAACAGATTTTTCAAACATTTCTTTTAGGTTTGCAGCCCCCACATAGCCCATCGCTTGATGAATGCCTCCGACTAATTGATACACAATATCTCGAACGGGGCCTTTGTAAGCGACACGCCCCTCAATCCCTTCTGGAACAAACTTTTTCTCTTCAAGGATATCGGTTTGAAAATATCGATCTTTAGAGCCATCTTTCATAGCACCTATAGAACCCATGCCTCTATAGCTTTTATAACTACGACCATCTGCTAAAATAATTTCTCCAGGACTTTCTTCGGTACCAGCCAAAAGGCTCCCTACCATGACCGCACTAGCACCCGCAGCTAAAGCTTTTGCAATATCTCCTGAGTATTTGATACCACCATCCGCAATAAGAGTCACCCCTGCTTTTCTAGCTGCTTCTACACACTCTACAATAGCACTAAATTGAGGCACTCCAACTCCTGCTACGACTCGAGTAGTACAAATAGAACCGGGACCAATACCCACTTTTACAATATTCACTCCACAATTGGCAAGCTCTAAAACAGCTTCTGGAGTTGCCACATTGCCTCCACAAATAGTCAAATCTGGATAAGATTTTCTCAAGTCTTTGATGATATTTCGAACTCCCACATGATGCCCGTGAGCGGTGTCCACCACCAGTAAATCCACACCCGATTCAACCAGGAGCTTGGCCCTTTCCAAAGCATCTGCAGAAGTGCTAATCGCTGCCCCTACTAAGAGTTGTTCATTTTTATCTAAACTGGCTGCAGGGTTGCTTTCTCTTTTTAAGATATCAGTCATAGTGATGAGTCCCTTTAGACTAGCATTTTCGTCCACTAAAGGGAGTTTCTCAATTCGATTGGAACTTAAAATTTCTTTGGCCTTTGCAAGTGTAACAGTTGGTGGGGCTGTAATAGGGTCTTTGGTCATCACTTCAGATATTTTAATATCAGTATTGGTAATGGTACGCAAGTCACGACTAGTTAGCATTCCTACTACTTTTCCATTCGATAGGATAGGGAATCCACTAACCTTATATTTTGACCTTAGCGACAATGCATCACTCACTGGTTGGTCTTCATTTAAAGTAATAGGTTTTAGCACAACACCAGACTGCCATCGCTTCACTGTTCGTACTTCTTCTGCTTGGGCCTCAGCAGACATGTTTTTGTGAATAACACCAATCCCTCCAAGAAGAGCCAGAGAAATAGCTAAAGGTGCTGTAGTCACTGTATCCATGGCAGCACTGACAATAGGGATATTGAGTTTTAAATGCTCCGAAAGAACTGTGCTTACATCGGTATCGGAGGGTAAAACATTAGATTCACCAGGAACTAATAAAACATCATCAAATGTTAAAGCTGTTTCGCTTTTTAAACGCATACAAACCTCTCTTTTATCTCATAAAAATAGAAAAAAATCATGCTAAAAAGTAGAAAGACTAAATATAAAAACACATTCAAAATATTTCATTATTTAAAACCATTATAAGCATCCATTGCAGCCAAAACACCTTCAGTCAAAATAATTTCTGTGATAGAGCGTATTTCGAACAGTATTTTTTCAAAATTTTGGAAATCTTCTTTTGTAAACCTAGATAAAACCCAATTTGACAAGTCCCAAAGCTCTGGCTTTTTCCCAACACCCAAACGAACTCGTGTAAATTGAGTCCCTATTTTTTGAGAAATGTCTCTCAACCCATTTTGTCCACCATGACTTCCCTCTTTTCGAATCCGTACCCTTCCACAATCTAAATGAATATCATCTACAAATACAATTAGATTTTCTACAGGGATTTTATACCAGTGAAGCAAAGACTGTACCGCAGCTCCACTTAAATTCATATAAGTCTGAGGTTTTGCCAAAATCACCTCTTTTGAAACAATTTTCGTTTTTTGAACTAAAACATTTCGTTCTAGTTTCCAAGAAGCAGTAGCAAGTTGATCTATCGCCATAAAACCAGCATTATGACGAGTCATCTCATATTTTACACCAGGATTACCAAGACCCACCATCAAAAACATGAAATCCTCTTTAAGATAAAAAATTAGTAATGTGTTTATAAAGCAAAAAAAACATATAACAATAATGTACTTAAAGATACAAAAATACACTCTTCTTTTTTAATAAATCACTCATATAAGTAAATTTTCATACGCCCTCTCTTCATCAAGATTAGAAAAAGTTGATTTATAGTTTCTAAAAAATAGAGCTCCATTCTTTATCACTCCAAAAGAAAAAACTCTTTAAAAACGCTTCCAGACAAGAACACAATAAAAATTTAACTTGAAGCATCTAAAGAAAAAAGAAAATTTTATCGTTTCAAAAAGAAATGAATTTTTAATGGCGGCTTTAAGTTTACAAACAAAAGTTGTTTTGCACAACACTTAAGAAGAAAAAAGACTAATCTAGTGATAAGTCGTAAATTAATTGTTTTTCTTTACAAGGTTTAGAAATTGTATATATAACACTTCTCTTTTTAGAAGAAAAAGAAACTTGATTATGAAAAAGCATTTCAACACACATTCACACTTTGCAGTTAAAAACTACTTTACACAAAGCGTGAGGCATAAAAAAGGCTTACCCTTGGATAAGCCATAAAATTTATTCTGCTTCTTTGATACGAGACTTGGAAATAGTGTAGATAACTGTTCTCTTTTTAGAAGAGAGAGAGACTCCTTCATCTAGTGGAATGGCCTCTGCATAAAAAGTAGAACCTGCTTTAGCAGGAGAAATATCTAGCTCTAAAACCGATGGAATAGAATTAACAGGTGATTTTAGTTTCAAATATTGTGTTTCTTGAGAAAGCATACCGCCCTCTGTTTTCACACCATAAGGAATTCCTTTCAAACGAATAGGAATACGCACTTCAACAACAGAAGATTCATCTATTTTAAGAAAATCAATATGTGTAATATCGTTTTTTATAGCATCTTTTTGATATTTGTATATGAGAGCTGGATTGCCAGACTGACCGTCTATTTCAAGGTCTAAAAGTGTATAACGCATTCCAGGGGCTAGGACCTTACGCACATCCATAGTTTCAAGACTAAGGTGTACTGGCTCTATACCCTTACCATAATAGACAGCCGGAATTTTACCCGACTTACGCAAGCTTTTTGCTTTTTCGCTTACGCCTAATACTCTCGAGGTTGCTTTGAGCAAAGTGAGTTCCATAAGTTAATACTCCAAAAAAAAAGAATTGGGGTAGCTGGATTCGAACCAACGAATGACGGAATCAAAATCCGTTGTCTTACCGCTTGACGATACCCCAATGGAAATCCAAACTTAGTAAATCTTTTTTAAATTTAAAGGGGAAATCATCTTTTTTTAGTAAAAATTGGTTAATGCAGACCAACGCCATTGATTTTTATACTTATTTAGAACTTTTTCTGCAGCTTTAGAGTGTTCAAAAAACGCAAAAACCGTGGATCCTGAACCAGACATTAAAGCGCCGAGTGCCCCTTCTTTTATAAAAAGTTCTTTCAATTTTTGTATTTCTGGAAATTCTAAAAACACTGATTCTTCAAATTTATTATACAATTCAGGAAGATTGTTTGAAAAAAAACTATTCTTCCATTGCTTCCACCTCATTTCTCCAGATACACTTGCTTTGGAGTAAGCAATTTTGGTTGGAACAAAACAATGTGGCGTCGCTAACAATAGCGTGAAATCTTTTAAAAACGGATTCACTGGTTTTGGTGTTAACTTTTCTCCTATCCCTTCTGCAAAAGCAAAACCACCCTGTACTAAAAACGGAATATCGGCTCCTAAAGATAAAGACAAGGTTTCTAAGTCTTGATGAGACAAATTCAAAGCCCATAATTTGTTCAACAATCTAAAAGCAGCAGCGGCATCGGCGCTTCCACCACCAAGTCCTGCTCCAATGGGGAGTTTTTTTTCTAAAAACAGCTTTGCCCCTTGTTTTACATTCATCTTTTTTTGTAATAGAAGAGCCGCTTTATACACTAAATCGTCTTCGACTGGATAAGCTTGAGCTTCACTGTATTGCAGAGTGATTTTTGAATCAGAATCTAAACTTGCTCGAAGAGTATCCCCCACTCCAATAGTTTGAAATGCTGTGCCTAAATTATGGTATCCATCTGTTCTTTTAGAGATTATATCTAAAAATAAATTTATTTTTGCGGGAGCAAATTCTATGAATTCCAATGTGAACTCCTGAATATTTATGGATTAAATGCTTTTATTGAGATTGAAGTTGACGAATAATGTTATCTATTTCTTCTGGTAATAACAATATCTCTCTAGGTTTAGAACCTTTATGATTTTTTGAGCTCACCCCTAATTGAATCAATTGATCCATAATTCTACCCGCATGAGAAAATCCCACTCCAAAACTGCGTTGGATGGCAGAAATAGAAACTCCTTTTCCCTCTTTACACCATTCTAAGACATCTACAATGATTGGGGAGTATTCAGAAGCTTTGTCTGGCGAATTTACACCTTTATCATCGTCCATATCAAAAGTATCTACTCGAGGGTAATTCACATTTTGATTGGAACAAGCTTCTGCAAGTTTTTCTGCTTCGCTATCGGTCAGAAATGCCCCATGGACTCGATGAGGTTCAGGGTCTTCTGTGGCTCTAAAAAGCATATCTCCTCGACCCAAAAGTTTTTCTGCTCCAGCCTTGTCCATTATTGTACGAGCGTCAATCTGAGAGGTCACTTTAAAGCTAATCCTAGTGGGTAAATTCGCTTTGATTAAACCCGTAATCACATTGACCGAGGGTCTTTGAGTAGCAAGCACCAAATGAATGCCAACTGCTCTAGCTTTTTGAGCAATGCGAGCAATAGAAGTCTCTACCTCTTTGCCTGCAACCATCATTAAATCTGCTAACTCATCAATGACTATGACCAAAAAATACATCTTTGTTCTTTCTTCTTCAGAGAGTTCTTCGCTAATATCTCCCTTTTCTATTTTGGCATTAAATCCAGCTATATTCCTTACTTTTGCTTTTGCCAAAACCTCGTACCTTCTATCCATTTCCACACAGGCCCACTGGAGTGCTTTTACAGCTTCTTCGGGTTGGGTCACGACTTCGTGCAACAAGTGAGGTATTTTTTCATAAAGTTTCAATTCTACAACTTTGGGATCCACTAAAATCAAACGAAGATCGTCTGGACTTTTGCTAAACAAAATACTCGCCATTAAGACATTGATGCACACAGATTTACCAGATCCAGTTTGACCAGCAATCAATACATGGGGTGCTTTTGCTAAATCCATTGTGAAAGGATTGCCTAAAATATCTTTACCTAAAACAATCAAAATTTTATTGGATTTGGGCTTAAACTCACCACTCTCTAAAATGTCTTTAGTATATACTATTTGCATTTTACGATTGGGCACTTCGATGCCCACCAAAGATTTCCCAGGGATTGGGGCTAAAATGCGTATAGAAACCGCTTTCAATGCCAAGGCCAAGTCTTCTTGCAAGGCCGAAAAGCGAGCGACTTTTACACCTGGTCCAGGTTCAATTTCAAAACGAGTCACCAAAGGTCCCGTAGAAATACCTACCACCTTTCCCTTCACTTTAAAGTTTTCTAATTGCCGTTCCAAAGAAGCCGCAATCTCTTTAAGCTCTTCTTCTGAGTAATCCGCTGTTTGTTTGGGTGATTTTGCTAAAATCTCATCTACTTTTGGTATTTTATACTCATCATAAACCACTGGTGCTACGATGGTTGTTTCGTTGTATTTAGGGTCTGAATCATCTTCAGCCTCAGGTGAAATAAAGTCTTCTTTTGAATCTAAGGCATTCTTTTCTAATGTACTTTGGGCATGAACTTCTACTTTTGTTTTTTCTGGGGACTCTGCAGATAGGTTGTTTTCTCGCCGAACAATCCCTTTAATGTCTAAGTTTTTGGACCTTTGGTCTTCCCATTGGTTTTGTTCTTGTGCTAATTTCAACTTCGCAATCTCATCACGAAGTTCGCGTTTTTCAAGCACCCCTAATCTCGAAGCATTTTCTGTAAGGTACTTTTCTTTTAGAGCAATTTCATCTTCTCGAGGTGAGTTTAATGCTATTCCCTCTTCTATTTGATCCACTTCTAAAGGGTTTTGTACCATGCTTTTCGCCCATTTACTTTCGGCTTTGAATGGAACCGCTTTGCCTGTCTGAATAATGGTGAATTCTTGTATTGTTTTTGGAGAACGACTCGTTTTGATGGATTTCGGGTTGTCTTTTAAAGCTGCTTTGGTGCTTTCTAAAGGATCTGCTTTTTGAGGTTTCATTTTTTTCACAATTGTGAATGTTTTCTTTAATATCACTTTTAAGAATAAAAAATGCTTTGCCCTTAAACCAAAAGCTAAAACAGCAATTAAAATCATCGACAAAAGGCCTAAAATAAAAGGCACTATTGGAGAAGTGGTGAAGATAGGTCGAATCAAATCTTGTGTGATGAATGAGCCCACTAAACCACCGTTTTTTATCAAAACAACTTTTTCAGGATGAATTTCTGTATAAATTCTAAGAGAAAGCAAAAAAGAAACAGTAAAACTTAAAGCTAAAAAGCCCAAGGATAGTTTTGCCAGCATTCTTTTTTTAAGATTGAACACTAAAAAAAGTCCTATTAAAAAAAGAGCCACTGAAAAAATAAGAGCAGATACTTTGCCAAAAAGCACTAAAAAAACAGAAGGAAAAAGCTCTCCAAAATAAGGGCCTAAATAATTTTCAGCTTCTCCTGTGTATCGGTAGGAAAGCAAGGCAATCCACAATAAAACACTCAAAAAAACTAAAAACCAACCTAAAACAATAGTCCAGAGTCTTTGCTCAGGGGCACTTTTTTTTGCTCTTGTCTTTTTTCTTTTATTCACCAACAATACATACTCCTATACTTCCACCACCAATGTCCTCATTATTTAATATTATAGAAGATAGCAATAAAAAATACTATTAAAACTTAATTTCTACTTTTATCCTTGTTTACAAATAACATTATCTATGAATTTATAGGTGATAAGGCGCTTCTAACTACCCTACACATAAAGAATTGTTTAAAGCTCGATTTCTTTTAAAAAAATAATCTATTTTTTAATAATGCGAATCAAAATTCCCAAAAACATTAAAAAAATCAGTTTCAGTTTCATTTTGATTGCTTTTGTTTCTGCATCCATGCTTTATTTGGGGTCTTTTTCTAAATACGATACCACACTGATTAACAGTTGGGTGCAACGCATAGAAAACACTTTCTATGATGTATTTTTTAAAATCCAATCTGCTAAAAATGAAAGCTCAAAAGAACAAAACCCTCACATTTATATTGTAGATATCGATGAAACTTCCTTATCAAAATTTGGGCATTATAATGAGTGGAACAGGCAAATTCATGCAAAAGTAGTAGAAAATCTAAGCCAAGGGGGGGCAGCTGCTATTGCCTTTGATATTTTATTTAAGAATGCAGATTTTGGAGAAAAAAAAGCACAACAAACTTTGAGTGTCCTTCAAAACATTTTCCCAGAAAACCCATGGGAAGCTGTTTTTCAAAATATTAAAGGAGCCTATAACGACGACTCTATTTTAATTGAACGGGTGAGGCAAAGTCAAAATGTGATTTTAGCGGCATCTTTTGATGATAAAACAGCTTATAAACACCAGTCGGAATGGATGCCTTTGAGTGATTGGAATCGAAGTTTAGAATTGAACACTTTTTCTACTTTAAGCCTAGAGCAAATTGACACTCCAAATTCAATTGAACCCAAAGATTTACTTGATAATATATTTCCTGAGCTGGCTTCTGCTTCTCCTTATATGGGTGTCATCAATGCATATCCAGATTATGATGGAGTGCTTAGAAGAGTTTCTATGCTTTATCAATTCCCCAATAAAGATTTGCACCCTAGGGACTCTAGTATAGTTTATACGACCATGCCTTTGAGCACCATCATTCATCTATTTGGAATCCAACCCGATCAAATAAAAGTGACAATGGGAGAGGCTATTAAGTTAGGAAAAGCTTTTGGAATCATCAAAGATTCTTCTGGATTTCGAAGCACTTACCCTCACTTCTCTTTTCCAATGTTTCAAAGTTTGGTCGAGACACTTCCTAAATTAGAGGCAAGTTCTGAAAAATCAAATGAGTTTTTTGAGGTTTCTCAAAAGGTCATTGCCCAAAAAGACAGCGATGGTGTATTGAATTTTGAAATTTACGAAGGCCAGTGGGTATCTCCTAGACTCAGTCAGGCCTTGCAAATCATAGCCAAAGAAGATCCAAGTATAAAAACTCAAAACTTTAATTTGGAACATGGGATTCACCTCCAAAAAAAAGGGACTGAATTTTGGATCCTAGATAGTTTAGAAGACGAAGAGATAAAAATCACCCCACACATCACCCAAAGTATCGCCTTTTTTGAGAAAGAATTAGAAAACTTAAAAAAAGGAGAATCAAAGTACCTCTCTACGGATTTAACACTTCGATACGATAAAATTAAAAAAGAATGGAAGTCCAACATAGCTGTACTGACAAAAGATGTCATAGATGAATTGAAAACTTTTGATTTAACTAAACTTTTAACGCTAAAAACAGGTGAAGAAATTCGTTTTGGAAATGTGAAAAAAATCCCTATCGATGAACTGGCTCGATATCAAATCGCTTACCATGACCGCTATACCACAGACCCTAAACTACGCCATTTCACTCATTTATCATATTACGATGTCGCGCTCAATCGACTAGACCCTGCCATGTACCAATCGAATATTTTTATTTTAGGCTCGGCTGCCACAGCACTATTTGACTATGTTTCTACCCCTCACGATGAAAACTTCCCTGCTATTTTAGCCCATGCAACTATCATTGAAAACATCCTCAACGATGATTTTTTAGTGGACATTTCACCCGCTTTTCAAAAATTGTTCGTGCTAGGCTTTATTTTATGTTGTGTCTTATTAGGCGTTTATACCAACACTTATATTAGCACATTGTCTATGCTTATTTTACTGAGTGCATACAGTTTTTTAGGTTATCACTACTTTGAAAAAGGCCTTTATTTAGGCTTTGCAAAGCCCAGTTTAGCGATTATTTTTAGTAGTTTAGGTGCCATGCTCATCCGCTATTATATAGAAAACAAAGAAAAACGATTCTTAAATAGTGCTTTTAAGCAATACATCTCTCCTGAACTCATAGACACCATGTTAAAAAACGAAATCATGCCCACCCTTGGAGGAGAAAAATCCTATATATCTGCTTATTTTACAGACATAGCTCATTTTTCAAGCTTCTCTGAACAAATTGGGGATCCCGTCAAATTAGTAGAATTATTAAATGAATATTTGGGTGCCATGACAGAAACTCTTTTAAAACATCAAGGGACTTTAGATAAATATGTAGGAGACGCCATAGTCGCCTTTTTTGGTGCCCCCATGCCCTTGAAAAACCACGCACAGCACGCTTGCGAAACCGCTCTAGCCATGCAAAACACATTGGGAAAACTTCGTGAAAAATGGCGAGAAGAAAAAGAAAAATGGCCTCCTAGTGTATCTCAAATGCGCATGAGAATAGGAATCAACTCAGGAGAAATTGTCACAGGAAACATGGGCTCTTCTATGCGAAAAAACTACACCATGATGGGAGACGCAGTCAATCTAGCGGCAAGGTTAGAAAGCATTGCCAAATCTTACGGTGTCTATATTTTTATTAGCGAAAGTACTCAAAAATTACTGCCTCAAAATCTTTTCATCACTCGCTCCATAGACAACATTCGCGTTGTCGGGAAAACAGAACCGGTCAAAGCCTATGAATTACTTGGCTTTAAGTCAGAAGACTCATCACAAGCCATAGAAAAACTGGTCGAATTATGGGAAGCAGGCCGCCTTGCTTACGAAAATCAAAACTGGGAACAGGCCATGGAAATTTTCAAGCAGACACTCCCTTTAGAACCCTTTTTAAACACCGAAGGGGCCATCACCAACCCCTCTTTACTTTACCTTCATCGATGCAAAGAATATTCTATCCATCCACCCGTAGCACCTGGACAAGAA
Source organism: Fibrobacter sp. (assembly GCA_012523035.1). GTDB lineage: Bacteria > Fibrobacterota > Fibrobacteria > Fibrobacterales > Fibrobacteraceae > JAAYJH01. The sequence goes on from JAAYJH010000052.1 coordinate 15,108, forward strand.
TGGGATAAAGTCTATACAGCCACACAAAAATAAAAACTTTTTTATGGATGAAGTTTCTGAAGCGCCTGGCTTTTATCGTTTAGTTTTTCCTTATCATGCAAAGATTCTTAGATCCAAAACACGCATCAATGCAGTGAGATAAAATTTTCTAAAAACGCTTCTATAAAAACAAAAACACTCTTATTCACTGTCTTTTAAAAGCTAAAAAAAGCTTGATTT
>JAAYJH010000007.1 GCA_012523035.1 Fibrobacter sp.
AAGGAAAAAAAACAACAAGATTTTTCGAATCGCTCAAAAATCGTATCTTTTTATGGAATTTGAGGCTGTTTCTTCTAAAATCTTTTACCATAATCACTTAGCAAGATACAAAAAAGCTTTCTTTTTACTTTTTTTTCAAATTTTAATTCTTCTCTTCTTTAAATTTATTAGATTAGAGAAGGATAAAGTTTTATATCTTTTGTTCTAGATCAAACGGACTCTGGAGCATTTGTTTTATGTTTTTAGGTCATGAAGGATTTATATAGATGTCGTCGATTAACTTCGCTACTCGTGAAATCAGTTGTAAAGTGGTTTATTATGGACCAGGATTAAGTGGTAAAACTACGAATCTTCAGGTGATACATCAAAAAATGCCACAAGATAAACGAACGGATATGGTTTCACTTGCTACAGAGGGAGACCGCACTTTGTTTTTTGATTTTTTGCCTCTAAATTTAGGGGATATCAAAGGATTTAAGACTCGATTTCAGTTGTATACAGTTCCAGGTCAAGTTTATTATAATAGTACACGAAAACTAGTTTTACGTGGAGTGGACGGGATTGTTTTTGTTGCAGATTCTCAACGCTCTCGAAAAGCAGAAAACCTAGAAAGTCTTCAAAATTTAAGGCAAAATTTAGAAGATTATGGGATGGATTTGGATGATATTCCTTTAGTCTTACAATATAATAAAAGAGATATGGATGATGTTTTTTCTTTAGATGAAATGAATAAATTTCTAAATCCAAATGACTTGCCTTTTTTCCCTTCTACAGCACACAATGGAAAGGGAGTGGTCACTACCTTAAAAACGATTGCCATGCATGTGATTGAAAAGTTTAATGTAAAGCAAGGCTTTTTAAAGAAAGCGGCAGAAACGCTGAATAACACAGGTGTTCACAATGTAGTTCTAAATAAAACAGGGGTGTCTTTTGAGAAGGGTGATGAAACTTCTAAAGAAGCTCCTGACTTGTCTGTTCCCGAGGCTAACTCGCCTTTCAAAATGCCTTCTTTTGCCGCCAAAAGTCCTACTCAAGATCCCAATCGAAAGGCTCTAGAAGGTTTTCCCAAAAGGACTCCTTTTTGTTCTCCTTTTATGCGTACCAAAAAAGATTCTACGGTTCTTCCCACAAGGAATACTGCATTTTTAAAAGACACTAAGGCTAAGTCTGGTATTTCAGAAGATGAGATTGAACTTCGTCCATATGTTCCAAAAAAGAAGTAGGTGCTATAATGAGTGATTTTTCTGTTTATGCCGAAGATGCTGAAAAAGTAAAACGACTAATGCTTGCATACCAAGCGAGCGTTAAAGCAGACTATGTGGTACTTTGTCATCGCGACGGTTCAATCATTGCAGAAGTGGGAAGCATTGGGATAGATGCTACTCCTTTAGCTGTTTTGAGTTCGGCCTCTTTTGATTCTGCAAAACAATTTGGTCTTTTGTTGGGTGGAGAGGACATTCAATCTGTTTCTTATGGTGGAGAATCTCGTTCTGTCTATATTAGTCCAGTGAGTGACTCCCTTTTATTGATTCAAATTTTTTCTGGAACTAAGCTCCCTAATCGTATCGAAGATTTTAATCGTTTGTTAGTAGAAAAATTAGTTGAGGCGGTTCCTGCGTTTACTCAAAATACGAGTAAATTATTATAGGAGTTTTTTTTGGGTGCTTTGCCGCCACTTCGTTATTTAAGGAAAACTACTTTGCTGATGGCGGTAGTGCTTTTTGCTTTTTTGAGTCATCGAGTTTATGTGACTTTCAATCAAAGTTTTTTCTCAGAAGATAGAGCTTTGGCTTCTGTTAAAAAAAAAGTAAATGGAGTTATTTGTAGAAATATTATAGAAGGTGAACCTTTTGGAGTGGACTCAGTCTTTCAAGAAAACACTCGTCTTTATTTTTATGCCCAATTCCAAGATACTTTGCTCCTACATACAAGTCCTGTATTGCAAGTTTGGTATTTAGGAGCAGATACAATACTTTCTAAAGCTTGTGTTTTTAAAGATGGAGTTTGTATTAGTTCTATTCGTCCTGATTTATTAAAAGCAGGGAAATGGAGTGTAGATTTGGTACAAGAAAAAAAACTATGGCTAAGCTTAGAGTTTTTGGTTGGAAAGCTTTAGCTATTTTATCGCTCATTTTATTTAGAGTTTTATATGCATTTAAAATTCTTGAATGAGTTTCTCTTTTGTTTTTTGTTTTTTTTGGGAGTTTCGGAGTCTTGGTCCTTGAATATGGACTCTTTACCTGTGTGGAAAGGAATAGAAGAAGTTGAATTCTTGGATTTTGAAAAGGATGTTTTGGATACTGTAGTCCAAGATCCTTCAAAAATGCAAGCCAAGGGTTATAAAACGATGCGAGTGGTGGTAGGAGATGGAGGGACTCAAGTTGATCAAGAGCTCCGTTTGTCTTTGCAAGGGGATTTAGGTCATGGGCTATATATAGATGCTCTTTTATCAGATGTTGGTAGAGAACCTGGAATGCAAACTACAGCAAGTTTACAAGAGGTGGATCAGGTTTATTTTAGATTAGAATCTCCTTATGCTTCATTGCATTTGGGTGATTTTTATTGGGAAGACAAGGAGTTTTCTTTATTAGGAATAGAGCGGAGTTCTTTGGGGGCAATGCTTGCTTTTCACGGTTCTAATGGAGAAGTCAAAGCTGCTTATGGAGTCGATGAGTCAAAGAGAGTGTCTCATAGTTTTTATGGAAATGATGGTCAAAGGGATGGTTATTTGGTGAATCCAGAGGGGAGTTTTTTAGCTATAGTGCCTGGTTCAGAAAAAGTGTGGATCAATGGGGTAGAGCTTCTTCAAGAAAAGGATTATGTCTTAAATTATGCCGGAGGAGTTTTAGATTTTAAAGGGCTTTTAATTCCTGGCCGAGAAGACTTGGTTCGAGTAGAATACGATGCCTATAATAGTGAAGCTCTTTTTAAGTTCAATGCCTTTGGGGCTCATTATCGAAGGCCTAATATTTGGCTGGATATAGGTGGCTTTGTTCTTGAAAGCGATGTGGATCGACTGAAAAGAGGGGTTTGGAGCCCTAGTGATTATGAAAAACTAAAGCAGGATCTTGGAGATTCTTTGTATAACGATAGTTTAGAGCTCTTAAACAGACCAAGCTCTGTAGAAAAAGCAAGTGCTAGACTTAGACTGCAGTTTCAGGAACGATGGTTTTTAGATGGGGAATTGGGCTACCATAAAGAAGACACTAATATGCTGGCACCAGAAATTAAAGGCCCTCAAGGAAGAGCTTATCGTTTTTATTTAAGTTCTGATTCTACTTTATCTTTGGATCATTTTCCTTTGGCTTTCGATGTTTTTACTTCTTATTATGAAAAGGGATTTTTTTCTAAGGAGTTTTTGGGTAGTGATAATCATTGGGATTCCTATTTGTTAAAAGAAGAATGGGATTTAGATAGTGTGGGTGTTGAGGAGGCTCTAGAATACGATGCTGCACGGCTTCGTTTGCGTTTGCCCATGGATTTTTGGAGTGGCCTTGAAATGGGCTATAAACAAGAAGCAAGGGATGCTATTTGGAATTCTTTTAGGGTGAATACTTTTGTGGAGCATGCAAACTCGCAGTCTAAAACGCGCTTGTCTTTAATTCACATTGAGTCTGTTCAAGATTCTAAAAAAAATCGTACCCAATCCAGTTTGGAAACAAAAGTTTTAAGAGGGAGTTTTAGACCTTTTGGATTTTTGGATTATAGTTTTTGGAAGATAGACTCTTTGTCGTCTGTGTCTTATAGAGACAGAACTAGGTCAAAAACAGGAGTGGACTTTGAAGTTTTTGATTTTAATTTCACAGAGCAGTTATCTGCAGAAAAAGTCCGTATAGGCGCTTCTGACTACCCATTATTAGATTCTATTTTCTTTTGGGATATGAAACAAAATGTATCGATGAGCAAAAAAGATTGGAGCTGGAATCATTTGTTGCAATACAAAAGGGTGTTGTTGGATTCTGCAAAAACAGAGAAGTTTTGGTTTAGTGAAAATGCGTTGGATATTCATCCTAAGGATAGAGGCTTTTTGTTGGGTGCTACTTATCATATTGGTCTTAGTGACGAGCAGACTTATGTGCCTATTTATAAGATGGTGAGTCCAGGCACAGGAGATGTGATGTTGGATTCACTCACAGGGGATTTTATAGAAAATGTGGACAAGGGGGATTTTGTGTACGAAGGGCTCGGTCGTGTAGATTCTTTGGGAAGTGTACACCAATCTGTGATGGGTTTATCCTTGAAAATGGAGTTGAATTTAGCACTCTTATTGGGAATTCGCCGTGGATTTTTGAAAGATATTATTTTGAAAAGTGCTGTGAATTTTGAAGGCCGAGACACTATATTAAAAAATGTGTACCTGCCTTCTTTTAAAAAAAAGAAGCTGAGAGGGCTAGGGAGTGGGGTTTTATATCAAGAATATTCTCTTTTATGGAATTATTCAAGCTCTGTGTGGACTCAATACACTTATGCTAAAGAATTAGAAAAAAAAGATTATGTTTATAGCTATTTTCAAGAGAAACGGTGGCATGAGCTTCAAATCAATTGGAGAAGGGATACTAAAAATGAAGTTTTTTTTGCAGCTAAAAAAGAGCAAGTGAATTTAAATGCTTTACAGGATTTGCACTGGAAAATTTGGGACGGAGATGCTTTTTGGAGGCGTCGAGTTTTTCAATTTTGGTCCTTGCAACCTGGAGTTTATTTTAGATATGGAGATGGTGCAGATGAGATTAGAAACTTTGAACTTTTTTTAAAACAAGTTCAATTTAAAATTTCTTATGAAAAGTTTGATTTTTGGAATGCATCTTTGGATTTTAAAGCCACCGATGTGAGTGCCAATGAAACTTATTTACCCTATCAAATGAACGCTGGTTATTTAAACGGAACCACCTATCGACTAGAGTCTATGGTGGATGTGAATTGGACAGAAAACTTTTCTATTTCTATGCGCTTTGTGATGCGTTTTGGAAATAAAAATGAAGGGCTTTTTCAAAAATGGTCCACAGAAGCAAAGGCGTATTTTTAATGAGAAATTTAAGCTTTTATAGTCTTCAAAAAATGCCAAATTGTTTTTGTCTTTTTGCAAAACAGATTTTATTCTTTTGTCTTTTTTGTGTTCTCTATCCTGTTGTTTTGCATGCAAATATAGTATTCGTTGGAGATTGGGAAGAAGTACATAAAGACATGTATTTGTATAAAAAAAATCCTAGTCTAAATGATTTGGATTCCTTGAATAAAGAAGTGATCGGATGGTATGAAAATAACGGATTTCCAGGAGCTAGCCTTTTATTGGATACTAGTTCTGGAATTCAAACACTCACTTTAGATAGAGGAGAGGCTTGGGTTTTTGGAATGGTTCAAAACAAGGGAAATACAAAGACACAAAAGAAGTTGTGGAGAGCAATTTTTGATATAGAAGAAGGGAGTCCTTTTTCTTTAAAAGAGGTGAAAAAAGGAGAAGAAAAAGCCCTTCGCTTAGGGTATTTTGAGTCTACTGGAACTCCTCTTTTATATAAAGAAACTAAAAGAAATCGCATTGTTCCTGTTTTTTTTATGGAAGATGCTTTTGTGAATTATGCTGAAGCTTTTGCATCTTATTCTAGTGAAACTAAAGAGTTGAATCTTTCTTTGGATTTGTTTTTGCTGAACATGCTAGGGACTGCTCGAGATTTACAAATAGAAGCCGAGACAGGGGATTGGGGACGCTCTTTGTTTATGAAGTACAAAGAACCCTGGCTTTTTAGCTCTAAGTGGGATGCTTTATTGGTTGGTCAAATTGAAGAAGATTCTTTGTACCAAAACGCAAGCATTGATTTGGGTATTTCTCGTTATATTTTTGAAGATCTGTTTTTGCAAGTTTTAGGAGGAGTAGGCATCGAAGACTGGCGTACGAGTATCGCTTTTGAAATGCGTCGTTTAGATAGGTTGGTCTTGCCTAGAACAGGATTTTTAATTCATGGGTCAATGCAAGTCCTTCAAAAAAAAGAAAATGCTAAACAAACTTCCGTTTATTTGAAATTTCATAATTCGTATTGGTTTCACCTTTGGAATGCTTGGGTTTCTCGTTATAAATTTGAATTGGCCTCGATTCTTCCCAGTCAAGATTACCCTTTAATGGATTTAATGGACCTAGGAGGAGTAGAGACACTCAAGGGATATCGTAAAGCTTTTTTTAAAACTCGTGCTTATGGGTTTACAGAATTTCAACTAGAATGGCAAAGTAAAACGAACACATCTTTTTTGATTTTTTACCAGCCTGCTTTATATAGAGCTAGGTTCCCTGAACATGGGTGGAAAAGTGTGTATAGTTATGGACTGGGGATTGCACAGTATCGAGAACGGGTACAGTTTAGTATTTATTATGCACTGAATCCAGGGGTTTCTTTTTTAGATGCTTTACTCCATTTCAGTGTAAAGACGCTTTTTTAAGTTTTTATAAAAAGCAGGGCAGCTTTCTTTTTGGTTTTGCTTCAAAAGTTTTGAGTTCTATTGCTTTTGTTCCGATATTTACAAAGCTACTATATCTGTGAATATAGAGGTGTTTTGTGAGCTTCTCCTGCGATTTCTCTTACGAGTTTTGGGACTAAATATCCAGGGAGTGCCTCCATTAATTTTTGATGAAGTTGCAGTGCTTTTTCATCTGAAACTTCAAAGTGGCTGGTGCCTTCTGCTTTATCTAGTTGATGCAAGTAATAGGGCAAGACTCCTTGAGAAAACAGCTTTTTGGATAGTTCTATTAGGCTATTTGCTTGGTCGTTGATCCCTTTGAGTAAAACACTCTGGTTGAGCAAAGTGTAACCCATGGATTGTAAGTTTTTAAATATTTCAAAAGAGGCTTGATCTAACTCTTGGGCATGATTCACATGACTCACAAAAACGCCTTGGTGGTTTTTTAATAAAGTAGACAAAAGTGGTAAAAAACTTTGTAGTTTTTGAGGGTCAGTGATGGGGTAGCGTGAGTGAAATCGAAGTATTTTTAAATGAGTGTGCTTTTTGCATATGTCAAGAAGATTTTTGAGACTTTGGGTGGGGAGAGAAAAAGGGTCTCCACCAGAAAATATAAGTTCTTCGATATCGGTGTTTTGAGCAAGCCATTGGTCTAATTGAGAGCTCAATTCATTGTAGTTTTCGTGTTCTAAATTTCTTCTAAAACAAAAGCGACAATTTAAACTGCAAGCCCTGGTGCTTAGAAGAAGGGCTCTGGATTTGTATTTTTTTAAAATGCCAGATTTTTGCACGGCAGCTTTGTCGCCGACTGGATCTTTGATAAATTGATCGTGTTTTTCTAACTCTTGCTTTTGAGGCAGTATTTGCAGTAATAATGGATCGAAAGGATTGCCTTTTTGGATTTTTTTAGCGTAGTGTTTTGTGGTAAAAAAAGAGAAGTTGGGTGATGTATCATAGTGAATTAAGCTGGGAATTTCTAAAAAATCAAGAAAATCCTCTATTTTATTAAAATATAAAGATGAATTTTGCATATTATACTAAATTTAGTTTTAAATAAGATAAAGGATTATTATGGCTTTAGTTAGTACCAATGAATTTAGAAAAAAATTAAAAATCATGGTCGATGGACAACCTTACATGATTATAGACAACCAATTTGTTAAACCCGGAAAGGGGCAGGCTTTTAATCGTGTCCGTATCAAAAACTTGGTGACCGGCCGTACTTTAGAGCGTACTTGGAAGAGTGGTGAAACTGTTGAAGAAGCTGAAGTGAGCTACACAGAGATGACTTATCTTTACAACGATTCTAGTACTTGGTATTTTATGGATAAAAAGTCTATGGAAACTATGGAAATTTCAAAAGAATTTATGAACGACACAGAACAGTGGTTATTAGAAGGAGCCGATGTAGAAGTCACTTGGTGGAATGGTAAACCCATTGAAGTGATTCCCCCTACTTTTGTGGATCTGATGATTGTTGAAGCTCCACCCGCAGTTCAAGGGAATACTAGTGGTAATGTGATGCGTTCTGCTATTTTGGAAACAGGTGCAGAAGTGATGATTCCATTGTTTATTGAACAAGGCACAAAAATTCGAGTGGATACTCGTGATGGCACTTATTTAGAACGAGCAAAATAAAACTCATAGGCCTACATTTAGTAGGCCTTTTTTTTTGAAGATACATGTTTTAGAGTCAGTGTTCATTTTTTTTATTGTTCAAGTAAATGCCTTTTGAATCGATATAGATTATTTGTTTTTTAAATAAGTGTCCTATCATTTGTTTGAACTTTTTTTTGGAGAGTCCAAAGGCTTGATTGATTTCTTGTGGCTCAGAAAAATCTCCATAAGCCAAAAATCCGTCAGCCTTTTTTAAGGCTTCTAGTATAACATTGGATTGAGCGATATTTGCCCGATAGCCCACAGGATTTAAACTGAGAGACACCTTATTATCTTCTCTAACACTTTGAATGTATCCGTGGAATGTGTCTCCAATGTAAAAGTGCTCTTTTTGATTCTGAAAATAATAGCGACCAGTATATCGGTAGTCAATGAGGCAGTCAATGTACTCAGGTTGTACTTCGTAAACGGCAAGTTCCACTTTTTGATTTTGACGGAGTCCTTGGGTGTTTAAGTCTAAAAAACTCTTGATTTTTTCTGTCGCCACAAGTCGATTGCTTAATTTATCTAAAACCACATAAACTACACACATGTCGTTTTCCTGGAGTTCGCCAAGTTGCTGCTTATAAGGCAAAAATAAATCTTTGTCTAGGCCCCAATCCAAGAAAGCCCCGATGGGATTTACTTCTTTGACTCGAAGTATTGCAAAGTGATTGACGGTGACCTTTGCTTTTTGAGTGGTGGCAATTAAACGGCCTTTATTATCGTGATAGACAAACACTTTGATTTTGTCATTTATTTTTAATCCTGAGGGTGCTTTATTGCCTGGCAAAAGGATGCGTTCACTTTCTATCAACAAGTAAAAACCTTGAGGCATTTCAGATTCAACTAAGGCGTGGTGGTAATTTCCTGCAATCATTTGATTAATATAGAATTTTTATGACATTTTACTTGTGGTTTCAATTTAAAATAATGCTAGACTCTTTTTTTAACTTAGAAAAGTTTTGCGAATCTATATTTTTTTTTATAAATATCAAGAGTCTAGTGAAAAAATAACTGTGAGTAGGGTGTTTAGATAGCTTTAGTTAAAAGGGAGCTCTGTGTGTGTATTTTGAGTGTAAAAGGTTTTTAATT
>JAAYJH010000053.1 GCA_012523035.1 Fibrobacter sp.
ATAGAAAGCTTTTATGCCCTTTTCAATATTTTGGAATAACAGATAGTATTGATCTTTCTTATGTTGGTTGGGAACGAGGCCGTTATATTGCTAGTGAATTATCTTCTATTTATACCGCAAATGATAGGAGAGTAAGAGAAATTATTGATGCTTTAGAGAAGTACACTAAAGATATAAATGATGTTCGAGCTTTAGGTTTCTGTGTAACCATAGAACATGCTAAATATATGGCAGAAAAGTTTAGCTTGGCAGGGTTAAAGGCTGATTATCTCACTAGTGCAAATAGCCAAAATCGAGACAAGGTCAGGAAGCGTCTAATGAACAAGGAGATTAACTACTTATTTGTTGTCGATATTTTTAATGAAGGTGTTGATATACCTGAAATAGATACGGTTTTATTTCTTAGACCTACAGAAAGTTTGACGGTGTTTTTACAACAATTGGGTAGAGGCTTAAGATTAGCTGAAAATAAAGATTGTCTTACTGTCTTGGACTTTGTAGGAAACTCAAGACCAGAATATAATTTTGAAAATAAATTTAGAGCATTAATCGGCAAAACGACTACAACTGTAAAAAAGGAAATAGAAGACAATTTTCCACATTTACCACTTGGTTGTTCTATTGTTTTAGAAAAGAAAGCGAAACAAACTATATTAGAAAATATTAGCGCAGCAACAACTCTAAATAGAAATCAATTAATTCAAAAAATTCAGGGATTCCAACATCAAACGAGTTTGGATTTAAGTCTAAAAAACTTTATTACTATTAACAATATTCCTTTACAATTAATTTATAAACGCGGTGGATGGAAGAGATTATGTCAAGATGCAGGTAAGTTAAATGAATTTGACAATACAAATGAAAAAGAAATAATTAGAGCGATTTCTAATAAATGGTTGTCATGTAGTTCAAATAGTTATTTTCAGTTTATCTTGAATCTTGCAAAGAAAGATTTCCAAGTTTCTACTTCTGAACTTAACGAACAAGAATTGCAAATGTGCTTGATGTTACACTATGATATTTGGCAAAATGCAGGAGGATTTAAATCTCTTGAGTTAAGTATTCGAGAGATGGGGAGAAATCCTGTAATGGTTGAAGAAATAATTGAAGTTCTTGAAATTTTGATAGATGAAATAGACTTTAAAGAAATAGAAATCAATCTCCCTTATAAGCAACCTCTGAAAGTTCATGCTCGATACACAAGAGACCAGATATTAGCGGCTTTTAGGCTGAGTACTTTTGAGCAAAAATCATCAAGTCGAGAAGGAGTGGCGGCGAATCCAACATTAAATACTGAACTGCTTTTTGTTAATTTGATTAAATCAGAAGAAGATTTTTCTCCTACTACTATGTACGATGATTACGCTATCAATGAAAGTCTCTTTCATTGGCAAAGTCAAAATTCTGCTGGACCTAAAACACAAAAAGGTCTTTCGTATATCGATCATGAAGCCAATGAAAAGAAAATCCTACTTTTTGTTCGGGAAAAAAAGAAAGATGAATTTGGAAATGCTATGGGCTATGTGTTTGTAGGTGAAGGAGTCTTAAGTGAATATTATGGGGCTAAACCTATGAGTATTAAATGGAAACTTAATGAAGCTTTACCTCATTATTTATGGAAAGAGGCGGCAAAATTAAGAGTGGGTTGAGAGTTTTTTTGTTTAAAAAGCCAGGCGTGTGTGAGACTTCACCAATCAATGGTTTTATAAATTGTTTTAGGGTGGATTTTCTAGACAGTATTTTAAAATCTAGAATGTATGCGATTTGTTTATAAAAAAAGATTGTAGAAACTATGAAAAGATAAATAGCCACCCACGAAAAACTTTAAGTTGTGAATTTTAAATTTTTGTCTTGTAAAAGAAAAAGTCTTAGCTCATTAAATTCGAGTTTTATAAGTTGCAGAAGAGTAAATTTGTAAATGCTTTGAGGTTGAGGACTTGTTTTTTTGTTTTGAGTGTGTCGTATGTTTAATGAATTATTGCTGCTGGACTAATTTTTTGTTTTAATAGCTCTTTCTATTCCATTGAATCTAATTTTTGTATATTTTAAAATGTATTTTTAAATTGGTGATGCCTTTGTGTTTTTTAATAATAGTTTTATGAAGGCTTTGTTTTGGGATTTGTCTTCCACTCAAAAGGAGTTTTTTATGAAAATAGTTTTTATTGTTTTAGTTTTTTCTTTGTTTTCTCATACTGCTAATTTAAGTCCAAATAAAACTCATGCGGTGTTGAATGTGTTTTACACTAATTTTCAAGATGTGCCACAAATTCATAAAAAATTAACTTTTGTGCCTACCAAAAATCCAAGTAAAAAAATAATAGTGAATACTGATCAATACGGTGAGGCTTCTTTTTTAATTCCTAGAGAAGATTCTTATGTTATTTTGTGTGAAAGTTTGACTGGTCCTTTTGAGTGCGGTGAGACTCCTTATGTTTCTTTGACAGCGAGCTCGGGAGCAGTGAATGTGTTGTTTGACGATACTAGAGCTGAGCTCACCGGTGTAATGTTCAAGGCAGGGAGTGCTGAATTGGTGGAATCTTCGCTAAAAACACTAAACAATGCCATTAAAGGGTTAAAAATGAACCCCAAAGTAAAGATTGAAATATCGGGACACACTAGTTCAGAAGGTGGAGAGGAGCTGAATCAAAAACTATCGGAAGATAGGGCTAATAGTGTTCGAAGTTATATGATTGCCAAAGGGATCGACTCTACTAGATTGGTGGCCGTTGGGTATGGATTTTCAAGGCCTAAAAGCTCTAATGATACCGAAGCGGGCCGTGCGCAAAATAGACGGATTGAATTGTCTATTATTGAAGAATAATATTTTTTTATTTTTTTTATGCTTCACTTCTTTATTTTTTTTTGCCTTTTTTCTATCTTTTTTTTTGTGTTTTAAGCACACAATACCTCTTTCAAAGGTTTAAATATGATTATTTTACGCGGTCCACAAGCCTTATCTGATTTTCGTCTTCACGGTCTTTCTCAAAAACTCAATCAAGATGCTTTCAATGTGAAGCAAATATATGCTGAATACATTCACATTGTAAATTCGCACAGCCCTCTAAAGCCCGAAAATTTAAAAGAAATTCAAAAAATATTAGATTATGGCCCTGTTTTAGCAAAAGACAAGCTCAAAGGCTCTCTTTTTGTAGTGGCACCGCGTCCAGGTACTATTTCGATTTGGAGTTCTAGAGCTACAGAAATTTTAAGAGTATGTGGTTTAATCCCTATTCTTGAATTTGATGAAACACCAGAATTTATTCAAACGACTCCTTATCACAATGCTTTTAGAATAGAACGAGCTATTGCTTTTCATGTGGATTTTGAAAAAGAATTGACTGCTTCTGAGAAGGCTAAATTCTACTCTCTTATTCATGATCGTATGTCAGAAGTTGTCTTTGAAAGTGTAGATTCTCTAGCGGCTTTATTAGAGTATCAAAACAAAAGCCCAAAAGCTATGAACGAAATCCCTGTGCTTACAGAAGGTGTTGAGGCATTACAAAAAGCTGACCTCGAATTGGGACTCGCTTTGGCTAGTGATGAAGTGGATTATTTGTTAGAGAATTTTTTAAAATTAAATCGAAATCCCACAGATGTTGAGCTAATGATGTTTGCACAAGCTAATTCAGAACACTGTCGTCATAAAATTTTTAACGCTAAATGGACCATAGATGGAAAGTCCCAAGATAAATCTTTGTTCCAGATGATTAAAAATACTTATGAAAATCATAGTGAAGGAATATTGTCGGCATATAAAGATAATGCTGCTGTAATGGCGGGAGAAACTGCTCCTCGTTTTTATTTGAATCCTAAAACGAATCGTTATGAGTGGAACACAGAGCCTGTGCATATTTTGATGAAGGTGGAGACTCATAATCATCCTACGGCTATTGCACCTTTTCCTGGTGCTTCCACAGGTTCAGGTGGTGAAATTCGAGATGAAGGGGCCACGGGTAGAGGTTCTAGGCCAAAGGCTGGTTTGAGCGGTTTCACTGTTTCTAATTTAAAAATACCTGGAGCTCTTCGAGCATGGGAAAAGGATTTTGGTAAACCTCCACAGATAGTGAGTGCTTTGGATATTATGTTAGAGGGGCCTTTAGGTGGGGCTGCTTTTAACAACGAGTTTGGTCGTCCTAATATTTTGGGTTATTTTAGAACTTTTGAAGAAGAAGTGGATACTCCAGAGGGTGTAGAAATAAGAGGCTATCATAAGCCCATTATGCTTGCAGGGGGTATAGGAAATATTAAAGAAGAGCATGTGCTCAAAGGGCACATTGCTCCTCAAGATCATTTGATTGTTTTGGGTGGTCCAGGCATGTTGATTGGTTTAGGTGGTGGTGCTGCGAGTTCATTAGCAAATACTGACGATGCCGAGGCTTTGGATTTTGCAAGTGTTCAAAGAGGGAATGCAGAACTTCAAACTCGATGTCAAAAAGTGATTGATTATTGCTGGGCCATGGGCAAAGAAAATCCAATCTCGTTTATCCACGATGTTGGTGCCGGTGGTCTTTCAAATGCCCTTCCAGAATTGGTGAATGATGGTGGTTTGGGTGGAAAAATGGAGCTTCGTAAAATCAATAATGATGAGCCAGGAATGAGTCCTCTTGAAATTTGGAGTAATGAATCTCAAGAACGGTATGTTTTAGCTGTCTCAAAAGATAGATTAGGAGAATTTGACGAAATTTGTCAAAGAGAGCGATGCCCCTATGCTGTAGTTGGAGAGGCGGTTCCAGAGAAACACCTGACTTTGACAGATGCATATTTTGAGAATAAACCCATTGATATGCCTTTGAATGTGCTACTTGGAAAAGCCCCAAGAATGGATAGGAATGAAAAATCTCAAAATGTAAAAAGAAAACCTTTTTTATTTCCAGATACTGTGACTATTCAAGAAGTGGCACATCGAGTGCTTCAAAATCCAACTGTAGCCGATAAGTCTTTTTTGATTACTGCAAGCGATCGCACTGCTACAGGGATGGTTTGTAGAGATCAAATGGTGGGGCCCTGGCAAGTGCCGGTGGCTGACTGTGCTGTGACTGCCTTGACTTTGGACTCTATAGCTGGAGAAGCAATGAGTATGGGTGAAAGGAGCCCAGTAGCTTTGATTTCTGCTGCGGCAAGTGCTCGAATGGCTGTGGCTGAGTCTTTGACTAATATTGCGGCAGCCTATATTCCAAATTTGGGACGAGTCAATTTGTCTGCAAACTGGATGGCGGCACCTAATTATAAATACGATGGAGCAGACCTTTATGAGGCGGTGAAAGCTGTGGGTATGGAGCTTTGCCCAGATTTAGGGATTACTATTCCTGTAGGTAAAGATTCAATGAGCATGAGCACTATCTGGACTGATTCTAAGGGTACACACCAGATGATAGCACCCATTTCTTTGGTTATTTCTGCTTTTGCTCCCTGTGCAGACATTCGAAAAACTTTAACACCCCAGTTGAAGCGAGAAGATTCTACTCTATTTTTGATCGATTTATCTAGAGGTAAAAATAGGATGGGAGCGTCCATTGCAGCACAAGTTTTCAATGGCTTGGGAAATCAAGCACCTGATGTGGATTCTGTAAAAGACCTCAAGTCCTTTTTTAATTGTATCCAAAGACTAAACAAAGAGGACCTGATCCTTGCTTACCATGATAAGTCCGACGGTGGACTTTATACAACTGTATTGGAAATGGCTTTTGCAGGAAATACAGGGCTTAGTCTCAGTTTAAGTGAACTTACTGGTGAAAAATTAGAGATTCTTTTTAACGAAGAATTAGGTGCTGTGATTCAAGTTGCCAATCAAAACATAGAATCTCTAAAAGCTATTGTGGAAGAATTTGGGCTTTTGAATGCTTTGCATAGATTAGGGACTTTAAATGACTCTCATGTGTTTGAAATAGATGATTATAAAGAAGATTTGTCTTCTTTAAGGGCTATTTGGAGTGATACTTCGCGTCAAATAGAGAAGCTTCGCGACAATCCAAAAACAGTAGAAGAAGAATACCAACTTAAATTAGACACAAAAAATCCTGGAATTCATGCAGATACTCATTTTAAAGTAGAGCTTGGATTAGACTATGCTTCACGCCCCAAAATTGCGATATTCAGAGATCAAGGAGTTCACGGAGCTCTAGAAATGGCTGCTGCTTTTGATAGGGCGGGCTTTGAATCTATCGATATACACACAAGCGATTTGATTGAAAAAAGAGCTTCTTTAACAGATTTTGTTGGGCTTGCTGCTTGCAGTGGATCTAGTTTTGGAGATGCTCTTGGTGCTGGTACAGGTTGGTCTCAAAGTATTTTAAAACATCTGAAAGACGACTTCAAAAACTTTTTTGAACGCCCAGATACCTTTAGTCTAGGTGTTTCTAATGGTGCTCAAATGCTTAGCAGGCTTAAAGGCCTCATTCCAGGAGCCTCTCATTTTCCAGTCTTCACAAGGAATCTTTCTGACAGTTACGAGGCTCGATTGGTTTCAGTAAAAATTGAGAAAACTCCTTCAATTTTATTTAAAGGAATGGATTCTAGTGTGCTTCCAGTCCCTTTAAGCCACTCAGAAGGTTTTGCTTCATTCACTAGTAACGAAGAGCTTTTATCGGTTATTGAATCAGGTTTAGTATCTTTGCGTTTTGTGGACAATCATCATCAATACACAGAAAACTACCCCTTAAATCCGAATGGTTCTCCACAAGGAATTACTGGTTTGTGTTCTCAAGATGGACGAGTGAATATCCTCATGCCACATGTGGATAGAGCTATTAAAAAAACTCAGTTTAGTTGGGCTCCTAGCGATTGGGCTGAGTTTAGTCCATGGATGCAATTGTTTAATAATGCTAGACACTTTGTTGCTTGATCGAATTTTACAAAGCTAAAAAAGCATTGTAATTCAAAGTTTCAAAGCTTTTATTAAAGTTTCTAAAGATATTTCTAAATTATACTACTTTATTTGTAGTATAGTTTTCTATATTTCATGTATCATTTTTCAAAAAGGGAACCTTATGCGTTTATCCTCTACTATTCTAAGTTTATCTTTGTCTATTTTAATAGCTTTTTCTTTCTCTTCGGCACAGCTAATGAGTGGAAAGAATTTAGATGTGATTCGAGTGGGAACATCTGGCATTTCTCAAGGTAAAATAGATAGTTTAGCTCATTTGTTAGGTCAACAGCAATCAGGGGGGCGTCCTATACCTCCTGAAGCTATGAAGCAACTCCGTTGGGCTGTGGTAGATAATTTAGTGGGTCAAGAGTTATTAAAGCTCGAGATCAAAAAACAAAAAATTAAAGTGCCAAACACTAGAGTGGATAGTCTAGTCGCTATTTTTAAGTCACAATTTCCGAGTGAAGATGCTTTTCAAAAAGAACTCAAAAAAACTAATGTCACTATGAAACAATTTAAGGAAAAAATAGAGCAGCAACTTCAAAGTGAAGTGATTTTAGAAAAAATGGTGCCTTATCCAAATGATCCTACTGAAAAAGAAATGGAGGCTTATTGGGAACTGAATAAAAAGAAAGTGCAAATCAACGATAGTGTGAGCGGTGCTCAAATAATACTTAAAACAACAAAAGGTGAAAGTAAAACTTCTTTAGACGATAAAAAAGAATTATTAAAAGGTTTAGCTGCTCAAGTTCGTATGGGTAAAGCTACTTTTGCAATGCTTGCAGCACAATACAGCGATGATCCAAAAGCAAAAACAACGGGTGGAGTTTTAGAACGCTTTTTGCCTTCCACTAAAGGTAAGGCTTTTGTAGACGCATTGTCTAAGATGAAAGTAGGGGATATCTCTGGTGTGATTAATACTAACGAAGGTTTGATGCTTTTTATGCTCACAGAAAAAAACGATGGAAAATACGAAAGTTATAAACATCAAATCGATTATATCTTACGAGTCAATGCTGAGCAAGAACGCCAAATGGCTGTTAAAAAATACTTAGATTCTTTGGCTAAAGTATACAAAGTCCAATACTTTAACAAAGATTATACTCCTCCAGAAGCTATAGGCGAGGTAAAATAATGGCTTTTACTTCTCATTCCAGATTGCTTTCTATTCGTACTCGCATCGATAAACTTTGGAGGTATCTTTGACTTGGAAACGAAAAACGAAGAACTTTTGGTTTTAGAAAAGCAATCTTCAAACCCTGATTTGTGGGAGAATCCAGAGCAAGCTCAAGCCCTAATGAGAAAGATTGGGGCTCTAAAAAGCATCATTGAATCATGGAATAAAGCCTCAACATCGTGTAATGATCTAGGAGAGTTATATGAGATGGCAAAATTGGAAAATTCCGAAGATTTATTGCAATCCATAGAGACAGATATTTCTGAACTAGAGAAAACGATTTCAGAAATGGAATTTCGTAAAATGCTAGACGGCACCGATGATGCTTGTCCAGCCCTTTTGACTATTCACCCAGGAGCAGGGGGGACCGAATCTCAAGATTGGGCCTTGATGCTGTTTCGAATGTATATGCGGTTTTTGGAAAGAGAAAAATATGATTTCAAAGTGATAGATCTCCAAGATGGAGATGATGCGGGTTTAAAAGGGGCCACTATTGAAATAAACTCTGAGTTTGCTTATGGTATGCTTAGATCTGAAATTGGTGTGCATCGTCTGGTGCGTATCAGTCCATTTGATTCCAATGCTCGTCGTCACACAAGTTTTACAGCGGTTTATGTTTACCCTATTCACGAAAATTTAGACTTTGATTTAGACATGTCGGAGGTTCGTGTAGATACCTTTAGGGCCTCTGGAGCGGGTGGGCAACATATCAATAAAACTGATTCTGCAGTCCGTATGACACATTTACCCACCGGAATCATTGCTAGTTGTCAATCTGAACGATCACAAATTCAAAATAGAGAAACTGCTTTTAAAACTTTAAAAACTATGGTTGCAGCACACTATCGCCAAGAAGAAGAAGCCAAAAGAACTGATCGAATGGCTTCTAAAAAAAAGGTGGAGTGGGGCTCTCAGATTCGTAGTTATGTATTACACCCTTACCAAATGATCAAAGACTTACGCACTTCTTTAGAAACATCTGATACAGAAGGTGTCTTAGACGGAGATCTTAAACCTTTTATTAATGCTTATTTGCTTTCAACAAGTGAATCTGCGACAAAGAATTAAAATCATGCAAGATAAAAATGATCAAGTGATAGCAAGGTTAGCTAAATTAGATAAACTTCGAGAAATGGGCTTGAATCCTTATCCCCATTCTTTTTCTAGAACCCATACTTCAAAAGAATTGCTTCAATCTAAAAGTGATCTGCTCCAGAGCGAAGAGGTCGTTCGTTTTGCTGGTCGAGTGGTTCGCTTCAATCGAAAAGGCAAGATGTGCTTTATGCATCTAAAAGACCGTTTTGGTCGATTGCAGGTTGTGGCTGCTGCCAACATGTTGCAAGATGATTATGAAATAGTCAAACTCATAGATTTAGGTGATTTTATTGGTGTCGAAGGCAGCATGATGGAAACACAAAAAGGAGAGTTTTCGGTAAAAGCCTCAAAAATTACTATGCTCTCTAAAGTGATTCGTCCACTTCCTATCCCCAAAGAAATGATTGATGCAGATGGAAATAAAACTGTATTCCATGAGTTTAAAGACATAGACACTCGTTATCGTAAACGCTATACAGATATGGCACTCAACGATGAAGTTCGAGATGTTTTCTTGAAACGAAGCAAGATCATGCAGTCCATTCGAGAGTACTTGATCAGTAAAGATTTTATTGAGGTAGAGACCCCTACTCTACAACCTATTTATGGTGGGGCCAATGCTCGGCCGTTTACAACTCATCACAATGCAGCCGATATGACTCTTTATTTGAGAGTTGCACCAGAATTGTATTTAAAGCGGTGTGTGGTGGGCGGCATGGAAAAGGTTTTTGAGTTTAGCAAAAACTTTCGCAATGAAGGCATGGATAGAACCCATAGTCCTGAATTTACGGGCTTAGAGTTTTACGAAGCTTATGCTGATTATAATGACATGATGGTGCACTTTGAAAACATATACGAAAGAGCCTGTATCGCGGCGAATGGAAGCACTAAAATTCAATATCAAGGCAAAGAAATAGATTTTAAAGCCCCTTGGCCTCGTTTGACAGTCAATGAAGCTATTGAAAAATACAGTGGTTTAAAAGTAGAAGATTTGTCAGATCAAGAAATTCAAGTGGAACTAGAGAAAAGGAATGCCAAATTAGATGGTATCTGGACTCGAGGACGAGCTATTTTGGAACTTTTTGAGCAAACAGCAGAGGCTCATTTGATACAGCCTGTGTTTATAAAAGACATGCCCAAAGAAAGTACTCCATTGTGCAAAGGGCATAGAGACAATCCGGATTTGATTGAACAGTTCGAGCCTTATGCTAATGGATGGGAGTTAGGAAATGCCTATACAGAACTCAATGATCCTGTGCGTCAACGAGAGCTTTTAGAGGAACAGGTGAATCGAGGCCGTGGTGGAGAAGACGAAACTCACCCTATGGACGAGAACTTCTTAGATGCTATAGAATCAGGCCTTCCTCCGACTGGAGGGGTTGGCTTTGGAATCGATCGAATGGTGATGCTTTTGACAAATCAGCAAACTATTCGAGATGTACAACTTTTCCCTTTAATGAAATCTGAATGACTTAGGAGTAAAATGAAAGCTTTAGAGTGGATCATAGCCTGGCGTTATTTAGGAGCTCAACGAAAGAGTCTTTTTGTATCTTTGATTGGCATTTTTAGTATGCTTGGAGTGAGTATCGGTGTTTTTGCATTGATCATTGCTTTATCTACTATCAATGGTTTTGAACAGGAAGTCACAGCTCAAATGATTGGAAAAGATGCACACATAGAAGTGCAAAGGTATCAAGGGGAAACTTTTTCTGAATACAATGAGCTTGCTCAAATGATTGCGTCAAAAAACTCTGATATTGTGGCTTCTGCACCTTATATCATTTATAAGGTGGGAGTCAGCTCTAAAGAAGTGAATGATGGTATTGTTATCTATGGAATCGATGCGGAACAATCCAAAAAAGTGGTGGATATCCATAAAAATATAAAGTGGGGAGCTTATTCTACAGATAGTCTTTTAGATAATCGTGGTGTTCTTCGTCCGGGAATTATTTTGGGCTCTGGTTTAGCGAGTAATTTAAGGGTTGTTATTGGTGATAAAATTTTATTACAAACCTTTCAAAATCCAGAAGAAGCGATTGGAAATGGTCCCAAGATGATGGCAGTGGTGGTGTCTGGAATATTTGAAACTGGAATGTTTGAATACGATGCTAACCTAGCTTATGTGGGTTTAAAAGAACTTCAAACGCTTTTGAGTTTTGGCGATAAGGTGACGGGACTACAATTTAGAGTTAAAGACCATTGGGAAGTGGGTAAAACTGTAGAAGAAATTGCATCTTGGCTTCCTTACCCTTATTACGCTATTGATTGGAAGATGAAAAATGTGACGCTCCTTAAATGGATGAATTACGAAAAATTCATTGTTGCAGCGGTGATATTTTTAATCATTTTGGTGGCAGCCTTTAATATTATAAGTTCTTTGATTATGGTAGTCATTGATAAAACCAAAGAAATCGGAATTTTAAGGAGCATGGGGCTTAGTAAGGGGGCCATTATGCGAATTTTTATGCTGATGGGTTCTTTTATAGGGGTTGCAGGTACCATTTTAGGGGGCACGATGGGACTTAGTCTTTCTATAATCCAAGAAAAATATCGTTTAATAAAACTCCCCGGAGATGTCTATATTATCCCTTACTTTCCGGTACAAGTGCAGTTTTTAGATGTTTTTTTAATTTTTATCATTGGAATTGCTCTTTGTGTGCTGGCCACCTTGCTCCCCGCATGGAAGGCGAGCCGTTTAGACCCAGTAGGAGCCATCCGTTATGAATAATTCAGACTTACTTTTAGAAACTCAAAAACTAATCAAAGTTTATAAAGAAACAGGAGATCGATTAGAGATACTCAAGGGTGTTGATTTTAAGCTTTACAAAGGAGACTATGTAGTACTTACTGGCTCTTCTGGATCAGGGAAATCTACATTTTTAAACCTTTTGGGTGCATTAGATAGTGCGACAGATGGGGATATTTTATTTAAAGGAAAAAATCTAAAAGCTTTTACAGAAACAGAAAAAAATTTTTATCATCAAAAAAATGTGGGCTTTGTGTTTCAATTTCATCATTTACTTTCAGAGTTTTCTGCCTTAGAAAATGTGTGTTTGCCTAGTCGAATTTTAAATACTCCCATAATGGAAGCAAAAAAAAGAGCGCAGGAACTCTTAGAAATAGTGGGCTTAAAAGATCGCTTGAAACACTTGCCAAGAGAGCTTTCGGGAGGCGAGTGTCAACGAGTCGCTGTGGCTAGAGCTTTAATGAACCATCCCGATTTGATCTTAGCAGATGAGCCCAGTGGAAACCTAGATGAAGGTAATTCTGAAATGTTAAATGAACTATTTGGTGAATTAAACCAAAAATTAAATCAAACTTTTTTAATAGTCTCTCATGATGAGCGTTTAGCAAAAAAAGCATCTAGACGCTTGCATATGCATGGAGGGATAGTGGAAAACATAAACAAGGAGAATCGTTTATGAATGGAAATGGAATGTTTTCGGATCGTGTAAAAAAAGTACTTCAATTGTCTCGCTCCACTGCTGTGTCTATTGGCAATGATCAAGTGGGCACAGAACACCTGTTGCTGGGTATGATCCAAGAAGGGTCTGGAATTGCTATTGCTGCACTGAAAAAAATGGAAGTGGACATTAAACAACTAGCAACGGACATAGAGGATGTACTTCGATCTTCTAATGAAATTATCACCATTGGCAACAATCAAATGATCCCTTTTACAGGAAGAGCAAAAGCGGTGCTTCAAATATCGGCTAATGAATCTAGAGATATGAACGAAGGTGTCATTGGTACCGAGCATTTACTTTTGGCTATAGTGAAAGCTACGGATTCAATTGCCTCTGCTACTTTATCTCGTTACGATGTAACTTACGATGCACTAAAAGAAAAAATCTTAGAAATCAAAGATGGCTTAAAAGATGATGATTCTAGACCATTTTCTAAAGACACGCCAATGTCTAATAGGTCGGTGCGTCGTCGCTCCAAAACACCAATTTTAGAACACTTTGGAAGAGACCTCACAGAGCAAGCAAAGTTAAATAAATTGGACCCCATCATTGGGCGAGAAGCCGAAATTGAGCGATTGATACAAGTGCTTTCTCGTCGCAAAAAAAACAACCCAGTTTTAATAGGGGAGCCAGGAGTTGGAAAAACTGCAATTGTCGAAGGACTTGCTCAAAAAATAATTCAAAAGAAAATCCCAGAAATTCTTGAGAACAAGCGAGTGGTGACTTTAGATATTGCAGCTATGGTAGCAGGTACAAAATATCGTGGTCAATTTGAAGAACGCATTAAAGGCTTAATCAATGAACTACAAAGAGTTGATAACTCTGTGATTCTATTCATCGATGAATTACACACTATTGTTGGTGCAGGTGGATCCGAGGGCTCTTTAGATGCATCTAATATTTTTAAACCAGCTTTAGCTCGTGGAGAAATTCAATGTGTGGGTGCCACTACCGTGGACGAATACAGAAAATACATCGAAAAAGACGCAGCCTTAGAACGGCGTTTTCAAAAAATTCTAGTAGAGCCACCTTCTGCTGAAGAATCTATCACTATTTTGCAAGGCCTTCAGAAAAAATATGAAGAGCACCACAAAGTGAGCTATACAGAAGACGCTATCAAAGCCACAGTTCTTCTTTCTGAAAGGTACATGAATGAACGATTTTTACCCGATAAAGCCATTGATGTATTGGATGAGGCTGGAGCAAGGGTTCGCTTGAGTAGCATGGCCATGCCTTTGGATTTGAGGGATAAAGAGTATGAATTAGAAGAGATTATCCGTAAAAAAGATGAAGCCGCCATTGCTGAAGACTTTCAAACTGCGGGAACACAAAGAGAATTAGAAGAGAATTTAAGAAAACATATAGAAGAGATGAAGGCTGCTTGGCTAGAAAAACGAAAAGAAGAAAACTTAGTCGTTTCTGAAGATGAGATTCGAGATGTGATCAGTCAAATGACGGGAATTCCAATCTCTAGATTAGCCAGTGAAGAAACTAAAAAGCTGCTCAATTTAGAAGTAGAAATCCAACGCCGTATTGTGGGTCAAGATTCAGCTGTAATGGCTATTGCTAAGTCTATTCGCCGTTCAAGAGCGGGCATTCATGATACCAAACGCCCTATGGGAAGCTTTTTGTTTTTAGGCCCTACTGGAGTTGGGAAAACAGAGCTCGCCAAAGTTTTATCGGTCGCTTTATTTGGTACAGAAGATTCCATGATAAGAATTGATATGAGTGAATACATGGAGAAGCATAGTGTATCTCGTTTGATTGGTGCTCCCCCTGGTTATGTAGGCTATGAAGAAGGTGGAGGCCAGCTCACAGAAAAAATTCGTAAACACCCGTATTCAGTAGTACTTTTAGATGAAATTGAAAAAGCCCATTCTGATGTTTACAACTTATTACTTCAAATATTAGATGACGGTCAACTTACGGATAGCTTTGGTCGTAGGATCAACTTTAAAAACACCATTGTCATTATGACTTCTAATGTTGGAGCAAGAGAAGTCAAATA
Source organism: Fibrobacter sp. (assembly GCA_012523035.1). Taxonomy (GTDB): domain Bacteria; phylum Fibrobacterota; class Fibrobacteria; order Fibrobacterales; family Fibrobacteraceae; genus JAAYJH01. Next base: position 14,613 of record JAAYJH010000053.1, read on the forward strand.
CAGTTCGGGAATGGGTTTTACTAAAGAATCCTCTGAAAATGACTATGAACGAATGCAGTCGGCTATTCGAGAAGAGGTGAAGCGGGTTTTTACACCAGAATTTTTAAATCGAATTGACGATCAGATTGTTTTTAAAATGTTAGAAAAACCAAACCTAGTTTCTATTGTAGATATTTTGCTTTCTTTCTTACAAAAAAACCTTTCTGAAAGAGGTATCTTATTAGAAGTCTCACAAAAGGCAAAAGAATTTATCGTTGATAAAAATTATGATCCCACTCTGGGAGCTCGTCCGCTTCGTCGAGGCATTCAACAAATGGTCGAAGATGAAATTGCAGAGGGCTTACTGATGGGGCGTTACAAGGATTTTTCGACAATAGTCGTTGGAGTCGAAGAGGATAAACTCACATTTAAAAGTGAAAGCTTATCTTCGGATTTAAACTAACCCTTAACCTATAATAAAAAATGAAAAAAATACCAGCACTTCTTATTTTTGGGCCTCCGGGCTCTGGCAAAGGCACTGTGGGGGTCAAATTAGCCGCCACTACCAAATTAAAACACTTGTCCACGGGTGATATTTTTAGAGGCATTGCTCCTTCTAGTGAAAGTGGAAAGTTAATAGCTTCATATTCTAGTGCAGGCAAATTAGTCCCTGATTCAGCAACGGCACAAATATTCGAGCGATATATCAAAGGTTTAATAGACACTAATAAATTAAATCCTGATACAGACACGCTATTGTTAGATGGTATTCCAAGAACTCCAGATCAAGTAGATTTAATACAAAGTGTAGTCGATGTCAAGTATGTGTTTGTATTAGAAATTAAAAATGACTCTACCATAGTCGAACGCCTTTTGAATCGTGCTAAAATAGAAGGCCGAAAAGACGACGCCGATGAATCTATCATCAAAAATCGTTTGATAGAATACCGCGATAAAACTGCTTTGGTTTTGTCAAAATATGACAAAAATATCATTCATTATATTGATGGTGATAAAACTCCAGATGAAGTTTTTTTAGATACGCTGAGTGCTTTTGTTTCTTATAACAAAAATACCTGAGCATCTTCTTCACTTGTTTTACTCAGTGTAAATTCAAAGGTATAGTCTTTGAGTAAAATCACAAATAAACTAAAAGCTTAGAGAAAAGACATTTGTCAGAACCCTAAGCTTTTTTTGTGAAAATAGAAGTTCTAGCTTTTCTCTTGCGATCATATGAAGGGGAATGAAAGCTTTGCTTTTTATGAAGCCTTTGAATGTGACGGAAGGCTGGGTTATAAATCAAAGATTGTGTTTCTAAAAACAGGAAGATGAGTGAAAATTTAGTGGAGCTAGTCATCTTTGAGTTTTATTGAAAACCAGGCGCTTCTGAAACTTCATCACAAAAAAAATTATTTTACTAGCTTTTTAAAAGCTTAAATCTACTTGAAAACAAAAAAAGATTGAATATCCGTTTTACTATTGTTTTAAAACCATAAAGATTTAAAATTTTATTTAAATTTCCATAGAGTAAAATTACCTAGCTATTCCATTCGCAAATAAATAAAGGTTGCAATGCCATGAAAAAAGACTCCATATTCCATTCTATTCGAATTCCTGCCTTAATTTCTGTCGTTTTTTTGATTTTGCTTTTGGTGGTATTCAAAGATTTTGTCATGGATCCTTCCAAGTTAATGCTGAATAGTGATCAGTTGAATAGTATTGGGAGTCGTGTGTTGCGTAGCGAATCGTTGGTCGTAACAGAGTGGGATGATTCTCGTTTAGGGGGGGTGCCTACTATAGACGCCCTTTTTTCTGATGTTTATCACCCTTTGGTCTTAGTTCAATTTATCACAGATCCTGCTCGTGCAGTAGGGATAAAGTTTATTTTAACTATTTGGGTGGCTTTTATTTCGGCGATGTTGCTCGCGAAATCTCTCACTAAAGAATGGTCGTGGGGGGCATTGTTAGGTTTTTTATATGCTTTTTCTCCTCAATATTTTACTTATATCTATGGAGGGCACGATGGAAAAATGATGGTGTTTGCTGTGGCCCCCTTAGCCCTTTTAGCCATTCAAAAAATAATACGAGAAGCTAGTTTAGCTTATTTTCTTGTTTTGATATTTTCTGTGATTTGGATGATTTTAGGCTCTCATTTACAACTCACTTATTTGTTTTTATGGGGAGCCGGTTTATACACCTTGTTTGAAGTCTATTTGTTAAAAGAGCCTGTTTCTGTAAAAGGAAAAAGACTTTCTCTAGCCAGCATTGCATTGCTTTTTGCTTTGGCTATTTCATCATTTCAAATTATCCCTCCTTACTTATACACCACGCAACAATCCGTCCGTGGTACAGATGAAAAAACAAATTACGGGCACGCTGTGAGTTGGTCTTTGCATCAAGAAGAGCTTGGGAATCTTATTATTCCCGGATTTCTTGGGATAGATGTTTATGAGCAAGACCCAAATAATGGGGATCTTCGTTCTTCATCTTTAATTAATGTATCTATGGAAGACTATCAAAAAATGGGAGTTAAAGGTTCTCCTTTTTATTGGGGGCACAATCATTTCAAGCTCAATCACGATAGTTCTGGAACACTCTTGACCTTTTTGGCCTTTTTAGCTTTTTTTATACCAGGTCAACGGCGTATAGCGGCTTTTTGGTTTTTAGGAGCCAGTTTGGCACTTTCCTATGCTATGGGGGCTCACTCACCACTTTTTAAACTTTGGTATCATATTTTACCCGGTATTAAAAACTTTAGAGCTCCTAGTATGTCTTTGTTTTGGTTCCCTTTGGCTATGCTCATGATGGCGGGGCCAGTATTTCAAAAGCTTCATAAAAAGGAATCTAAGTTCGCCATCTTCAACGCTTCGATTTCATTTGTGTTTTTGCTGCTTTTGACTTTGTTTGCTCGTTTTCAGTGGGACTTGTTTTTAGGCCCATGGGGGTTTATGGCTGTAATTTTATATGCTTTGTTTTTTATTGTGGCTTTAGATATCACCGACAAAAATCGAAGGATTTCATGGGATAGTTTTTTGATTTCTATAAAATCTTTGTGTAATTCCTCTTCTAGACTCCTACAAGTAAGTATTTTTATTCCTTTTGTCCTTTTAGGTCTTTATATTTTATCTGGGCAAAAATTGTTGATAGACCCAGTCACAGCTCCTTACTTTAAGCCCTTAAATTCTTTGGTCATGGAATATACTGCCACCACCATAATACCTAGTTTTCTATTGGTTTTATTGAATGTTTTTGTAGTGTTCTTTGTATTCACAAAAGTTAAAGAAAATCATAAAAAGTTAATTTCTCTTTTAATCATAGCATCTATAGAGCTATACACTATTAATTCGGTGTTCATTCAAAATACTGAATATAAACAATATGTGCAGCCAGACAACCCTGTGATACGCTCTTTAAAACAAAACACGACACCAGGTTCAAATTTTCCTAGAGTACTTTCCCTTTCTAGGGTGCCTGCTTTAGGACAAAATGCCTTTGCTATTTATGGAATGCGTAATGCAGAAGGTTTTCACGACAATGAATTGGCTTCGTATAGGGCATTCAGGGGAGGGCAAGAGAACAAGAATTTGTTGCTGAATATAAATGACGCTAACGCTCCAAAACCTTTTTTAGATTTACTCAATGTCCATGCAGTGATATTTGATACTCCCAATGGTACCACCTACATGCCTAATCCAAGTGCTATGGGAGAAGCTTTTTTATATGCTTCTAGTGTAGTGATGACAGACGAAAAAGCTATAGATACACTCACAAAAGGTTTTCCATATCGAGAAACGATTATTTTGTCTGAAGAGCCTTTAGAAGATTCCAACCCAAAACTCGATACGCCATTTAATGCTAAAGTTTCTCAGATAAAACAAGATAAAATGGACACTCAAGTTTTTGAAGTGGAATCTGATAGAGATGCATTTTTGTTGATTTCTGGGAATTACCATCCATATTGGAATGCAAAAGTGAATCAAAAAGAAGTGAAGGTTTATAAAGCATTTGGAACTTTGAGGGCCATACAAGTCCCGAAAGGGAAGAGTACCGTGCACATGCAATACCGTTCGAAACCCTTCCATTGGACTTTGAATATTGCAGGCTTTTCTTTGATTTTTTTAGTGGGTTTTTCTGTGATGTGGTATTTAAGCCGAAAATCCAACCGCATCGTCAAGCTTGACTGAGGCAATTTTTGAAATCCCTTTGATTTCTTGAGTGACCCCATAAAGCATGTCTGCCGCTGCCATAGTCCTTTTATTGTGGGTCACTAAAACAAACTGAGTTTGTTTTGAAAAATGCCTCAAAAGCTCCATGAAACGCCCGATATTTGCATCGTCTAGTGGGCCATCGACCTCATCCAAGACGCAATAAGGAGAAGGCTTTTCCATATAGATAGCAAATAACAAAGAAACCGCCGTCAAGGCTCGTTCTCCACCAGAAAGTGCCCTAACACCGCGCATTTTTTTACCTGTGGGTCTTGCATTCACCTCGATTTCGGCTTCTAAGGGGTCTACGCCTTCTTGTAAAGTAAGTTTTGTGCCACCATCGTGCATCAGGCGACTGAAAATTTCTTGGAAGTTTTTTTGGATTTTATGAAAAGTATCCATAAAGCGTTCTCTGGCAATGATGTCGAGCTTGTGGATAGTTCGCTCTAAGGAAGATCTAGATTTATCTAAATCTTCAAATTGTTTTTCTACAAAAAGCAATCGCTTCTTTTCTTCTTCAAAATCTTCCATAATCCCCTGATTTACAGGGCCTAGGGCACTAATTTTACCACGAATTTCACGAATTTCTTTTTCTATGCTAGAAAGATCATAATCTATTTTATCAAAAGCTTCAGATTGGGTTAAATCCACCTCCCATTCACTGAATATGCGTTCCCTGAGACGCTCCATATTCACAGTGATGGCTTCCAAACGGCGTTCTAGATCTTTGAGTTCTGAAGTTTTTTGGAGTAAGCTTTCATTGATTTGTCGTTCTTCGTTTCGCCATTCTTCTATATCAGCAGAAACAACCCGATATCGTTCTAAAAACAGGTCTCTTTTTTCTTCTAAAACACTCAATTCTTGGTGTTGAGTTTCAATTTGAGAGGTTAATTCTTTTGATTTTAGTTCAAAACCTTGAATTTTTTCTTGAAAATTTTCGATTTCTATCCTTCTATTTTTACTCAATTCGCCATACATCAGTAGCTGTTCTTCAATGGATTTGAGACGAGAACTGCTGGTAGAAATCATGGATTGTTTTTCTCCCAATCGAAGTTCTATTTCACGAATATCATTTTCTTTATTACGATATTCGAGTTCACTTTCTTTGGAGTAATTGAGCGTCACTTGGTATTCTTCTTCTAAATGAAGCACTTTAGATTCTGCAGCTTCTATTTCTATATTAGACTCGTCATTTTTTGACATTGAAGAGAGTCTTGAAGAAATTTGGTCGAGTTCAGACTGAAGTTGTTCTAAAAGTTTTTCGATGTTTTGAAGAGAGTTTTCTTCTATGGATCTTTTGGAGTGATTGACTTGTAAAAAGGTAGTTGTTTGAGTTAAATCTTCTTTAAGTGCGTTTAATATGTCTTCATTTTCTTGAAGATTGCGTTTGTATGTTAAAAGCTTGTCTTCAATGTCCTTCAGTTCATTTTGTTCTTTTAACAATGTTTTATTTAAATTTTGAATTTCAATTTTTCTAGCCAAAACACCAGTGGATTCGGTGTTTGAAAGCCCTACTTTAATAAAACCTTTAGGATGAAAAGCTTTGTTTTCAGAGATAAACCAAAAGTTTAAATGAGGATTGTTTTGTGATAAGTCATAAGCAGCGGTGGGGCTTTTGACTAAAATCCAATTAGCAAGCAATGCTTGAATAATTTTTTTAATAGAGGCTTTGGCGGTAATGAATGAGTGTAAAGGTGCAATAATAGATTCATGGTTGGGAAGTTTTTCTTCTTGAAAATCAGTAGTGACAGAAAAGGCGAGCATTGCTTTTCCAGTGGAAGCTTTTTCTAGACCTTGCAAGATATCTATGGTAGATGATTCATCTTCTAAAAGTATAAGATCTAAAGCTTCACCAAGAGCAAACTCCACTTCGCTTGTATATAAAGGGTTTACAGAAATTTCGTCTTTCAACAAGCCTAGAACATCTTGTTTTCTATTTTCTAAGAGCCATTTAGAGGCATCATCGTGGTGGAGATCCATGCTCAAAAGTGTTTCTAGTCGTGATTGGATTCCAGTGAGTGTGTTCTGTTTAGAAAAAAAACTCTGTTCTAGGCTAGATATTTCTTCTTTTGTTTTCAATTGAATTTCGGAATGAGTAGAGTTTTTTTCTTGAAGGAGCTCTAGTTCTTTTTGTTTGTTTTGACTTTCAGTCGAAATTGATTTTATAGAGTGAAGGTACTCATTTTTTTGTTTTTCGAGTTTTTCTTGTTCTTGCCTTTTCTTTTGCAATTCTTCGAGTAAGATTCTTTTTTCTGTGTCGCCTCTTGTCCAATGAGAACGCAATTGATTTAAATCTTGAATGGCTTGGACTCTTTGTTCTGCTAAATCTTGAGTAGTCAATTTTAATTCATCATACTTATTTTGCAAAACTGTTAAAAGTTCTCTTTCTACTTCTAACTGATGAAGGTCTTTATTTATTTCTTCTTCTGCACCCAACTCAAAACTTTTTTGTTGTAGACTTTCTTTTTCTATGCTAAGGTCTTTAGTTTTTTGATTTGCCTCTTCTATTTCTTTAGAGTGTTTTAATACGGAGTCTTCTAATGAAGTTTTATTTTCTCGGTATCGAATCAGTTCGTGATTCAGGTTGTTCAAATGAAGTTCTTTTTTCTGTATTTGTTGCTCTAAATCCCGAAGTTGATTTTCGTCATCAAGAATTGCTAACCTTTTATCGTCTATTTGAGACTGCAATACGGTGAGCCTAGTCTTGGAAGATTCTAGTTCGTGAACGACTCGTTTTCTGGACTTGTCTAAAATAGAAATGCTGTTTTTATGATCTTCAAATTTATCGATAGAAAATGAAAGGTCTAATTTTTTCAAGTCTTCTCTAAGTCGTTTCCACTCTCTAGTTTTATCGGCTTGCTTTTCAAATTGCCGTACACTTCGTCTTGTGTTATTGAGGTTGTCTGCGACCCTATCCATATCAATTTGAACTCGTTCCAATTGTCTTAGGGTTTCTTTTCTTTGTTGTTTGTATTTACTAACACCAGCTGCTTCTTCAAAAAGAGATCGTCTGTCTTCTGCTTTATCAGAAAGCACAGCATTGATCATGCGTTCGTCCATTTGAGAATAGGTTCCAGTCCCTAAACCAGAATCAAAAAAAAGATTTTGAATATCTTTTAGACGACACTCTTGGTTATTGATTAAATACTCACTGTTCCCGTTTCGATGGGCGCGTCGAGTGACCATGATTTCGGAATAAGGAAGAGGAAGTTCATGATTATCATTAGAAATCACGAGAGAAACCTCTGCAAGACTCATTGCTGCTCGTTCTTCTGTACCAGAAAAAATAACATCTTGCATTTTGCCCATACGCAAAACACTTGATTTCTGTTCACCAAGTACCCAGCGGATAGCGTCCACTATATTGGATTTTCCGCATCCATTGGGACCCACTACAGCAGTTAAACCATTTCCTGGAAAGGATATCTCGGTCCTTTGAGCAAATGATTTGAAACCAAATATTTTTAATTTAGATATACGCACTAGAACTCAATTATAATTTTTTTTAAAACTTTTATTTTTTATTTAGGACCCAAACACCATCTTTTATAGAAATTTGAATAAAAACACTACCACCCTCGAGACTGACATCTTCAAAAAGGTGTTTTTTTAATAAAAGGCTATCTTGATAAGTGATTTTGAGATTGAAATTTCCAACCCAATTTTGAGAAATCACTTTAGACCGCTCTTTTGGAGCGATGGGGGTATTCATCCATGTTTTTTCGTCTTCGGTGTCTTTAGAGCTTAAGGATACTGTATTGATAGTATAAGGGCTTAAATTTTCGATTTGCAATCGAACTTCGGTGTCGATAAACCAGTGTGTCAAGCACCCGTTAAAAGTAAAAAGTATCATTAATAAAAATAGAAAAATTAAATTTCTTCCCATAAGGCTCTCCTATTTACTATTTTGGTTTTAGTATTTGAATGTCTTCCATAGGGGCGGGTTGGGGAGCGTTCAATCCACTAAAATAGTTTTCGATAAGAGAAATAGAAAAACGAAGTTCAAAAATAAAAGTGCCTTTAGCTCCAAAA
>JAAYJH010000008.1 GCA_012523035.1 Fibrobacter sp.
AAGCATCCCCTTTATTTTCTGAATCAACATCATAATAAGACTTATTTTGCCCGCCAATATCGTAATTTTCTGCTTCAATCTTTCCTGGAATTTTACTCGCTACTCCAAGATATGGAGTTTGTGGGATACTCGGTCCTTTTGAAAACTCCCACTCCAAAATACCCATGGTGGAGTCTTTAGAGCCTTTAAATACCATAAATAATTCATTAACTACACCCTTTAGGTCATTCACGCTACACTCTGTTTTTTTATAAGAAGTCCAACTGTTCGTTTTTGGAATTTCACAAGAACTAGCCAAGGCCCCTGTGGGACTTCCAGTACGAATTTCAATCCTATTTCCATCCGATACGCTTGCAGCATTTACAATAAAATTTATGGCTCCACTGCCAAAATCTACACCAGATACTCGAATCCAAGATTCTCTTGTCGAGAGAGGTGTTAATACATGTTTTACAGCTTGTCCACGAATCCAATCTGTACGACTTCGAATATTTCGCTGTTTACTGCTTGTGATAGCAGGATACCTTTGATATGGGTCAAAATTTTTGATTTGTCTTGGCCCTTCATTGGTATAAACTAATTTATTAATTTTATCTCCAGAATAAGTGAGCTCATCAATACTCACACTTCGATGATAAGCAGGGGACGGGTTTGCTACTCCAAGTGAAGGAGGATGTTCGCTCGCTTGCACTAAACGACGATCATGATACACAGCATACCACTTCCCTTTAAATTGAGCGATCCCGTGATGATTATTATTATGTGCATTGATATTTTGACCATTGATATTGGGATTATCCATAAAAATTCCTTGGTATGTATATGGACCCGTCACTTTATCTGAAGTAGCATAAGCTATTCTCAAATCTGCTGTACTATAGGTTAAATAATAAATGCTTCCATTTTTATGAATATGAGAGGCTTCCATTGCTTTAGGGCCACCTAATTTTAATTGAACTTTTGAATTCAAATCAAATCCTTTCATATCGGGGTTGAATCGATAAAGGTTAAAAATGTTATTATTATTTTCTGCTGCAGGGCGGGAATCACTACTTCCACCACCAAAAGTAAAATAGCCTGTTCCATCTTCGTCAAAAAATATATCTGGGTCAAAACACCAAGCGATTCCATCACAATCGGCTAATCCACCACCCCAATTATTAATTAGCTTTTTATTGTTAGGGATAGGGTTTTCCCATGGTCCACTAAAGTTTTTGGCTTTGATTAAACCTACACCTCCCCCTCCTCCATCGGGATAAACAATATAAAAAGTCCCATCTGGAGCAATATCTATTCCCGATGCCCAAATATCATTCACATTGTCATATTCTCGTTTAGCTTCAAAGATAATTCCATGATCTGTCCAGTTTTTCATATCTGTACTTGTAAAACCATAAAGAGATTTAATAGTGTAACCATCATCTCCAGCGAGGTCATCAGTATCTGTAATCAGATAAAAAGTCTCATCATCCGATGTCGCCGCAGGATCTGCTAAATAATGGTAACTACTGATGGGATTATCTGCATATGCAAAAAAACAAAAAAACACACCCCACAACACTGTGCATTTAAGTAAATTCATTGTAACTCCTTTTATATTCTTATAACACCCCAGAAGGATATAAACATAAAAGTAAGTTCAAAATTATTTATTTTAATCTGTTTATAGGAAATGATATGGATAAATAATCCACAATAAAATTTGAGATTATAACACTATTCTATCTCTTTTATGTCTAATCTTGTGCTGTAAAGCACTACATCATCTAACCAAAAATGAGTCCCATGATTTCCAAAAAAAGTAATATTGCTAACCTCTTTTTTTACTGTATCCCAACCTGTATTACCTCCTATATCATCTGCCTCTAAAAAATCAGACGGCTTAACAACATAGCGAGTCCATTTAGAATCAATTTCTATATGTATCCAAGCTTTTCCATTCAATGTCGAATCTATTTCACTCAAATGATCAAAAGCAAAAGAAATTTGACCATCACCTCGAGCATAAAAACTTATAGAATCTAAAAAAGATAAATCCAAAATGGAATCCAAAGCATGCCCCATTAAAGCCCACCCATTTATTGAATCATTGGTATAAGTAAAATAAGCAACTAAACCCTCTCGATTGTCTTCATTTTGAATTTTTAAGTTTGCGGTAGCATATTCTGTTTTAGAAACATACCAAGATTTTGTACTATCCTCAAAAGACTCATAAAATAAAGTATCTGTATAAGTTGTAGTATCCATTTTAGTATAGATGCTGATATCTATGTAAACCGTATCTTCTGCTATCACTACAGTAGAAGTCGAAACAATCTGTGAAATAATATTAGAATCAGATTCCATAAAAGTGAGTACTACCAAAGAATCCGCGGGTAAAACATCAAAAGAAAAGAATCCCGTTGAATCTACTTCTGTAAAATATTCCAAACCTAAAACTCCAATTGTTGCAGAATTATATCCAGATGGAAATTCTACAGTTCCAGATATTGCACCTGGCTTTTTCATTTGAATATTGAATGTATCTGGAGCGGTCTCACCGAATTCAAATTTTAAAAGACCCTTCAAAGAATCTCCTCTTGCCTCTGCTGTATATTTTCCAGCTTTTAGATTTTTCACTAAAATTTTTCCATTTTCATCGGTTTTTCCATTCCAAATGCCTTGTTTTAAATTACTGCTCTCCAATACATTAGATTTAGCAACATAATCTGCAGGCCTAATAAAAACATCTGTATGTTTAGCTAAAGACCCATTAGCCAAAGACACTTGGAATGCAATTGAATTTTCTGTTTCCATAGAAGTACCAGACACTTCTTCTTTAAAAAAACAAGAAGAGAATAAGACACTTAAAAAAATCATCATAAAATACATTTTTTTAATCATTTTCAGCCAACCTTCTCACTAGTTTTTGTCACTGGATAAAATGCCATAGACAGCTGCATCACTCGATCTGAATGCTTCGACTCATCGACTCGTTTTTGCACCAAACGCCTAAATTCTTTTAGCATTTCTCCTATATCTTCAAAACAAGCTTCATCCACAGACAATGTCAAAGTTGAAATATCTCTTTCTTTAACAGGAATGTTCTCCAAAGCCTCACTAGCTAAAAATAACACTTGTTTTTGAAAATGACGAACAGCCTTTGCTTTTTCTGCACCACTTACCGTTAAATGGGATTCAGTTGGCACCAATCGACCAGAAGAAATACTTTTAACCAAGCCTACTTCTTTTAAAATTTCTATAGCCTCTGCAGCTTGTTCCTATGTAATAGGGGGATTCAACTCACTGGCTATTTTTTTTATATTCACAATGCCACCATTTAGCTCTAAATAGGCACGAACCGCAGAAATCCACCAGTTTTCAAGAAATTTTAATTCTGCTATTTGCAAGCTCCGTCGTTCTACATCTCTAAGAGCCACTGCTTTTGCCATTAACTCAGATTTTTTATCTGAATTTTTGCTCACACCCGCCGCTACCAGTAAGTCAAAATATTCTGCTGAACGGCCATAAATTCCTAACAATTCTTTAACTGTTGGTAACACATGAATAGGCAAATGTTGTTTTTTTTGAATCACACGATACAAATAACTCGAATCCAATCCCAGCTTATCTCCCATCATTCGATAAGAATAAAAAGGCATCTCTTTTTTTCGTTGTTCATAATATGATTTCAAAAAATCTCGATAATCGTTTAGTTCAGAAAAAATAGTCATCATATACCTAGTATTTAAGTGCTTGTAACCCATAAAAATACTATTTAAACGAGCTAGAAAGCACTTTTTAAAGAAAACATATGGACAAATTGTCTATGCACCTTATTTCAATCAAAATCAAAAGCACTCACAAATTCTGTCTATAATTTGTAATTCAAGTCATTAATATATCTCTTCACACTATACGGTACATAAATATAATAATCAATAAAACAAAAACTCTTTATCTTTTTTACTTTCTTATAACATAATAAAACAAATCACTATAAAATTTAAGCTGTGGATAAATAATCCACAATAAAACAGTATTCCATGAAAAAAAACTTAATCTGAAGGGTATTTTCATAGAAGAGTTTGATAAGGAGATATTATTATGAATCCAATTTTTAAACAGGCTAGATTATTATTCGCTATTTATCTAACATCAATGCTTCACTCGGCACCTTTAGCAGAAGGAGCAAGTAAATTTTTGGGCAATATCACTACCAATGGAGCGGTTCGCAGTGATTTTGGGACTTATTGGAATCAAATTACAGCAGAAAACGAGTGTAAATGGGCTTCCATCGAAGGAATCCGTGGTCAATATAACTTTAGAGGGTGCGATGCTACCTACAATTGGGCAAAAAACAATGGTGGATATTTTAAATTTCATGCCTTAGTTTGGGGCTCTCAATATCCAAACTGGTTAAATGGATTAAGCGTTGAAGAAACAAAAAAAGCCATTACCGCTTGGTTTGATGCTGTTGCAAAACAATACCCTGACCTGCAAATGATTGACGTGGTGAATGAAGCTATTCGAACGGGAAATGGACAATATCACTCTGGCTTTGGCAAAGACAACAACATCATCCCTGCTCTTGGTGGCGACAACAATGGAGACTATACTTTTGTGACCACAGCTTTTCATATGGCAAGAGAAAGGTGGCCCAATGCTATTTTAATCTATAATGACTATAACACTTTTAGATGGCAAATTAACGAAGGCATTGACCTCATCAAAAAAATAAAAGCGGCTGGAGCACCAGTAGATGCTTATGGGCTACAAGCACATGATTTAACTGAAATGGAATACAGTGAATTTAAAGCGGCATTACAAAAAATATACGATCAAACCAAACTTCCCTTATTTATATCTGAATATGATATTGGAACAGACAACGACGCACTACAATTACAACGCTACAAAGAACAAATTCCAGAATTTATGAATGCCGAATATGTGGCAGGGATCACACTATGGGGCTATATTTATGGTTCCACTTGGACAACCAATGGAAACTCAGGGATTATCAAAAATGGTGTAGATCGCCCTGCAATGACATGGCTAAAAGAATATATGGCTAACAATAAAGGGGTCAACACTACTGGACTTTTTGATAAGTCTTCTCTCCCAGTGGATACAGTCCCTCAAGAGCCTTATAAAGGTGTTTTGACCATTCCAGGAACAATTGAAGCGGAAGACTATGATTTGGGTGGGCAAAATAAATCTTATTTCGATATGGACCTAGAAAACCAAGGTGGAGAGTATCGTGAAGATGGGGTGGACATTGTAAAAACAAGTGATGGATATGCCATTGGATACACTGAAGCAGGAGAATGGCTTGAATACACCGTGAATGTGGAAAAAGAAGGAGTTTTCACTATAGATTCAAAAGTTTCTTCAAGTGAAACTTCTTCATTTAGGCTTTTCTTAGATGATGTTGCGATTACAGATACGATTAAAGTAGAGAGTACTGGCGATTGGGACACTTATAACATTATTACCACAAAAAGCTCCAAATTGCCCAAAGGAACTCACACTCTCAAAATACTCATCACAGGGAGTTTTGTAAATATAGACTGGCTAAAATTTGAAGAAGAATCACTCCACATCCAAAACGCAAGTCAATCTATCACCAAAAGTAAAACACAAGAATTCAAAGTATATCATCTCAATGGAGCACTCCTTGGCATTTTTAACAGCAAAAACATCCACACCCTACGACAACAATTACAGAAAACAAAAATCAAAGCTGGTGTTTATTATATCCGAACCAAAAACGGAAATCACAATCGACTCATTGATATAAAAAAATAAACTTCTCTCATTCAAACCCTAACATAAAACACACCCACAATCCCCTCACTTTTAGAGGGGATTGTTTTACAAAAATGGTGCCCATTTCTAAACAACACATCAACAAAAGCTTAAACTGCATTTCATTCAAAAATAAATAATTAATCTAAAAGCCATCCAAAACTTCCACATTAAACTTATCGATATTATTTTAATCATCAACCCAAAAAAACCTCAAGCAATAAAACCACTGATTTTTTTAAAAAAACTTAGCAACTTAAATTCACACTCCAATAAATCTCCCCATTGACTCAAAAATAATAAGCACTTTTAGAAAATGATTGAAGTTTCAGAAACGCCTGGCTTTTAATATAACACAAGCTTTCCCGTGGATAAATTATCCACAATAAAAGCTTTAATTTTTGCTCAAGCAAAGCTTGTTTGTAATAATTTTAAAAAAGCATAGTAAGACAAAACGATAAAAACATACAAAAGGAGTATTTTATGTTTATAATTCAAACTTTAGTCCTAGCGATAGGATTCCTGTTAACAACAAATACATTTGCGGCTCCTATTTCTCAAAATATTATGGTCGGGACAACTTCACGTAATATGTTGACACATGTACCGTCAGGATTAGAAAAAGATTCTCCATTGTTTATTTCTTTACATGGAATGAATCAAGATGCTCCTTATCAACAAGGAATGGCTCATTGGGAAGATATAGCTGATACGGCTCGTTTTGCAGTGGTGTATCCTAATG
>JAAYJH010000002.1 GCA_012523035.1 Fibrobacter sp.
GTCATTTATTTGATTTTGAAATTGAATCTCATTTTAGTACTGGTGCCAATGAACTGAGCTTGCATTACTTGCCAAAAGCTTCTAAATTACTTTCTGTTTTTAATCAAAAGAATGTTTTGGACCACACTGCTTCTGCTGTGATGCCCAGTGTTTCTTTAAATGAATTAGAAGGAGCCAAAGTCTATGCTCGCTCGGTTTCAATTATCAAATCAGAAATTAAAACAGGGGTTGATTTACAAGTATTGCCTTTTGGAAAGGGAAACATTATTTTTAATCAATTCAATGTGTTTGAGGGACTAGAAACCACTGCTCTTGCAGATGCTCTTTTTGCAAAAATAATCACTTTGGTTTAAATCGAAAGCTTAAGAACATTGTAAAATTTAAGCGTAACAAATATGACGAACAGCTTTATTCGATAAGGCTGTTTTTTTATACCCTAGTCACCGTTATTAGAGTATTCATACTTTAGTAATAATGTATGAATAGAAAGGCTATGATTTGAGAATACCTTTGCCAAGCAATGCTAAAGAAAAGTACAATAGCATGATTTTACTTTTCGATAAATCTGAATGCTTTAAAGAATTTAAATGTTATTTTGACTTATTCATTGGCTGGAGAAGTTTTGCTAAACTCTAAGGCCGAGTAATTTTTAATCGCTAAATTCAATCGATATTCATTTGGAAATAAGCAAACTAAACGATTTTCTTTGTCTGTCATACAGTCCATGATGTGCTCGGCACTAAAAGATTTTTTTTCTTTTTCACCACCTAAAATCCATCGAATACCATAAGAGGGCATCCGTTCTAAATGCACCTCTGCACCATATTCACTCGAAAGTCTAAATTTTAAGACATCAAATTGGAGCTCTCCAACGACTCCAATCACGGGCTGGGGAAAATTGAGAGGTTGATAAAGCTGTGTGGCTCCTTCTTCTGACAATTGTGCTAAACCCTTATTCATTTGTTTTGATTTTAAAGGATTTGCTAAAACGACCCTAGCAAAAAACTCAGGAGCAAAATCAGGAATTCCTGTGAAATTAAACTTTTCTCCTTGAGTTAAAGTATCCCCAATATTAAAAAAACCAGGGTCATTCACGCCCACAATATCTCCAGCCCAAGCATGATCGATAATTTCTTTGTCTTTGGCTAAAAAGGCTGTAGGAGTGGCTAATCTAATTTCTCGACCTGTTCTGCAATGGTATGTTTTAGAGCCTCGAGTAAAAGCTCCTGAACAAATCCTTAAAAAAGCCGTTCTGTCTCGATGTTTGGGATCCATATTGGCTTGAATTTTAAAAACAAATGCACTAAACTCTTCTTCTGAAGGGTCGATGACTCTTAAATCAGATTCTCTTGGAATTGGAGGAGGGGCTAGTGTAGCAAAAGCATTGAGCAGTTGCCTGACACCAAAATTGTTTACCGCACTTCCAAAAAAAACAGGACTCATTTTTCCTTGTAAATACTGTTCATGGTCAAAAGCTTCCATTCCTTCTGTGACCATTTCATATTGTTCTAAGAAAAGTTCCACCCAATTTTCACCACAAATCTCTACAAGCTTTGGATCATTGGGCCCTGTCATTTGAATGATTTCTTGCTTGTTTTCTGCTTTATTAAAAGTGTGAAAGGAATGATCTTGAATGTCGTAAATGCCTTTGAAAAGTTTTCCAACACCAATAGGAAGTGTGAAAGGGCATACTTTGATTTGAAGAATGTCTTCGATTTCATCCAGTAGTTCTAAAACATTTTTTCCTTCGAGGTCCATTTTATTAATAAAAGTAATAATGGGAGTTTTTCGCATACGGCAAACTTCCATGAGCTTGATAGTTTGTACTTCAACACCATTCACACTATCAATCAAAACCAAGGCAGAATCCACCGCCGTTAAGGCCCTATAGGTGTCTTCACAAAAGTCTTGGTGACCAGGGGTATCTACAAGGTTAAACTGGCAAGATTCAAAAGGAAAATTCAACACAGAACTAGAAACAGAAATTCCTCGTTGCTGTTCTATTTGCATCCAATCACTCACTGTATGACTTCGATTTGCTTTTGCTCGAACATGCCCAGCTTCTCTAATCACTTGACCATACCATAAAAATTTTTCTGTCATGGTTGTTTTGCCTGCGTCTGGATGGCTCACAATGGCAAAAGTTCTTCGCTTTTTCACTTCTGGATTCATAAATGCCTCTTTTTACAGGTGCAAAGATAGAAATATTAGTTTTTAATTGTTTTTTTTTAGCTAATGATTTTTATTTATATTTTAAAAGAAATCTATTCTTGGAGTTTTTTTGGAATTGTTCGACTTTCATATGCACTTTACTCAGCTCCCTTTATATAAGGAGCTTGCTCCATTATTAGAAAACTCAATGTATTTTGCTGTTTCTAGTGCTTGTTTTTCAAATGAGTGGAACCAGTTAGAAAAATTGACTCGAGAGCATCGCTTTATCCAAGCAGCTTACGGCATCCACCCTTCAGAAGCTTCTGCTTTCTATGAATCTCATTGGAAGCTTTGTTTAGATTTTATATTGAGAAATCCACAATCAAAAATTGGAGAAACAGGCTTAGATAAAAGAGTCCCTTTTTATAAAGGGAATGATTTTCAGGAAAAACTTTTTGTTTTACAAGCAAAAGCAGCACTTCAATTCAAACGAGACTTGATCATCCATTGCGTTGGTGACTATACTCGTATTTTTAAACTACTTCGATCGCTCGGTTATCCACAAAAAGAATCCAACATTGTCTTGCACCGATTTTACCCTAAAAAACATTTGCTTCAAGACACTCTCGATTTAGATTGTCAACTTTCTTTACATAAAGATTCCTTTCGTTCTCCTGATTTAGCTCTTTTCTTAAAAGAAATTCCACAAGAAAAATTCAAAGTAGAAACAGATGCAGATATAAATTTTGTTTCACCTAATTCACGCCCAGAAGAGATAGCTCTAAAGTTAAAAAATGAAATCCATGAGACTAATCAATTGTTTTTGGCTGCTCTAGAATCTTTTCAAAGGCTTTAAATACTTTATGAGTGCTTTCTAACTGCTCAAAAGAATTGCCCTTTTCTAATTCTACAATGGCTTGAAGAGGTGAAGAGCCTAAATAACGCATGGGATATGGTGAAACCGATAGAATTTCTGCTAATACTCGTGGATCAGGAGATGGATTTTCTGAAAAAGTAATAGCTAAAAGTGATTTTTTTTGCTGAACTCCTTGGATGCGAAGCTTGCCCGCCCAAATTCCGATTTCACTGACTAAAAAGAGCATTTTTGCAGCTCGAGGTATCTCTCCAAAGCGGTCCTTAACCTCTTCAGTGATCGATTGAATTTCTAGAGAAGATTTTGCCCTGGCTATCCTTTGATACAAGGCAATTCTAGACAAGCCATCTTCAATCCAATCTTCTGGCAAATAAGCATCCACTCCTACTTCTACCCTTGGTTGGATTGTTTTTTCTACAAATCCTCCTTTGAGTTGCTCCACCGCTTCTTTGACCAAACGAACATAGGTTTCAAACCCAATTTCACTGATAAAGCCATGCTGTTCGGACCCTAATAAATTACCAGCTCCTCGAATTTCTAAATCTTGCATCGCAAGCTGATAGCCACTCCCTAAGTCTGTAAACTGCTCCAATGCTTGTAATCGTTTCAATGAGTCAATAGAGATTTCTCCTTCGGCTGGCATGACCAAATAAGCATGCGCTAATATATCGGAACGACCCACCCGACCACGCATTTGATACAATTGGCTAATCCCAAAATTTTGAGCATTCATAATAATAATTGTGTTGGCATTGGGTACATCTAAACCGGATTCAATAATACTTGTACTCACCAAAACATCTATTTTTTTCGAAACAAAAGCATCCATAACCCTTTCTAAATCAGAGTCCAACATTTGACCGTGAGCCACAGCTATGCTTGCATCAGGAACCCAGTTTTCTATTGTGTCTGCTAATTCTAGAATATTTTTCACCCTATCATTTACTATAAACACTTGTCCACCTCGCGCCAATTCATCTTGAACAGCTTCTGCTAAAAATTTGTCGTTTCGTTTTAGCAATTTGGTTTCAACTGGCAATCGATTCATAGGAGGAGTGTTGATTAAGGAGATATCTCTGACTCCAGTCAAACTTAAATGCAGCGATCTAGGAATTGGGGTAGCACTCATGCTCAAAGTATCCACAGTCAAACGCATAGCTCTAAGGGCTTCTTTTTGCTTGACCCCAAACTTTTGTTCTTCGTCTATGATTAAAAGTCCCAAGTCTTTGTAAGATATATTTTTAGATAAAAGAGCGTGAGTTCCTACGACAATGTCAACAGCTCCTGTTTTTAACTTTTCATAGATTTCTTTTTTTTCTTTAGGGCTTCGGTATCGATTAATAAGCTCTATGTTAATGGGAAAGGCTGCAAATCTTTCTTGAAAACTTTCATAATGTTGTGCTGCTAATATAGTGGTGGGTACCAATAGGATCACTTGTTTTTTTGCTGAAACCGCTTTGAAAGAAGCACGCATAGCCACTTCTGTTTTACCAAAGCCCACATCTCCACAAATCAAACGATCCATAGGCTTTTTAGATTCCATATCTCTCTTAACTTCTAAAGTGGCTCTAATTTGATCTGGTGTTGGAGAATATTCAAAGGCGTCTTCAAAATCCAATTGCATTTGATTGTCTTTAGGAAATTGAAAACCTTCTACAAGGTCTCGTTTAGCATACAATTCAACTAATTCTTTGGCGACTTGAACAAGCTTTTTTTTCACCCTGCTTTTGAGGTTTTCAAATGCTTTAGAGCCCAGTCGATTTAACTTTAATTCACTATTTTCTGAACTTTGTATTTTCTCTATTTTTTGCAAATCAGAGACAGGAAAGGTCAATCGATCTCCACCATCGTACTCAAGGAGAGCACAATCCACCAAACCGCCATTGACTTCCACACGCACTAAACCTAAATAGCGACCAACCCCATGATCTTCATGAACCACAAAATCCCCTCTTGTCAAGGACTCTACTAAAAGTGCAGTGGATACAGAGTTAGCAATTGTTTTTCGTCTTCTTTTTTTTGTGGTTCTATTAAAAATTTGACCTTCTGTTAAAAAAGCAATTTTTTCTTTGGTTAACCAAAATCCTTCGCTTAAAAATCCAATCAAAAAACCTTTTAC
Source organism: Fibrobacter sp. (assembly GCA_012523035.1). Classification (GTDB taxonomy): domain Bacteria; phylum Fibrobacterota; class Fibrobacteria; order Fibrobacterales; family Fibrobacteraceae; genus JAAYJH01. Next base: position 5,145 of record JAAYJH010000002.1, read on the forward strand.
AGAAGCTGAATCAAATAAACTAGTTAACCGATTCAAAGCCCCCTGGGTAGGAGCTAACAAATAAACCTCCCCTCCCTCTTCACTGAAAGCTTCTATTTCTTTTAATACAGAATCAATACCTCTATTTTCTATATTTTGAATGTCTAAATCATAATTGATCCAACTCGATATTTCTGCTTGAACTCGTGTGAATTGGAGCAAGTAAGTTTGAGAGAAATAAGGAGTCAATTCACTAAATTTCCACCATATTTTTTCTGGATTATCATGGATAAAATGAGTGCTAGAAAGATTTAAAAATTCTTTTTGATAAGAATAATGCAGAGAAGATGCTTTATTTTCTATAGCAGATAAATCATCGAAAACAAAAAGTTCTGGTTCTAGATAATCTAAAAGCGAATAATTTAAGTCTTGGTATTGATGTCGCTTCCAAAATAATGAATCTAAATTCCCTTCGAAATTAAACTTGTCTTTTTCTGGGATATTAAACTCTCCCATAGGATAAATTATTATCGAGTCTAGTTCTTTTACAGATCGTTGTGAAAAAATATCAAAGAAACGAATGGATTCTATTTCATCTCCAAACACTTCAATACGAATAGGGTGCTCATGTAAAAAACCATTGATATCAATAATGCAGCCTCTAATAGAAAACTCACCAACTGCATTGACTATCGGTTGCTCTTTAAAGCCCATATCTAAGAGTATGGGGCGAAGAGATAGTGGGTCCTGTATTCCTCCAACACTAAAATGAAGAGTTTTTTCTTTTAAAAAACCCGGCTTAGGTAATCTCATTAATAAGGCATCTACAGGACAAAGTATGACTTTTTTGTTTTCTGTTAAAAGTTCTTTGAATACCAGCAAACGCTCTTCTAAGACCCCTTCAAAAGGTTTTTTCTCTTCGTAAACTTTTAACCCTAAAGGAGGAAAAAAGAAAACCTGATTTTCTGGAAGTACGGCAGAAAGATTATTAAACCACTCCTCTGCATTTTTATAATCTTCTGTAATAAGCAAAATGTTTTCATAGCTTTTTAAAAAGTGAGAAGCTAATAAAGTGGACTTGGCGGCAATATTTAAACCGCTAATATGAAGAGCCCCCGTTTTTGGGTGTTCAAACAATGGATTCAGGGCTTCGTTTGTGGTTTCTTTGAGAAAATCAGAAAAATATAAGGACATGCCCGCAAATATAAAACAAAAAAACCGATTTTAGTTAAAAAATCGGTTTTTCTGAGCCAAGAAGGATTCGAACCTTCGACCCACGCCTTAAAAGGGCGTTGCTCTACCAGCTGAGCTATTGGCTCGACGAAAACAAAGATAATAACTCTTTTAAATTTTGTAAATTGTTTTTATGAAGTTTTTTTCTTTTTATTCATTTTTATTTTGTTTTTTGCTTTTTTTAAGCTCAAAATCATTCGCTTTTTTTACTAAAAGTGAAGTGGGACGCGAAATATTTGCATTTTCAAAATCCTTCCAAAGTGCTAGAAATATGGCTTTAGAGCGATCCGCCTCTGCTTTTATTGTTTCTGATCCTAGTATTATGCAACTCAACCCTGCTGCTTTCATTTTTAATGATTCTTATCATCATCTTTTTTCTTTTCATTTTCAAACCGGTGTTTTTGCAGAAAATCAAGGGAATCTCTCTTATACTAGACAATTAAGTACTATGAGCATTCAAGCGTCTTACGGCTGGTTGCTTTATGGGGATATAGAAGGTTACGATGAATACGGTCAACCTACGGGTCAAGTCCACTCCCCTCAAAGTCAACTTTTCACCTTAAGCTCTTCTATTCCTTTAAGGCTTTTTAGATTTGGTTCTACTATTAAACTAGCTACAGACAAATTATCTGGAAAGCTCGGTGACCGTACTGCTATTGCTCTAGCTTTTGATTGGGGGCTAGTATGGACAGCAAAAAGTAATCTTTATGGCTTTGCTTTTGTTGCCCGTGATTTTGGTGCATTGATTCGAGATTATATTCAAGACGGAGACTCCGAAGCTTACGCAATGGCTCAAACTTATGCTCTTTCTGCATTTTTAAAGTCTAGGCAAGTCCCTCGACTGAGTTTGTTTTTAGAAAACACCTTGCCACGCTATAGTCAACCCGCCCTTTCACTAGGCCTAGAATACGCCCTTGGAGATTATTTATTCCTTCGTTCTGGTTTTAATCGTGCATGGTTAGATTTAAGCAGAGATTTTAAAGAGCTCTTTGCCTCTCATTCTCGACCTACAGAATCTTATGAAGCTCGATTCTTTAGTTTAGGTTTAGGATTGCAACTTTTATCTTTTGATTTTGATTATACATTTTCATATTTAATACAAGGCTTGGGAGTAGAACATCGTTTTAGCTTAAACTTTAGAATATGAAAAAACAATTTGATATTATAGTGTATCCTACTTCTACTCTTGAAAATACAATTCAAGACCCTGCTTTAGAGTACTTTCCTTCTCTATCCATCAACGATAGTTTGCACTTCACTACTGCAGAGTGGATAATCATATTGCATCACGATTTACACAAACATTTTTCAGTAAATCATTTAAACGAGATTGCTAATGTTTGTTTAGAATTCCCTATGATTGATTGTTTTTCACCTATTTTAGAGTTTCTAGACACAAAGCTAAGTCCCTATTTATTGGATTATTCTAAAGGGGTTACACCTCAAAACAAAGTAGAAGGGGCTCTTTATGATTATGTGGCAGCTCCACACCCCTATTTAACAATAGTTTCAAGACGGATAGTTCAAAGGACGGGTGCATTAGATTTAAGCTTTCCTTTAAATTTACAGTTTTTAGATTGGGGCTTAAGGATGTATCACGCTCAAGGAAAGGTGTTTAGCTTTCCACTTCAAAACTTTTCGATGCAGTCTTCATTTAATACGGATGTTTTGAGTCATCATAAAGAACTTGCTTTGGTTCTTCATAAAAACTTAGGTTTCAAAAAAGCAATCGATTTTATGAAAAAAAACTTTTCGTGGCTTTCTTTATTTTATTTTATTAAAAACTATAGAACTATTCGAAAGAAAAGAAGAAAAGCAACCTTACTCTCTCCATTAAGAGATGCAGATTTAGAAAAACTATACCACTCTTAATCATAAAAATCGTGTTCTTTTTCACTTTCACTGCATATTTATCTGTCTGCTTTTTTATTTTAATTCGCTTTGCTATTACATGCAAAGTTTAAGTTTAAACGTAAAACAAACCAGGCGATTCTAAAACTTCATAAAAAAGAAAAAACTCAAAAGAAAACGGAATCCTTTCCATTTTGGTCTTTGAATCTCTAGAAATTATTTTTTATAGATTTTTAATGAATATATAGAGAAATTTTAATTATTAACTTTACTCTTAATGATAAAAAAAGTATATTTATAGTACAATAAATTAGCTTTTTACCTATCGCTTTTTTAAAAACTTAAAACATTTAAGGTACCATGAAAACTGCCATTATTATAGTCACATACAATAAATTTGATTTGACCAACGCGTGCTTATGGTGTATCATGCCTTTGCTCCAAAGAGGTTTTGAAATTGCCGTTGTAGATAATGGAAGCACTGACCAAACAGCTCAAAAAATAAGGGAAAACTTTCCTCAAGTTCATCTTTTGGAATTGCAAAAAAATATGGGCTACGCCACTGCTACCAATATGGCTATTCAAAACTTAGCAAAAAAAGGTGTTGACTTCGATGCGATATGCCTTTTGCACAACGATGTGCTTCCAAAATTACAAAGTTTGCCACTTTTAAAAAACAGCTTAATAAAATATAAAAACACTCATCAAAAAGAAGCAATTGTAGCCCCCTTTGTGAAGGCATCCAATGGTTCCATACAAAAGAATTATTATGCTAAAATCACTCCATTTCAGTTTTTTTTAACCGCATTTAAAAGCAAAGAAACTGCATCCAAAAAAATACATGGTGTTTTAAGTCCTTCATCGGATCCAAGTCTATTTGAAACATACAGGACTAACTCCATATGTTTGATGATGTCTCGTCCATTATGGGAAATGTTGGGCGGATTCGATCAAGACATCTTTTTGTATCATGAAGATTTAGATTTTGCAATGCGAGCTAAAAAACTCAATATCCCTTATTTTATGGAGCGGCAAGCTATTATCACCCATTTAGGTGGAGAATCTCCTCTCCTCACTTTGACTAATGCTATAAAATACGATAATTCTCAAGAATATGTGTTTCAAAAACATTTTGGCTTAAAAGGGAAGCTTTTTTCTAAACTCTATCGATTTTCTCGTAGTTTTACTAAACTTTTATTTAGTTTTCCTTTTATTGCTTTTTCTCCATCTTTGAAAAAAAAATCTAATATTCACCTTCAACTTCTAAAAAACATTTTTAGCACTCCATAATATTATGAAAATATTCAAAACGATTATTTTATCTCTTTTCCTTTTCCATATCGCTTTTGCTTACAACGACATTTCTATGAGCGATAGACAAGGCCATTTTTATTTTGCAGACTCTTCTAAAGACAAGGAGCTTTTTATTCGTTTTTCTGCAGTGGATTCTATGCGAGCCTCTTTTATGACTCCTAAAATTTACTTCCATAGCTTTATCTTAAAGGGTCGTTTAGAGGGACACTTGTATGATAATTTGTTTTTTAATTCAGCGGTTAGCCTATTTATGGATAGAAGCAATGCTCCCATTATTGAAGGTTCTTATGATCCTGCCGATGGAATCCCTTTTACTAAAGAATCAGAGAACACCTACAATTGGGCCCAAGTGCAAACCAACTTGAAGTACGAGACAAAATACGGTAACTTCTTGGCTGGTATGGATCGCCTCCAATGGGGAACTGCCAAAAGGAATCCATTGATTTTAAGAGGTGAGACGCAATTTTATAGGCCTTGGAGTGATTCTACTACTTTTATTTTTGAACCAGCTTCTACACCATATTTTGGATATGAATTGAATTTTGGACCTCTTCAATACACTCAATATGCTGCCAAATTATCACAAAAAAAGAATAAACTAAAGTACCTCAACGCCCACAGGCTTCAAATGAATTTACCTTTCAATGTTGAGATTGGTGTTTCTGAGATGACTGTTTATGGAAGTACTACTGAAAAAGCCAATACAAATCCCAATTTAGACGCCGATAGTGCTGATCGACATTTTGAATGGATTTATGCTATCCCTTTATTGCCTTATATGTTTGCAGAACCTTTTTTGGGTGATTTAGACAATAATGCCCTTGCTTTTGATTTTAAGGTGAATGCCTTCAAAAACTGGGAGCTATACGGAGAGATTTTTTTAGATGATTTACTAAATCCTCTTTCTGCTTTTAATAGTGATTGGTGGGGAGACAAATGGGCTGCTTCTATTGGTGTTACCAAAAGTGGACTTTGTCTTTCTTCTGTTTGTTTTACATTTAACGCCGAATACACTCGCATAGAGCCTTGGGTTTATACACACCATAAAGGAGATGGTTATACCTATCAAAACTATGGAAGTTCTTTGGGGAGTGATTTGGGGCCCAATGCTCAAGAAATATACACCAGTCTTTCTGCTGATTACAAAAAATTTGGCTTCAAACTAGAAGCAAGCCGAGTGGATAAAGACACCGCATTTGGTGGTAAAATAAACGATATACATGGTCCTTTAAGTTCAAACAAAAAAAGATTTTTAGATCCAAAATCAACAATACATTACAAAGAACTCAAAGCGGCTGTGTTTTATTCACCTTATGATTTCTTATGGGGATCTTTTAGATACTCTTATTATTTCAAAGATTATAAAGGATATCGTCTAGAGTCATCTCTGGGCTTAACATGGTAATAATATGAATTCTATTGAACAATACGGAGACTCACTCGCTCAAAACGCCAAAAAAGCATCGACCGAGATTAGGAGTCTTTCTATAGATAAAAGAAATGCAGTTTTAGTGAGTCTCGCTCAAAAGTTAAAATCAAGAAGCTTAGAAATAATTAAAGCCAATCAAAAGGATGTTGAAGCGTCTAAAAACACACTTTCTTCTGCAATGATCGATCGCCTTACTTTAAATGAAGCAAGGATTTTGGATATGGCCTCTAGCGTAGAGCAAATTGCAGCCTTTCAAGACCCTTTGAACAGAACTTTAGAAAAAAAACTCCTTCCTAATGGTATGGAATTGTCTCGAATTTCTGTGCCTATAGGTTCTGTGTTTTTCATATACGAAAGCAGACCCAATGTGACGATTGATGGGGCTTCTTTGTGTTTTAAATCTGGAAATGCTGTTGTTTTAAGAGGTGGTAAAGAATCTTTGGAAAGCTCTACATTGCTTGCTCAAATTTTTAGAGAAAGTCTGGAAGAACACCAAATCAACCCCAATGCAGTCCAGCTGGTCCAAACACCTAATCGTGAATTGATGAGTTATTTGTTAAAACAAAATCAGTATATAGACTTAGTGATCCCCAGAGGTGGCGTAAATCTAATTCGCACGGTAGTAGAACAAAGTCAAATTCCAGTGATCAAACATTTCAATGGGATATGCCATATTTTTGTGGATAAATCAGCCGATATCGAAGCTGCCAAAAACATCCTCGTCAATGCTAAAACTCAAAGACCTGGTGTTTGTAATGCCATGGAAACCCTACTCTTGCACCAAGACTTGAGTGATAAAAATCTACAAGACCTGGTCCAAGCTCTTTTAGAAAAAGAAGTCTCTATTTATGGTGACTCTGTGGCTAGAGCTAGAATTCATGGCTTAAAAATTTTAGAAAATGATTCTTACTTTGAAAAAGAGTACTTGAGCTTGCAGATGAACTTAAAAATAGTCAAAGATGTTAAAGAAGCGGCAGAGCACATAGAAGTGTATGGAAGTGGGCACACTGAAGCAGTGCTTGCCAAAGATTTAGAGGTTCAAAATTACTTTATCAATCATGTGGACTCCTCTAGTGTGATGGTCAATGCAAGTACACGCTTTGCAGACGGTGGCGAATACGGTTTGGGAGCAGAAGTTGGCATTTCCACAGACAAACTCCATGCTAGAGGCCCTATGGGAGTCGAAAGTTTATGCACCTATAAGTGGGTTCTTGTAGGAGACGGACACATTAGAGGTTAATATGTCTGCATTAGACTTATTCTTGATCAAACTCAAATGGAACTCCCAAGGTCTTATTCCCGTGATAGTGCAAGATTTTGAGAAACTAGATGTTTTAATGATGGCTTGGATGGATAAAGAGGCCTTGAGGCGTACTTTAAAGCAAAAAGAAATGGTTTTTTGGAGCCGTAGCCGTAAAGAATATTGGCACAAGGGAGCTACTAGTGGCAATGTGATGAGCGTTGTTGATTTTAGTTTGGATTGTGATGGAGATGCCTTGCTGTTCAAAGTAAAAATGTCTGGCAGTCAAGTGGCTTGTCATACTGGAGTTCGTTCTTGCTTCTTCCAAAAGATGTAAAAACATTCCAAGATAAAAGACTTTTGCTCGCCATTTCTGGTGGCTTAGACTCTATGGTTCTTTTAGATTATTTTCTAAAGAGAAAAAAACATATTGGATATTCCAGTATTCATGTGTGTCATGTGAACCACGGTGTACGAGGCCTAGAGTCAGAAAAAGATGCCAACTTTGTGGCTGCTTATTGTAAAAAAAACAACATTTCTTTTCAAATCAAAAACTTAAAAACCAAAGACTTTGATAGCAAACAATCTTTTGAAGCAAAAGCTAGAGAACTCCGCTACAAAGAACTTTTTAATCTACAAAAAACTCAAGGCTTTGACCTTATATTAACAGCCCACCATGCCGATGATCAAGCAGAAACAGTGTATATGCGAATGCATAGGGGGACTTCTATAAAAGGTTTGCAAGGGATACTAGAACAAAGAAAAGATCTAATTTATAGACCTTTTTTACACCTAAGTAAAACCGATTTGTTGGATTATGCAAAGGATCATTCACTCACTTGGAGAGAAGATGCTAGCAATAAAAGCACTGTTTTTTGGCGTAATCAGATTCGAATAAAAACTTTGCCTTATTTAGAAAGAATAGAATCTGGAAGTATTCAAAAGCTTGCTAAAATAGCTCAAATCACTTATAGTGTTTACCCTAAAATTCTGCAAGCAGCAAAGCATTATTTTACCCCCTTTATAATCCCTCCTGAAAAATGGAATTTCCCTGCGAAATACTCTCCATATTCCAAGGTGATTTGCTTTTCACTCCCCCCTCTGCATGCAAGTTCAATGAATACAAACAAAGGTTTGCAAGAGATTTTTAGATTGTATTTGGATTTCAAAACTTTTTATTTTCCTATCGAAATTTTCTCTAAATTCTTGGAAGGAAATGCAAGTACTTTTCGATACAAAAACGCATGCATCGAAAGAAACAAGTTATTTCTATGGATTTATGACACTAAAAGTGTTCAAAAGCAAGATAATTTGTATCTTTTCAATGGAAACACAGGAAATACAAGTTTTTTAGAAAAATGGCGATACCGACAAAATGGAGATACTTTTACTCCTTTGGGTACTCAATACAAAAAACGAAAGCTCAACCAATGGTTTCAAGAACACTCTATCCCTTTATGGATTCGTGATTTTTTACCTTTATTGGCCAAAGACTCTGAAGTTTTATGGATACCTGGAATCGCTACTTCTGAAAATCTAGACAAAATCTATTTCCCAACAGAAGGAACTCATGACAAAAGCTAGAACAGCCTCTCCATTTAAAAACAAAAACTTCTTTGTTATTATTGCCATGTTTCTCATCATACTTTTTATGATGCAACTCTATACAGAAGAAAACAATTTAGAACTTTCTAGGACTGAATTTTTGGCTATGATGTCTGATTCAAATACAGAAATCACTGAACTTTCTTTACAAAAAGTAGTCGATGGTGTTTTGATAGAAGGTCGTCGTAAAATGACTGAAAGCGAAATTGAAAAATCAAAATCCAAGCAAAATGCTTTTTCTAGACTCACTTCTATGAGAGACTCTAGCCCCCCTACTCTATCTTTTTTGAGTCACATGCTAGAAGCCTCTAACGAGCAAATCACTGAATGGGAAAATCATAAAAATGTTAAAGTGAAAGTGATCCATAAAAAAACATCTTGGTTAGAACACCTTGTGGCCTTTTTGCCTATTATTATATTGATTGCTTTTTTTTGGTTTATTATGTCTCGTCAAGCAGGCGGAGCCAAAGGCATGTTTTCTTTTGGAAAAAGTCAAGCCAAGCAGTTGGTACAAACTGGGAAAAGAAAAACCACTTTTAGAGATGTGGCGGGCTGCGACGAAGCGAAGCAAGACTTGGAAGAATTGGTTTTATTTTTGAAAAACCCCAAAAAGTTCGATTTATTGGGCGGTCGTATCCCTAAAGGGGCTCTTTTAGTGGGTCCTCCTGGTACAGGAAAAACTTTACTTGCTCGTGCTGTTGCTGGAGAAGCAGGAGTGCCATTCTTTAGTATGTCTGGATCTGATTTTGTGGAAATGTTTGTGGGTGTGGGTGCTTCTCGAGTTCGCGATTTATTTGAAACAGGAAAAAAGAACGCTCCTTGTATATTATTTATTGATGAAATCGATGCTGTGGGTCGCCAAAGAGGGGCCGGACTGGGTGGAGGCCACGATGAAAGAGAACAAACTCTAAATCAACTACTCGTAGAAATGGATGGCTTTACTTCTAATGAAGGCGTTATTTTATTGGCTGCCACAAACCGTCCTGATGTCTTAGATAAAGCTTTACTCAGACCGGGTCGTTTTGATAGACAAATCATGGTAGGTCTTCCTGATTTGAAAGGTAGAGAGGCTATTTTACGAGTCCATTTACGAAAAAGAAAAGTCCCTTTAGAAAACGACATCGATATCAAGGCTATAGCCAAAAGTACTCCTGGCCTTGCAGGAGCCGACTTAGAAAACTTAGTGAACGAAGCCGCTCTATTAGCTGCTCGCTACGACAACTCCAAAGTATCTATGCTCGATTTTGAAGAAGCAAGAGATAAGCTGGCAATGGGTTCAGAGCGACGCACACTTTTAATGAGCGAAGAAGAAAAAAGAAACACAGCCTATCACGAAGCTGGTCATGCTGTGATGAATCTTTTGTGCAAAAATGTAGAACCACTCCATAAAATCACTATTATTCCTAGAGGTAACGCCCTTGGCGTCACCATGTCTCTGCCAGAACGAGATCAAGTCTCTTATAGTAAAGAATATGTTGAAGAAAAAATCATGCTCTTGCTCTCTGGTCGTCTCACTGAATTATTGTTTTTTAATCATCAGAGTACAGGGGCATCTAACGATATTATGCGTGCAACCGAACTGGCTAAAAAGATGATCACCGAATGGGGTTTTGATGATGATATTGGACCCATTTCTTATGCTCGAAGCGATGGTGAAATTTTTCTTGGAAGAGAAATGAACAAAGGAAAAGAAAACTCTGAAATGATGGCAAAAAAAATAGATGAGGCCATACACTCTCTTATTTTTAGACTCAATCAAAAAGCAAAAGAATTGCTAGAAGAAAACAAAGACAAAATTCAAGCTTTAGCAGAATCCTTGATAGAACACGAAGTCTTGGATAGAGAAGAAGTCGATCGAGTCATGGAAGGTGAAGTCTTAGAGAGCACTAAAAAAAGCCGACAGTATCAAATGATCACCCAGAAACTAGAGCAAGAGAAAAAAGACAACACTCCTCCCCCTGTTCCTGAAAATTTAGACGAAGAACCTTCTTCAAAAGAGTCTTTAGATGAGTCTTCAAAAGCTGATTCGACAGAAACCTAAAACTCAGAGTTTTAGAGTCGCTAACACTTTATTTACAGGCATTCCCATTCCTGCAGTAATGGGAATTGTCAATATTACTCAAGACAGTTTTTTTGATGGAGGTGAATACTATTCTTTCTCCAAAGCAACATCTCGTGCACTAAAACTGGTTCAAGAAGGTGCAAAAATCATTGATGTGGGTGGAGAAAGCTCAAGGCCAGGAGCCTCCAAAATCTCAGAAGAAGAAGAACTTCGTAGGGTGATCCCAATTATAGAAGAACTTCAAAAACACAAAAAAGAAAAAAACTTCTATATATCTATAGACACTGTAAAAAGTGAAGTCGCTGAACAAGCAGTTTTAGCTGGTGCAGATATCATTAATGACATTAGTGCTCTAAGCATAGATCCTAATATGGCCACTGTAATCCATAAAACAAAAGCCTCTTGCATCCTCAATCATCTCAGAGGCTCTTTTGGAAAAATGCAACAAGATTACACCCCTTATGATGATGTGTTTACCGATGTTTCTACAGAACTTTTGGCTGCAGCCAATAAACTCGCTATACTGGGAGTGCCTAAAGAAAAAATCTGTTTGGACCCTGGCATAGGCTTTGGAAAATCCTTAGAAGACAATTTAGAATTAATTTCTTCTGCTGAAAAGCTTTCAAAAATGGATTATCCCACTTTATGGGGACTTTCCAGAAAATCTTTTATCGGTAAAATTTCTACATTAAAAAATAGCGATCGATTTATCCCTTCTATTGTTTCTGCTTTCCTCGTTGCCCTTAGCGGTACCAATATCCTTAGAGTGCACGATGTTTCTGCAACTATAGAAGCCTTGCATCTTTTAGAGGCCTTACGAACTTATGATACTTTTTAAGTTATTTGGAGTCATTGATGTCCGAATGGCAGACATCCTCGATATTCTTTTAATATCGATCATCCTTTATTACTTTATATTATTGTTTCGTGGTTCTCGAGCAGTTCAAATGTTTTTTGGTGGGGCACTCCTTTTGTTGACATGGTTTTTAGCTCAATGGTGGGAATTGCACACCTTGGTTTGGTTATTGAGTAATGTGGCAACTCTTGGTGTTATTGCCGTTGTCATTTTATTCCAACCTGAAATAAGAGGAGCTTTGACTCGTATCGGTCAAGGGGTCAGTCAGGCTAACCTTCGTAATATATTTTTTCACTCTAGTGGATTGAATGAAACCACAGAATCCATAATAAATGCTGTTCAAGATTTAGCAAAAAACCGTTTTGGAGCTTTGATTGTGCTTCAAAAAAGAGTGGGACTTCGAAGCTATTCTGATACAGGAGAAGCTTTAAACGCCAATATCAGTTCCAGATTACTCCGCTCCATATTTTTTCCTAATTCTGCTTTACACGACGGTGCCGTTATACTGGACCATAAAAAACTCATTGCAGCAGGCTGTATTTTACCACTCCCTTCTTCTTCTTCTGAACAAGACGCTAGTTTAGGGATGAGACACAGAGCAGCAAAAGCTTTAGCCGCCGAAAGTGACGCCTTAGTGATCATTATATCCGAAGAAACAGGTTTTATATCTATCGCCTATAGAAGCACACTTCGTCGTAAATTAAGTTTGTTAGAATTAGAAGAGGAAATCAAACGACACTGGCGTATTTTATTTGAAGATACTAAAATACAAGCAAACAATAAGGTTAAAAATGACCCATTCAGCTCCAAAAAACCGACCTAAAAAGAAAAAAAATCTCATTTTGATTTTAATGTTATTGCTACTAATCACTTTATTTGTAGTGCAATGCCAACTTGATAAAATGAAAAACGCAGAAATAGAAATTCAAAAAGAAAAAGAAAAGCTCTTAGAATGGCAACAAAGACGCAACGACAGCCTCCAGCATATTACAGATAGTTTGCAACAAATCCAAGACAGTTTGCTTCTATTAGAAACTATGATAGATAGCTTAAAAAAAGACACTGTAGCAATACAAAAAGAGATTCCTAAAACACCTCTTTTAACACAAGCTCAAAAAGATTCTACACGAGCTTATCAAGATTCTATTCAAGCCTATCAAGACTCATTAAAGGCCTTAGAGCTTCAAAAACAAATCCAAGACAGCCTTAGAAAATTAGACACCATTCCTCCCGAAGCTTTTTTAAGCCCTCCTCCTGGACGCTATTACCATCCTATCAAGCTCCAAGTCAAGTGTCAAGAAGCCGACTGTACAACATGGATAGCCATTGGAGATACCACTCAAACTCAAAAAGAAAACACCCCTATTGAATACAACAAAACGGGAAGAGTTTTTTTTAGAGCCGAAGATTCTCTTGGGAACTCCACCGCCTGGACCCCTGCTGATTACGACATGGCAAGCGACAATCAATGCGAGAAAAACGCCTATCCAGTTCCAGTGGAAGGCAAGATCGTCTGTGTGGACGCTTACGAATACCCCAACAAGCCCGATGAACTCCCTCGCGACATGGTTTCTCACGAACAAGCAGCCTCACTATGCAGCCAAGCAGGTAAACGACTCTGCAGCCTTAAGGAATGGCAAGCCGCCTGTAAAGGCAAAGACTCTTACACTTATTCTTATGGAAACCGATACCATCCATTCAAATGCAACACCAACTCTACCAAAGCCCTTCGCTCAGGAAGAAAAGACCAGTGCAGAAGCTGGTGGGGTATGTACGATATGAATGGAAATCTTTGGGAATGGACAAGCACTCCTAGCCCCCAAAAAGAAGGCTCTTATTTAGTCGTTGGCGGTTCTTGGGATGGCCAAAACACCACCCAATGCACAGAAAACAAATTTAGTTTTTATCCTCAAAACCAATACCCTTTCGTGGGCTTTCGCTGTTGCCAATAAAACCTTATCTCTTTTTTAAAGCTTACTATGAACTTCAACGCTGCTATGGTAGGGGAAAGCCTTCCCCTGTCTGCGACCCCTTTGGGTTCTTCGCCACCCCTTCGTAACGCAAAAAAAATCTTGCATTTTACAGACTACAGCCCGTAGCAAGCCATCGAAAAGCATAGACTACACAAGTTCTTTTCTTCTATCCACTCAAAATACTCACCAATCTCTAAATACTTTCTAGTCAGCACTAAAGACTTAGGTCTTCGAGTATTCGTATCGTTTGCTGCTAAAAGAAAATGGCTTTCAGTTCACTCAAGAACAGAAGTAACTCTCTATTCGCTACAGTTGCCTATTTTTTCTAATAGGCTCCCTTTATATTCGTCTTCAAATTGAAACGTAATTCTTTTTGTGGATGGCAGCCTACAGTTTTCTGGGCCTGCCATCTCTACATCTACAGTAACCGTCTCTGATTGTAAGCCATTATAAAAAGCCCAAACTTGGTATTCGCCAGCTTGAAAACCTACAATGTTATCAAAATTATCTTCTGAAGATAAAACAATCGTTTCGATTTCACCATTGTTGAAGATGTATTGAATTGAATCCAATGAAATAGTAGTACTATCTTTTCCAATAGCATTTACTTCTAATGCTATGGACATGCAATTACATCCTGCGGTTATTTTTTCTTCTGAACATGAAAGAATGAAAATGATTCCTACTGCAAATAATAAGTTCAAGATAATGCTCTTCATATGGACTCCTTAAAATTACTCCTTCCACAATTTACTTTTATTACTCTGAGATGCCCCCAAGTGATGGACACTTGA
>JAAYJH010000054.1 GCA_012523035.1 Fibrobacter sp.
ACGCCAATTCTGCTCAAAAATACTGGCATTTTATTAAGTTGATGGGTCGTTCTGCTTCTCATATTGGCTTAGAAGCTGCCCTGCAAACCCACCCTAATATTTGCTTGATTTCAGAAGAAGTGAAAGAAAAACAAATGAACTTAGCCGATGTGGTTCAATATGTGGCCGATATTGTTGCCGATAGAGCTAAAGAAGGTAAAAACTTTGGAGTGGCTTTGATTCCAGAAGGTTTACTCGAGTTTATCCCCGATGTGGGTGTTTTGATTTCTGAACTTTCAGACGCTTTGGCTCACCACGAAGCAGAGCTAGAATCCTTGACTCAAGCAGAAAAAGTGGCGAAACTTTCTCAGTGGATTAGTGCCCACTCTGCAGAGGTTCTCAATAGCTTGCCTACCACTATCCAAGCTCAATTGATGTTAGATAGAGATTCTCATGGTAATGTGCAGGTTTCTTTGATTGAAACTGAAAAACTTATTATCGAGATGGTGGCCAAAGAATTGAAAAATCGTGGTGATTTTGCCGGAAAGTTTGCAGCTCTAAATCACTTTTTTGGTTACGAAGGCCGCTGTGCTGCTCCTTCTAATTTCGATGCCGATTATTGTTATAATTTAGGTTTCACAGCTTCTATCTTGGCCCTTCATAAAATGAACGGTTATATGAGCTCTGTTAGAAACCTTACTAAAGGTACAGAAAACTGGATCCCAACCGGTATCCCTATCACTATGATGATGAATATGGAACGCCGCCATGGTGCAGACAAACCTGTGATTCAAAAAGCTTTAGTGAAACTAGATGACGCTCCGTTTCAATACTTTGCCTCTCAACGAGAACTATGGGCTCAAACAGAGTCTTATAGCTATCCTGGACCTATCCAATATTGGGGACCAAGCGAAGTGGCAGACTCCACCACTGTCACTATTCAGTTAGAGCAAAATCGCTAGTTTTTGGCTATTTTTATGTGAAAGGGCTAGTTTTTCTAGCCCTTTTTTTTTGTTTTCGATGAATTTATTTAAGATTTGGAAGCGTGACTATGTCTCTAAAGTCTAATTTAGATTCTTCTGTATCACCTATTGGAACTAAACGGGCTATGGGTTTGCCTGCTCGTTCTATGATGATTTCTTCTCCTAAAATAGACACTTCATTGAGTAAGGCACCAAAGTTTTGACGCACTTCCATTGCAGAGACTGATTTACTCATTTTTTAAAGATTTATCCTTGATCACTAAATCTACACGACGGTTCTTTTGACGGCCTTCTTTGGTTTTATTATCTGCAATGGGCATGCTCATGCCAAGGCCTTTAGAAGTCAATCGTTTGGAGTCGATGCCTTGTTCAACTAAAAAGTCTAAAACGCCTTTGGCTCGTTGCTCAGAAAGTTTTAGGTTGTGTTCTTTTGAGCCGGTGTTGTCTGTGTGCCCTTCTACAATCACATGAAATTCTTGATATACCGATAAAATTCCAGCTACTTTGGCTAGACTGGTTTTTAAGTCTGCTTTTAATGTGGCCTTGTTTACATCAAACAGAATGTCTGACATCGAAAGGATAATTCCACGAGCATCTTGAGTGACCATGATTAGCTTGGATTGTAATTCATTGAGTTTGTTTTTGGCTTCTTTTTGCCTTTCTTCTGCTTTTTTGCGTTCTTCATCCAGTGCTTTTTTTAGAGCCGCTTCTCTGGCCTGTGCTTCTGCTTTTAATGAGTCTTCTCGTTGTTTTGCTTTTTGCTTGAGCTCTTCGCTTGTCATGGCTGCTCTTTCTTTTTCTTCTTCTAAATCCCTGGCAATATTAGAGCTTTTTTCTAAATAAAAATTTTCTATGGCTTCTTTCATTTGAATGAGTGCTTGTATTTGTTTGTTTTTTTCTTCAAAAAGCTGTAGTATAGAGTCTAAAATTGCTTGATTGCTTGCTTGTGTTTGGATAAGCTTTTGGTATAGAGAGCAAGAGCTCTGAAATGCTTGCAATAGGGGTGAATCGGGCTTTTTTTGTTCTAGTTCTAGCATTAAACTTACTTTTTCTAGAGCTTCTGCCACATTGATTTTGGATTCATAAGCATTAGGAGGGATTTCTTTAGAAAGTTTTTCTAATGCAGCCAAACATTGAGACACTTGCCAGTCTGGAGTTTTTGCTGAGCTTTCTGTGTTTGCAAAGACTAGTGCAAGGCCAAAAACTAAAATCGTTAAATATATCCTCATTTTTTACCCTTTAAACTTTGTAGTTTTTCGTTCATTTTTTTTAGTTTTTCTTCTGTTTGAGCGATTTCTTTTTTTAAGGAATCGTGTTTTTCTTGAAGTGTTTTTTGTTCGTTTTGAGCTAAGGCCAAACGGTATTCTAGTGAAGCTTCTTGCGATAAGACTAAAGCTTCGTCTGTTTTGTCTAAATCTTGTAATTCTTTAGCTTCTTTTAGCTTTTGATCTGTGTTTTTAGATGGGATCGATGCTTGATTTGTTGTTTTTTGCAAGGATTCTGATCCTTTAATAGACGCTTCTGCCAAAGCACTGTTAGACGCACACGAAACGAGCAATAACAGTGAAGACAAGATAAAATATCGTTTTATAGTCATAAAACCTCCATAACCTATAAACTATCGAAACATATAATTTACATTTTTTTTTGTTAAAAGATTCTTTTAACTTTAATTATTTATATTTTAATTTGAAATAAAAGGATTTTTAATGCCGATTCCCACTAAATCTTATTCTATCACTCAATACTTAAAATCTGTAAAAAACTTAATATTTAATAAAGTTCCTCCTATTTGGATCCATGGAGTTTTGACTCAAATCAAAGAGCAAGGGGCTCTTGTCTATTTAAGCATCGCCGAATTTAACCCAAACGATGTTAAACCTGTGGCAACTCTCAGTTTATATGCTTTTAGAAATGACTACAATAAATTAAAATTAAAACTTTCTTCGCTAGTGAAGCCCTTTGCTTTGACAGAGCAAACTAAAGTGAGTTTGTTTGTTCAAGCTGACTTTTATATTCCTTATGGTAAATTCCAGTCTAAAATTTTGGATATAGACCCGTCTTATACCTTGGGAGAGCTTGCACTCACTAGAGAACGCATTTTACAAGATCTTAAAAAAGAGGGGTTGTTACGCAAAAATGCTGAATTAGAATTTCCTTTGGTCCCGCTTCAAATTGGCTTGATCACTAGTGAAAATTCTGCTGCTCACCGAGATTTTATAAGTCAGCTCCAAGAAAGCCCTTTTCAATTTAAGGTGTTCGAGGCTTTTGCACGCATGCAAGGAAACGAAACGGAAAATAGCATTTTAGAGGCTTTGGGAACTCTTAGAGTGCACGAAGACCTAGATGTGGTGTGCATTATTCGAGGTGGAGGCTCAAAAACAGACTTGAATTACTTTGATAGCGAAGCTTTGTGCCGAGCAATTGCTTTGTTTCCAAAACCAGTTTTGACCGGGATAGGTCACGAAATTGATCAAAGTTTAGTGGATCTAGTGGCTTGGTATGCTTGCATTACCCCCACAGCTTGTGCTAAGTTTTTAATCGAAAAGAATGAAGAGGCTTGGTTCAAAACTCAAGAAATCATGCAATCTATTAAAAATAGAATCACAAAGCGATTACCCCAAGAGTCAGAAAAGCTCCTTTATATTCGAGATGCTTTGTTGTATAAAAGCACCCAACACTCTACCAAAGAAAAAGAAAAAATCAAATATATTTTAAATACCCTTCAAAAAACTAGTCCCAGGATCCTTAAAAATGAATATGAAATTTTGATTCGCTATCAAACAGGCTTGATTTTTGGGAGTCAAAAAATCTTTGATTTAGAACATATGAAATTCAAATCCATGAGCCAAAAACTGGCTTTATTGGACCCTAAAAACATCCTTAAAAAAGGCTATACCCTTAGTTACAATGCTCAAGGGGAAGTTTTAAAAAGTGCTCATCAACTAAAAATAGGTGAAGTTGTAGAAACTCAATTTCATGATGGAAAAATAAAATCCACCGTGAATTAAGTGTCAGGACTAGGCTTTATCAAAAGCACTTTTTCCATTCTGGTTCCATCCATCGCTAATACTCGTATTTTATGACCTTCTAGCTCAAGCTCTGCACCAGGAGAAGGGATGGTCCCTAGTGTGGCTTGAATAAGCCCCGAAAGGGTTTCTATATGAGAATTTTCTGGCACCTTAAATTTTATTTTAAGTTCGTATTCAATATCAGAAAGAGTCATTAATGGATCTAAAATATAGCGATCATTTTTTAATTTTTGGATAGTCTCTTCGACATCATCTTCATCTTTGATTTCTCCAACGATTTCTTCTAAAATATCTTCCACTGTCACTAGGCCAGCGGTTCCACCATATTCATCGATTACAATGGCTATTTGTGTCCCATTGCGTCGAAGTTCATTCAAAAGGTCATCTATTTTTTTGTCGTATGGTACAAAAAAAGCAGGCATCACTAAAGATTCTAAATTAAATTCACCGTCTCTGTGTTCTGTGAACCACTCCAAAAAGTCTCTATTGGATAAAATCCCAATAATATTATCTATGGAGTTTTTATAAACCGGTAACCTAGAATGCCTTTCATTGTTTAGGGTATGAATGGTGTCTCTTAGCGTAGACTTTACATCTATGGCACACATATCCACTCGTGGGGTCATGATTTCTCGGACCGGAGTTTCTACAAAATCGAATATATTCAAAATCATCTGTCGCTCATCTTCTTCTAAGCCGTCTTCTTTTTTAGAGCTCATGTCGGCTTGAATGGCGTCTCTTTGATCTTCGGATAAAAAACTCAATTTAGTATCATAGCCACACCAAGAAAGCAACTTATGATATATATAGTGAGCCAAGTAAGCGGGGACTATCACAGGAAGTCGAATCCATTTGTAAATAGGTTCTAGTATTATGGAAAACAGTTTGGGTTTAATATGGCCCAATAAATTTGGTAAAAAGA
This sequence comes from Fibrobacter sp., assembly GCA_012523035.1. GTDB lineage: Bacteria > Fibrobacterota > Fibrobacteria > Fibrobacterales > Fibrobacteraceae > JAAYJH01. The sequence continues at coordinate 4,917 of JAAYJH010000054.1, forward strand.
TGGTCAAAACATAAACCACTAAGCCAGCGAATAACAAGTAAACAACTATAGACAAGAGGGGGCCAAAAAACTTTTCAATAAAAGGCTTGCATTGAATATAAGCCAACAAAGACACACTCATATTTGAGAACAAACGGCCTATAGAAATACTTTCATTGAAGCCATTAGATTCTACATAAGCGTGAATTCGTTTTTCTCTAGGACTCAAATCTCTCTTTTCTTTACGAGAGTATAGGCTTAAAAAAACTACTTTTATAAAGGAATATAAAGTGGAAAGGATTAAAAGGAATAAAGTCCAAAAAAGCATCATTTTAAGTGGACTCCCCGTATAAATCGATTCCTAAAAACTCGCATTCTCGAGTTCTCATTCGCTTTCTATCGCTTGTTTTAAGGTGATCATAACCGCACAAATGAAGGACCCCGTGCACCAAAACTCGTTTTAGTTCATCGAGATAAGAATTGCCATACAAAGGTGCTTGTTTTTGAACCTGTTCTAGTGCGATATAAATTTCCCCCAACAAAAAGCTCTCGTGCCACTCAAAAGATAAAACATCGGTCACCTTATCGATTTGACGGTGCTCTGCATTTAAAGCACGAATAAATTCATTGGTGCAAAAAATCACATTGACATTTTGAGAAAAACCTTCTTCTATCAAAAGTTTTTTTGCAAGGTCTTTAAGAGAATCACCCCACGGTTGTTCAGAAGCCTCCCCCTCGTATAAAAACTCTATTTCAAACAGACTACTCGGGTCGGGCATTAAAAATCATACCATTTGTTAAAGGTTTCCATGATTGCTTTTGCTTGATCTTTACTAGTCACATTGAACTTGCTTCTTTGTCTTAAAACCCCTCTAAATTTTTGAAAACGACGGATAGTGACTTTGGGATCCCCAAATTCTCCGGTGTTTAGATCTTTTTCTTGGTAAAGAAACATAATGGTTTGCCAAGCTCCTTTGGTCAAATATTCTTTAGCAAGTTCTTTTACTACCAAGTCACCGTTTTCATCAAACTCTTCTACTGTTGGTTCTGTGATATCCGTCACGACAAATAACCTCGTTTTTTACAAATGCAGTATATTTTATATAGTAATTTTAAGGCTCTAGATTCCGTTTACAAATAAAAAGAAACGAATACAAGTTTTAAAAATACTACTTAACAAGAAATATACATTATTTTAGTGTTTTTATTCCTCATGTTTTTATATTTAATCCTATTTTCACTAAAAAGCATTAGTTTTATAAAAGAGCCACCATTCTATATTTATCGCATTTACAAACTGAATTGCTTTTAAGGAGAACACATGTCACAAAAAAAACTTTTTTTTACAGTCTTGTGCTTCATTTTTCTCTTCGGTTCTCTTGATGCTAATGCATCTACTGGCAAAGTTCGTTCTGTATTGGGAGATGTCAGTTTACAAAAAAAATCACAAGGAGCGTGGCGGCCCCTTCGAGTGAGCATGAGCGTTTCGGAAGCCGATTTTATTCGCACCCTTCTTGAATCTCAAACCATCATTTCTATTCCAGATGGCAGCTCTATCACAGTAGAAGAAAACTCATTGGTCACACTAGAAAAACTTTTTGCTCCCAAAGGAAGCAAAGAAACGGCTTTGGATATCAAGCAAGGGCGACTTCAATTTGATATTCAAAAGCAAAACTCTGCATCGGGTTCTTTTCAATTCAAAACAGGAACAGCTACAGCCGCCATTCGAGGGACTAGCGGTGGTATCGGTCTTTATCGAAAAGGTCTTTTTGCTGGATTGCAAGAGGGACTTTTAGAAGTAGAAGATTTTCAGGGAAACAAAGTCCTTTTAAGAAAAGGTCAAACTTTGATTCAAGATTCTTTACAAGGATTTATCATCATAGACAACCCTCTCTCTGGAAACTCTGATTTTTCTAAAGCCCTGCAAGAATTTTTAAACGACACCACTCGAGCAGATGAAATCACACCCGCCTTACTAGATTCTTTAAGTGATGCTATCCTAGTTAAAATCAATGCCCTGCTAAAAAAAGCCAATTGTAGATTTACAGACATTCAAGACACAGTGTTTTCTCCACAAATTCAAATCAGTGGCTCCTGTGAACCCGGTATTTTAATTTTAGTGGACGGTCATTACTTGTCTCCCACTCAAAACAAAAACATAGAACAAATAATTTCTTGGGCACCCAGTCTTGTTGGAGAAAAAAACTATCGAGTTTATTGCATAGACGACGAGGTGAGTGCACTTTGTGGTGACTTCAAGTTTAACTATGCTAACCCCTTACTTTCTAATAAACAGGCTCCATCCAATACTTTTACCATCACTAGCCCCAAAAGCCTAGAACTTTGCGAGAAAAATACTTTTAAAATAGAAGGATTTTTTGAAAGCACGCACCCCGACATAGAACTTAAGATTCACTTTGCAGGGAACACCACAGAAAACTTAATCGCCCACGCAGAAGAAAACAAGTTTTCCAAAACTTTCTCTGTCAGCGACCTCAACAATACTTGGAATGAAACAAAAGCAATTGTAGAAATGAGTAGTCCTCATGGAATTATTAAAAAAGAAGAAATTTCTCTAAAAATCGACAAAAAATGCAAAGCAATCAACCAAATTCCATCACAAATCCAGTGGATATCCAATGACTCTTTAAAGTGTCGTGCCTCTTTTAGAATTAGTAATGCCAAAGACGATGAAACCTTAGTATCAACTCATATCGACAATTCTCTATCCACAGAAACTCTCTACCAAGGCAACCAAAACAGAATCTTTTACAAACTCAAACCAGGAGTGCACCTTTATCGATTCAAAGCCAGCGATTTGGCTCAAAATGAAGATGAAATCACCAAAACCTTGGGCTGTTTTCCTAAAAGACGCGTGAGTGTCCAAATCTTTGGTGCAGCTCATGAAATATGGAGGAGGCCACCGCCGCCAATAGCCAGACACTCCAAAGACTCCCTATCCCATGCCAGTCTCAAAAAAGAACTTCGATTTTACATTCAAAACATCCCTCAAAACGACCCCGCGTACATCAAAGAAGTTTTGGTGAAAAAAAATGGCATTTTGATTTTTAAGTTGCTAGAAGAACAAGTTAAAGATGTTCACTACACACTCCCTATCGATATAGATCGTGGGAGCAAAAACACATTCGAAGTTGAAGTCAAATTAAAAAGTGGAAACACCTCCAAAGCCATTAAAATATATGAGGTTAAATAATGCAAAAACACCTTTTCACAAAAAAATTAAAAACTTTGCTTATTATTTTAACCCTTTTAGCGACTTCTATTTTTGCACAAAAGCCAAGCCTTTTATCGGGAGAAATTCACGGTTTTTTAACCAATAAATCCTCTCCCTATTTGGTCCAAGATTCTCTGATTGTTTCTACCAACCAAGTTTTAATTGTAGAGCCAGGAGTTCGTATTCTTTTTGAAAAAGATGCTGGCATATGGGTTCGTGAAGGACAAATTATAATCAATGGAAATTCTAGTGAAAATGTCATTTTGAAAGGCGTGGACACTAACACCATTTGGAAAGGAGTGCACCTCATTCACTCTAAAAACTCTGAATTTAACAACCTAAAGATACGCGATGCTCAAACAGCCTTTCACATCAAAAACTCACAGCTTCAAATCAACACAGCACACATACACAAATCCACAAATTTTGGGATTTTACTCGAAAACTCTAAACTCACCATACAAAACTCTTTATTGAGCAACAATACAATTGCAATTCAACTTGAAAACGACGATTCCGCCATACTCAAAGATGTGTCGTTTAAAAAAAACACAGTGGCTTTCGCTTTAAAAAACACCAATTCTATAAGCTTCGACAACACCTCTTTTAACGAAAACCAACTCGCCATTTATAACCCTCAACAGCAAAATTTAAAGCTAGAAAACACTTTTTTTCAACACAATAAACACCAATTTCAAAGCGAAGATTTCACAGCTCCATCACTGGAGATTCCACCACTCGAGTTCACCTCGTTTATAGATGAAGAAAGCGAAGAATTAGAAGATAATGATGAAATTATTGAAGTTCCAGAAGCGCCTAGCCATAGTGCAGAAACGCAAAAGGCCCTCTTAGCAAAAGACACCACAGAAGAAAGTGCAGAAAGCAACGACGCACCACCTTCTAAATGGTCTATGCTTGGAAACATTGCCGTTTCACTAGATTATCGACACATCAAAACAGCAAAAAATCCTGGCCCATTGCACGACATTTCTGACAATGACACCACCAAAGTCCACGATCGATACAAAAACATCTGGGAAGTTCCAGGTTTAGCTCATGGAGCAAGTGTTTATTTGTTAATGCAAAACGGTGCATACAAAAGCATTGAATTTTCAACCGATCTCTATTCAGACCATTGGATTTCTAAAGAAGTTCCCAATTTTAGTTTGCAATATCAAGATTCTTATCAAAAAATAAATGCTGGGAACTTTTACTTATCTCGTGGAGACCTTTATCTTTCGGGGCTTTCTATACTAGGCCTTCAATACAACTTGTCTTTGTTCGAAAATAAAAACAAAAAAACTCTTTTGACTTGGAGCAGCTTTTGGGGAGAATCCGAAAAACCAATTTTAGCGGGGATGCGAAACCCTTATGTTTATAAAGACTGGATCCAAGAAGGTGAACTAAAAGCTCAAACTTTGGTCTGGGGATCTGATATAAAGTGGCAGCCATTACGACGATTCGACGCCAATTTTGGTTTTTTAGCCTCCAAAGACGAATTAGAAAACCCCGTATTTAGAGAAGGTCAAAGCCTTTCACGCCTCACCAGTGATCCTTTGCAAAAGGCTTTATCGGCTTATGCTCAAGGGAATTGGCTCTTTTACCCCGGGGATATAGAACTCAAAGCACAAGTGGCCATAGGGCGTTCTGACACAGCCGATGTAATGGCACAAAGAGCCATTGATAAAGTGTTTAAAAAAGAGGGTTTGTCTATAGCTTCTTTACCCACTATTCGTAAACTCATGCAAAGTCCACACTTAGTCAACCGATTGTCGCGTCACGACTTGCTCGATATTTTTGGAGACTATTCCTCTCTGAGCAATGAAACGATGCGTGATTCGCTGAGCACTTTAATTCAAAAAGCCAAAAAAACTCAAAAAGAACTTTCCAAAAAATCTGAAAGCTCTAGAAAAATGGGTTTAGATATTACCAGTCAAAATGTGGCTCTTGCAGCTTCTTTATTTTGGACTTCAGAAAAAAGTTCTTTATTTGGAAATATCAAATACATAGGTGCCAATTATTATAGTCCTGGTTCTCCAAACCAACTCAATAATGTAAGAGAATTTGGGGGCTATTACAAGCGTATGCTCAATGAAATTTGGACAACTAAACTCGCCTACGACCTCAATGTAGAAAATGCGAGTATAGACAAATCCCTCAACATCTTTGGACTCGCCGAAGGCACCCGATTGGGCTTATTCAATAGTGTAGATGAAAAATTCCTCAAAGAACACGAACTTAGTGTTGAACGAGTCTTGACTAAGCACCACCTTGGCCTTGAAAACAGCTTTGAATTAAGCCCTAGAACCACTCTGTTTTTGAATTTCGGAGCTTCTTACCAAAGTATGAATCGCCCTTATCGACTAAAAGCATTCATTGACGGAGAAAATGCCATTTATAATGATCCATGGTTCAAAAATACAGGAAAAGACTCCACCATGCTAATCTATTATAGAGACACCATTCAAGTGAACACCCAAAAATGGCAAGAGTACAGCGATTTAGCCAATAAAGCCTTTATCGCCGAGAGGTTTAAAGAAGTTTTGACAAATGGATATTTAGACCTTTCCCTATCTTATAAGATAAACAATAATGAAATTCGTTTTGCTTACATTTTTGACACTCGCTTAGATTTTTCATACTTTAGACGAGACTCTTTAATCAAAAACTTAGACTTGCAAGATTCGACATGGGGGAAAATGGGCTATCATTTTAATTCTGCCAACTATACAGAACAAAAATACCCTATCAGCCTAAGGTCTAATTTATCATGGTTTACAAATATATTTTCTTACGCGTATCGATATAAAAGCTATACCCTAGACAATATGAGAGAAAAAGAATGGACGCTGTCTAATACATTAGAAATCCCTTTGTTTTCAAATTTTATCACCCTTTCTTTTATGGCCGAAATGGGAGTCTTTGATTTCACTTGGAACAAAGAAACTTATTATCTAAAAGATACAACGACTCAAAAAAGCTACTATTACTATCGTTTAAAAGAAGATCAAATCGTGGCGACCAATTCCCCCAAAGCCAATGACCACGAAGTATCTCCTCTGCTCCAAAGACTAGAAGGACCATACGAAAGGTTATCAGAAAAAAAACAAAGCACCGAAACAGAAAAAAACCTGGTTTTAGAGTTTAGCACCAAGATCAATCACTCCACTCGATTGTTTAGTGAATGGGCTATTCGTAGCGAAACTTATTTGCGACCATCACAAATTTCTAATGAATACAAAAACTTGATTTTGAGTTTGAACTTGAATTACTCTTTTTAAGTCTTCCACTAAAATACTACATTTTAAGCATGATAAGCAAAAGCATCAATCGTCATCATGCTAATATGAGATTAGACCGTTATTTACGACAAGAGTTTCCAGATGAAACTCTCTCTAGATTATTTGGAGTCATTCGCAAAAAAAAAGTCCGCGTCAATGGAGTGATAGCCAAAGCCCCACTCCTCCTTCAAGAAGGAGATCAAGTACAAATTTATGAAAGTCTAAAAGAAAAAAGTAAGGAACCTTGGGGAAAAGCTCCACAGTATTGTGACGCCTTATTTTTAAAAAACAATTTGCACTTGGCCTTGGAACACGAAGATTTTATAGTCATCGATAAAAGTTCTGGAATAGCTAGTCAACCAGGCACAGGCACCAAAGCCAAAGAAACATTGGTGGATATGCTGTGGCAATGGGGGCAAGACGCTCGTTTAGATTTTAAACCCACCTTGGTGCATCGACTAGATAGAGAAACTTCTGGCTTACTCATTGCCGCTCTGCATGGAGACTCTCTTCGAAAGCTGGCCAAAATTATTCGTGAACAAAAATTACAAAAGTATTATTTTGCACTAGTGAAAGGGAAATTAAAAAGAGACAAAGGTGTAATTGCATTGAATTTAGAAAGGTCAGATTCTGCTCAAGGTTCAAAAGTAAAAGTTTCTGATCAAGGTAAACCCAGCTTCACTCGATACAAAGTACATAGACGGTATTTAGATTGCACTCTGGTTAAAATAAAACTAGAAACAGGTAGAATGCATCAAATTAGGGCTCACTTTGCAAGCATCGGGCACCCTTTAGCCGGTGACTCTCGTTATGGAGATTTTGAATGGAACAAAAAACTTTCTAAACAATTGAACTTGAATCGACTGTTTTTACATAGCTCTCAATTAGAATGGACATGGAAAAACCAAAGCATTTTTATAGAGTCTCCTCTTCCCAAGGAACTTCGAGAAATAATATCCCAATTAAACCATAAGGGATAAACATGAACTCTATAACTTGGAAACACGCGCCAACACCACGCCATCCGGGCATTCATGTGATTGAAGAGGCCTTAGAAGACTTAGTCCCTTATATCGATTGGAAATACTTTTCAAAAGCTTGGGGTCTAAAAACAGCTTCTCAAGAAGCAGAGAATCAAATAAAAGAAGGGAAGGATTTTTTAAAAACAATTATTCAAGAAAAAATCCTCCAAGCTAAAGGAGTTTTCGGTTTTTTTAGAGTCCAACGCATTGGAGATTCTTTGGACCTCATAGACACTCCAGAATACTTGCATTTTTTAAGGCAGCAAGTGGCACACACACCAAATCAAACATTACGCTCTCTAGCCGATTATTTTTCTCCAAAAGATATCGACTGGATAGGGCTGTTTGCAGTGAGTGTTGGTTTTGGAGTAGAAACTTTTAAAAAACAAAATACTGATGAATACCAGCAAATGCTTTTGCACACTGTTTCGGCTCGGCTTACAGAAGCCTTTTCTGAAAAGCTCCACCAAGAAGTGATGAAGAAATACTGGGCTTATGCTCAGGACGAGGCATTTGGAATCAGACCTGCACCCGGCTATCCCATTTGCCCCGATCACTCCGAAAAAGCGACTTTTTGGAGACTTTTAGAGCCCGAAAAACGCATCGGCATCCAACTCACAGAGTCTTATATGATGATCCCTGCAAGTTCTACTTGTGGTTATTATATAGCCCACCCCAAAAGCCAATATTTTAGCGTGGGTTCCATTGGCAAAGACCAAGATTTAGAGTATCAAAACAGAAAAAAGCAACTTAAAAAGTGAGTTCTATTTTGCGTAAAAGCTTGTTTTGACATTTTTTGTCGCAAAACATTATTATATTATTTGAAGTGTTTTTGTTTGCATTAAAAAGGTCTGATCTATAAAAAAAACTGATTTATACCTTGTTTATGAAGCAAAGGGCTTCTCTTCTGTTTTTTTATCTAAGTTTCTATGTAGGCTTTCTTTGTCTTTTTAGTTCAAATTTTGTGATAGATTTACCCATTTCCAAGAGGTTTTATGTTACACCTTTCTTTTTCTGCCGATATTGAATTTTTAGCAGCTAAGATGAGAAATCAACTCCAATCCATTTGGAAAAAGGAAAATGCTTTTGAATCCCCTCAGGTTATTTTTCCAGATCGAAAAATCGAGCAGTGGTTTCGTTTGTTTTGGGTAAAGAAATTTAATGTTTTAGCCAATTTAAATTCCATTCCATTAGAGAGATTTTTATGGGAAGCTTTAAAGCCTCAAGAGGCAAGCCAATTGAGTGTAGATGTACTTCAACACATTATCAACGCCGCCCTTTTAGAAAAAGACAAAAATGACCAAGCTTTTTATACCCGTCTAGGTTTAAAAGACAAAATAGATCCTCTTTTGATACATAGCTCACTTTCTTTTCTTTCTGCACAGCTTGCATCTTTATTTTTAGAATACGAATACAGTCGCCCCTCTAATTTTATCACGCAAAGGACAGGGATTTTAGAGCATTGGTCAGAGAAATCAAACACTCCTTTTTTTAGCGAAAACCCTGCTCAAGAAGATCCCATAGAAAAATGGCAAAGGCAATTGTATTCTAAAGTATTTCACAAACTTGATTCTCATTATTCTTTTTTTGATCTAGCGATCCTTAAAGCAGAAGTCGACGGGATCACAAAACCCTTGAGTTTATCTTACCTATACTCACAAATAACAGAAGAAGAAAAGGCTCTTTATTGGACAGGAAAAGATGTGTTTTTGTTTGGATTGGGTGGCTTAAGTCAATTCCATAGGACTATTTTACAAGATATGTCTAAATATATGAACTTGTATGTTTATATACAAAATCCATGCGCAGAATTTTGGGAAGACATAAAAGTTCAAGGTGATTATAGGCGTTCTTTTCAAAAAAAAGAAGCTCATGATTTTTTCTCCAGTATCTCTCATATTGAGCTAGACCAAGAAGAACAACACTTCTCTGGAGAAAACAGTCTCTTAGTTCAATGGGGAAAAGCGGGAAGAGACAACATTAAACTATGGTCTCTGGCCTCTGATTATAATTTCGAATACGAATATATCGAAAAAAAACCAACAAGTCTCTTGGAACACTTACAAAAAAGTGTCTTAGATAGAAAAGAAAAGTTAGAGCAAAGTGTGGAAGCAGACGACTCCTTAAAAATAATGGCTGCCCCCACGCCAATTCGAGAAATTGAAAACTTAAAAGAAGAGATATGGAGGGATTTACAGAAAAAGCCACAACTTCGCTTGGATGACATTTTGGTCCTTTGCCCTAATATAGATGAATACAGAGCGAGCATTGAAATTGTGTTCAATAGAGAAAGCAAAGAAAAAGATGAATACCTAGACTATGCCTTTGTAGATGCTCCCGAAAATGAGTCACTTGTGGCAGACGCGATATTTAGCCTGTTGAACATGGCTCAGCAAAAAGAAATCAATAGAAAATTTTTATTTCAATATTTAAAAAATCCACTCGTCCAAATCACCAAAAAAATAGACCCTCTTTGGATTCCAATATGGGAGTCTTGGGTGGATCAACTCAATGCATACCGCAACACTGATAGTGCCGATAAAGAAAAAGTATTCTCATTTTCTCATGCTCTAAAACGACTATTGCTCCACCATTTGATGCAAAACAAATTTACAATAGGAGACGTAAATTATCACCCTTATGGCAATATTGATAGCGAAAACAAGGAATCACTTGAAAGTTTTGTGAATGTTGTCCGTGAACTTGATGATTTTGTTTTTAATACAGAGCCTGACCAAGTTTTACATAAAACCAAAAACTATATTAGCAAACTTTCTACCCACAAGGCCAGTAAAGAAATGTCTTTTTATGGCGAAAAAGAAGTCAAAAAAACTGCCTTAAAATCTTTAAACAGTCTGTCATGGCAAAATTATGCCGGTAGAACAGAAGCCTTTAGTATAGAAGAAATCAAAGCACTACTCCAAAGAGAATTAGTCCAAGTCAAGCCCGGAAGCGGGCAACTCCTAAACTCTGGGATTAGCTTTATGAAGTTTCAAGAGACTAGAATTTTACCTATGAAACACATCTATATCATAGGCTTAAATGCAAAAACTTTTCCGGGTTCTAACCCACAAAGCACCCTAGACCTTAGGAATCCAATCCCTGGTAGAAAACCCAGATGGTATGGAGATTCAAACATACTGGATAAAAATAGATACGCTTTTTTATGCCAAATCATGAGCTGTAAAGAAAAGCTATACCTGAGTTATCAAAGTCATAACTTAAAAAAAGATGAAATTTTATACCCTTCGAGTGTTGTCGAGGATTTGATTCGTTTTATCAAAAAATCTAATTTGAAAAAGCTTGAAAACGCTGAATCTATCGTGAAAATCATCCCTTTAGATGAAAACAGAGCTTTAGATAAGATTTATAGCTCCAAAAGACTCCAACAAGTTTTTCTACAGTCTATCCATAAAGACTTAAAAAAAACACCTCGTCTTCAAAATTTAAAAGCGATGGAGATAGGCTCTGAAATTTCTATCTATTCCTTGAGAGATTTTGTGCTCAATCCATTTGAATTTCAAGTGAAGCAAAGCCTTCACCTTGATCAAGAAGAAGACAGCACTTTAGAAACTCTGGAGCCCATTGAATTGAACTCTTTAAAAAGCAGCATATTTTACAAAGAGTATTTTCAAGCTCATTTGGAGCAAATCAATGATAAACTCAAAGGAAACTCTGATATTTTAAATGAAACCAATGCCTCACTCGATTTGTTTTTACAAAATCAAACAGAACAGGGAATATTGGCCGAAGGGATTTTTGGTGAACTTCAAATGCGTCAGACACGCGAACTTTATAAAATACACGAAGACAAGTTATTGGAGTCTAAAGATTCCTTGCAGTCCATAGAAGCTGCAAAAGAGTTTTCTTATGAATTGACCTATCAAGGCAAAGAAATACAAATTTCAGCTAAACCCGATTTCGAAGGGCTTTATAACAACGAGAAATGCTTTATCTTTATTTCTAAAAACATTAAAAACAATAAAATCTCGGATAGGAATAAAATACTCCTTCGATTGAATTCGCTTCTATATTTGGCACAAATCAAAGACCCCCATTCAATAAACACAGTTTACGAATACCGTTTAGACAATAAAGCGGATATAATTCCTTTGAGCCTAAGCCCGAGCAAAGCCCAAGAAATTTTGCTTCAATTGATCACAATGGCCTATCAAGAACGCTTTGCATTGTATTTGCCTTTTTCAAACAAAGAAAAAGTCCTTTTAGATTTTTCTTTATCTAAAGATCCAAATAGTGCAAATCCACCTCAAGATTGGGCAGAAAACTTTGATGCCGATATATTCACAAAAAAAATAGAATCTCGTGATATTTACACCAAAGAACTGTGCATGTTCGATGAAACAGACTGGGGTTATCACGGCCATTCAAGAGACGAGCTTCTTTCTATACGAGCACAAGTCAAAAAATGGTGCATAGACATTATAAATAGCGATTTACAACTCTAAAAAGAGAAACACCTATGAATTTACAAGCTTTAAATCTAGACAACTTGGAAGCTGATTTTTTCAAAAAAAACACCTTTATTGAAGCCTCAGCTGGAACAGGAAAAACATACACCATTCAACATCTGGTTTTAAAAATCATTGGAGATCTAAAAGGAAACTCTTTGGTTTTAGACTCTACAGGTAAAAATTCACCGGTAAAACTAGATGAAATCTTGCTATTGACTTACACCGACAAAGCGGCTGGTGAACTGAGGAGTCGTATTCGAGCAATCATTGAAGAAAAAATAGAAGACCCAAACTTAACACCAGAAGAAAAAGCAGTTTTTGAAGAAAATCTGCAGCTCATTGACAATGCCCCCATCCAGACATTCCATTCTTTTTGTGACCGAGTGAGCCACCAGTATTCTTTTGAAACGAATAATAACACTAGTAAAGAATTGATTGACAACAAAGAAATAAACAATGTCATCGATCGATATTGTAGAGATACTTGGCCACACGAGCGCGCATTTCAAGAACTCGTTCAAAACGACAAGTCTTTTGATCTCCAGGAACTGATAAAAAACACTAAAGATCTTTTAAACCTATACCACCCAGAAAACTCTCCTTTTGAATACATCAAAATAGACGCGAAAAAAATACTTTCTGAGGCTCAGAAAATGGAAAGCTCTTTTGACTTTGAATTTCTAAAGAAAATCAATTTTGATGCAGAAAAAATGCTCCGTGGATACGGCCCTAAAAGTTACGAAAAAGATCTTAAAAAAGCAAATAACGACCCTCAAATACTAGAATTGCTCAGCAAATTATTTCTGATCAACAACAAAACACAAGATGATTTAGACAAAAAGTATAATAACAAACTCTTGTTTCTTAACGCCGAAGTTCCCAAAATCTATGAAGCATGGGCAAATTATAAAGAAAAAAACAGCCTAAAAACATACGACGACATTATAGAAAAAATCTATACCCATACTCTAAACGAAGGGAGTCTCGTAAAGCCTTTGAGAAACTCTTATCGCTACGCCATTATTGACGAGTTTCAAGACACTAACTTTTTCCAATGGAGTATTTTCAAAAATGTTTTTTTGAACTCCAAATCCAATCGCTTGATTGTTGTGGGTGACCCAAAGCAATCTATATACTCCTTTCAAGGGGCCAATTTAGAGGTGTACAAGCAAGCTATATCCGAAATTCAAAACGGTTATAGACTAGACACCAACTATAGGTCTTCTAAAACAATGATAAAAGAGACCAACAAACTATTCCATTTTTTATTTAATCATCCAAAAGAGCATGCGCTATTCAAAGACTCTAAAAGCCCTGATTCCAACGATAAAGCCATATTTATTTTAGAGGACAAAGGTACTGGTATAGAGCCAAAAGAAAACGATGCCTTGCTTTTTATAGACTTTGAAAATGAAAATCGATATGCAGAAGAATGTGCCAAACAAATAGAATTTTTACTTCAACATGGAGAAATTCGAAATCAAGACAAAAAAGAAAACATAAAGCTAGGAGACATCGCTATATTATCCAGAACTCGTAGCGAAATGACGAGTATCGAGAGGGCCCTTCAAAAAAGAAACTTGCCCTACACCCGTTACAAAGACGATTCTCTTTTTAATCATAGCATAGAGTGTTTTAATCTTGCTGTGTTTTTAAAAGCTATTCACAGTAAGGGCAATTCTTCTAGAGAGCAAAGTCTTAAAAGAGCGGCTTTGATTAGCCCTTTTGTTGGTAAAAATTTAGATGAAGCTTTAGAGTTTGACTTCGACGACATAAAAGACCCCTTGAACCAGGACTTCTTGCTTTTTTCAAGTTTAATTTACGAAAAAAAATGGACAAATTTATTTGAAATGCTTTTTCTAAAAACTAAAATAGAAGATCGCTTGATAAAAGAAAACAGAGGTATAGAACTTACTTTTTACAAACAAATCATTGAGTACTGCTTAGAAGTTTTAATTCAAAAACAATGGCCACTAGACTCTTTGATCCAACACCTATTCAATCTTTATGATGACAAAGAATCCCCTCTAGGAGAAAACAGCAACATTATAGCCAAAGACACCGACAAGAAAATCATCCAGATCATGACTATACATGCCTCCAAGGGTTTAGAATTTCCTATTGTCTTTTTACACGCTGGCTTTAAAGGAAAATCCACCAATATTAGCGGAGATTTTTTAAAAAATCAAGACCCTCTCGATAACAATAAATATAAAATTTATTCCAAAGACACCCACGAAATTGAGAAGAATAAAAGCAAAAAGACCACTATAGAAGAGCATCGCCGTCTTTTTTATGTGGCCATGACTAGGGCCAAACACCTCCTTGTGTTACCCAAACTCCCGGAAAAACTAACGAAGGATTCTCCTTTTCAAAATTTTCTATATGAAACCTTGAACTCTTTTTTAGAAAAGAACCCCTATCCATCCGTCTCTAATTTTAAATTAGACAAAGCATGGAAGCACAATCAAGAAGCTAATTCATCTTTTGACTTACAAAAAAAACTACTGGATTTAAATAACAAGTTCACTTCTATTAAAGAAGGAGTCATCCAAAACTCAGGAGCTCTTTATACCAAATCTTCTTCTTATAGTCAATTGGCACACCAGCAACTGAATCACTCCGAACTAGGGCGAGAAAACAAATCCGAAGAAGAATCGCCCACAGAGAATCCCCTTTTAGAGATAGAAGATCCAGAAGAAATCCTTCCTAAAGGGGCTCATTTTGGAAATGCTATTCATAATGTTTTTGAGGATTTTGACTTTAGTCGAGCCAAAGATTTAGACTTGAATGAAATTCCCCAAGATTTATTGAGGATGATGCAAAAACACTTTGAAGCCGAGTCTTTAGAATACGAAAACATGGAACACCTCCGTTTGAGCTTTTCTTTAATTAAAAACACGCTACTCGCTCAGTTACCCAAAGTATGGCAAGATACCCAAGACACTTTTAGCTTAGCAAAGCTCCCTGTTGAAAATCAAAAAAAAGAAATGCAATTCAATCTAGGACTTCCTTTTTCAGAGCAAATTCCTAATTGGTTTTTTAATGGCTTCATCGATTTGGTTTTTATACAAGATTCTCGTTACTGTATTTTAGACTGGAAAACGGATTTTTTAGAAGACTATAGCCACCAATCCTTAGAAAAGGCCATCTATCAAAAAAAATACAGCCTCCAAAGGGCCCTTTATACATACACTCTGGTAGAATGGCTATCCACACTCATCCCAGACATCAGCAAAGAAAGCATCTACGAGCAGTATTTTGGGGCGATTTATTATGTTTTTGTACGCGGCACCCAAGCCAATACCAGCAAAGCCTTTCACAGCCATCGCTATTCTTCTTACCAGGATTTAGTCAAAGACCTAGATACAGAAGTCCTCTCTAAACTAAAAAACATACAAAACAAAGGGCACTTTAATGAACATTAATTCTCCATCAAAATCTATTTTGGCGTCTAATTTAAGTTCCTTCGACTTTCAATTACTCGATATGATTGCGACTTTTGCAGGCCAAGCATTTGAAGAGAACGACAAAGACTTATTTGCTCTTCTATTTTTGACTCACAGTCAAGGTAGCACTCTCATAGAACTAGAAGACAGTGCCATTCAAACTGAACTCCAAAATATTTTTGAGTCTCTCTCAATAGAAGACAAAGATTCAATAGAAAATATAGACACTCTTTTTACAAAAATAAAAGTGACCATTCAAAAAATTAAAGATGAAAAATTGAGTTCCATTGTGGGGCACAGCCAAAGTCAAAACCACCCTTTTATTTTAGAAGACAATCAGCTTTTTATTCAAAAATATTTCATAGCAAAAAACACGCTCACTCAAAAAATCCAAAGTCTTTTTCAAAAAGAAAATCCTTTTGATTTAAAGGCAGAATTACATAACGACACCAAATCTAACTTGTCATTTTTACACGAAAATCAAAGAGAGGCTGTCTACAGGAGTCTTTATCAAAATTTAATTATTACTGGGGGTCCCGGTACAGGCAAAACCACTGTGGCCTTTTATATTTTAAAAGAGATCTTAGAGCGAGACATCCATACTCAAATTTATCTGGCTGCACCTAGTGGAAAAGCGGCTGATCGTATGCGTGAAAGCATCAAAAACTCACTCTATAAATCTCTAAAAGAACAGCCCGAGAGCATTTCCAAAGAAATTCAAGAACGCTTCGAAAATCTCAGCTCTTCCACAATCCACCGCTTGCTAAAATACCAAGTGAAAACTCACTCCTTTAAATACAACTCCCAAAATCCTTTCCCAGAGGATTGTGTTTTTATCATCGACGAAGCCAGTATGATAGACATTGTGCTTTTTTCAAATCTATTAGAAGCAATCCCTCCAAACTCAAAAGTGTTTTTACTCGGCGATGAGAATCAACTCCCTTCTGTAAACGCTGGTGCTGTTCTTGGAGACTTGCTTTCTGAATTGCTCACTCACTCTATAGTCAGACTCACTAAGTCATACCGTTTTGCCGGTGAAATTGCAATAATTGCAAACGCAGTGAACAATGCCAGTCCAAAAAATGAAGCTTCTCAAAAAAACTTAAAACTACTTCAAGAAATTTCCTGGAAAGCCCCTTTAGAAATTCAAAATCTTAATTTTTCTACTCTAAGCAAAAACTCCATATTATTCTTCGAGACACCTCAAGAATCGCAGTGGAAAATATTTTTAGATGACTGGATAGACAAACATTATCGAGTTTATTTCCCTAAAGTGAAAGACTTAAAAGATCGTCTGCTGTTTCACACTCAAAATACCATAACAAAAGATGATACTCCTATTTATGGCCTGTGTGAAGAAGTGTGGGAGTGGGTCTCGGACTCTAAAATTTTGTGTGCTGAGAAAAATAATTTTGAAGGCACCCTTTTTATCAATGAATATATAGAACAAAAACTTAAAAACCATGGGGTTTCATTAATCATTATCTCCAAAAATCTATACCATCATCACTTATACAATGGTGATTTGGGGATTCACTTCAAACTCGGGACAAAAGAAGTGTTTATGTTTAGACAGGCCAACACCTTTGTTATTTATCCAGCTTCTCCATTTTCTAAAGACCAATACGAGACTGCATTTGCTATCACTATACACAAATCTCAAGGCTCTGAATTTAGGACGGTTATGCTCGTACTGCCTAGTCATTCAAAGCATTTATTGCTCACCAAGCAAATTTTATACACTGGGATCACTAGGGCTATAAACACTTGTATTCTAGTGTCCAAAAAAGAAAGTTTTATGCATGCGGCTCAAAATAAAAACTCAAGAAAAACGGGCTTGATCAAAACCGAAATTCAATAGCTAAGATCATTCCCTTTCACTGCTTTAAAATAGTCGTTTCTACAAAAAAAACACCCTTGAGTAGGGTGTTCAAAATTAAGATTATAAAGAGGCTAAAAACTTTTTAGCTCGATCAGAGTATAATTGAGAATCTCCGTACCGCTTCAATAAAAGTTCGGCACTGGACTTGGCTTTATCAGCATTTCCCATTTCATAGTAAACCAAACTCAGTTTCCAGAGAGCATCGGGAACAGAAGGGACAGGATCCACACCTTCATTTTTTGTGTATCGATCACTCAAGTCACCCGTTCTTTTGCCGTATTTTAAGACGAATTTCTCCAGTTGTTCTGCAGCTAAAGCATAGTTTTTTTGCTCTATAGCGACCGATGCAAGACCATGCATGGCGGCGGCAGAAATCAAATCTACATTAGAGGTGTTGTTTAAACTTTTTTTGAATAGAGCCTCTGCTTTATCAAAACTTCCATTTTTATAATGAATGTTTCCTGCCAATAAAGCCGCTTTAGATAGAGACAAAGCTTTTAATTTGTTGGACTGCAGTAAATCCTCTAATTCTTCCAAGGCTTCGGCATCTTTTCCTTGGTAAATTAGGCTCAAAGACTTGCCAAGATACTCTGCTTGAGTTTTTTCGGCTAGTTTACTGGATTGAGACATTTGTGAAACAAGTGCAGCTAAAACAAGCAACACCACCACTCCAACTACAATTTTCACACCATGTTTTACAAAAAAATCTTTATGTGCGTTATTTTCTGACATAAATCAACCACTTTAAAGGTAAAAGTAAATAATTATCACAAAGATAGAAAAAAAATCAAAAAGAATAAACTCTTTTACAGAATAAGCACTTTTCTTTACTTTTTTAATTGCATGAGTCAGTCGAAATCAAATTTTAAAAGCTAAGAATGATCCTAAGCAAAAAGTACTTCTTTTTCCTCTTGACACTCTTATTTTAGATAGCTAAGTTTAATTTTCAATTTTTTTCACCTTTTTTGCCACCCTAGCTCAGCTGGTAGAGCAGCTGATTCGTAATCAGCAGGTCGGCAGTTCAAGTCTGCTGGGTGGCTCTTTTTTATATGAATACAAACGGCGCCATTATTGTTCAAAGTAATTTAGAGATTTTACTAGAAGTCCACCACCCCAGATATGAAATAGCCCGCGATGCTATTGCTCCTTTTACAGAGCTTGTTAAAAGTCCTGAACATTTACATACATATCAAATATCTCATTTATCTTTGTGGAATGCTGCTTCAACAGGTTTAAGTCCTAAAGAAGTACTGCAACGCCTTGAAGATGAAAGTCGATACCCTATCCCTCCTTCGGTTGTTTATGAAATTGAAGAATACATGGGTCGTTATGGTATTTTAAAGCTCTTCAAAGAAGATGACAATTTAATCTTAGAATCCAAAAATGAACTTCTTTTTTTAGAGGTTGTGCAGCTCCCAGAAATCAAAATTTTTGTCAAGCAAGTGATCAATAACCACCAAGCATATATCGAGCCCATGCGTCGTGGATACATCAAAATGTCTTTGGCCAAAGCAGGCTTTCCTGTCGAAGATTTAGCAGGTTACCTCACAGGAGATCCCCTTCCTATCTCTCTACGAGAAACTACTGTCTCCAATCAAAAATTCACTTTACGGGATTATCAAAAAGAAGCCGCTCAAGTCTTCTATGCTTCGGGCTCTTCTATGGGTGGTTCTGGAGTCATTGTACTCCCTTGTGGTTCTGGTAAAACAGTCATCGGCCTGGCTACTATGGCACTGCTTCAAACCAAAACTTTAATACTCACCCCCAATATTTCTGCTTCTAGACAATGGATTCGAGAAATCATAGATAAAACTAGTTTAACTATAGACCAAGTGAAAGAATATTCAGGCGAGGTCAAAGAAATTGGCCCTGTTACAGTGGCGACTTATCATATATTAACCCAACGAAAAAGAAAATCCAAAGAAGAAAAAAAAGAAGACCCTAAGAAAAAAAAGCAAGAACAAGAAAACATAGAAATGGTCAATATTCCGCTCTTTAGTGCACACAAATGGGGACTCATGATATACGATGAAGTGCATCTTTTGCCTGCTCCAGTTTTTCGACTGAGTACCGAAATGCAAGCCACTAGAAGACTAGGGCTTACGGCAACTTTAGTGAGAGAAGACCATAAAGAAACCGAGGTTTTCTCTTTGATTGGACCTAAAAAATATGATATTCCTTGGCGTATTTTAGAATCACAAGGATGGATAGCCAAAGCAGATTGTAATGAAATTCGTGTCGCCATGAACCCCAAATTACGCATACAATATGTGACTGCAAATAATAGAGATAAAATTGTCATTGCAAGCACCAACCCACAAAAAAATGAAGTGGTTCAGCTTTTATTGAATTACTTTAATGCTGAAAATGACCGCATATTGATTATTGGTCAATATCTAGATCAACTCCATCAATTAGCAGAAGAAACCAAAATCCCGCTCATAACAGGTAAAACTCCCACAGTTGAACGAGACGCCCTTTATCAAGAGTTTAGAGATGGAGATATCAAACACTTGATGATTTCAAAAGTGGGTAATTTCGCCATTGATTTACCCGATGCTAATGTTTTAATTCAAATTTCTGGCACATTTGGGAGTCGTCAAGAAGAAGCTCAACGACTAGGACGAGTACTCCGCCCAAAAAGTGATGGAGGACAAGCACACTTTTATTCACTAGTGACTCAAGATTCCAGAGAGCAAGAGTTTTCTATGAATCGTCAATTGTTTTTAACAGAACAAGGTTATGCTTATAACACTATCAGAGACACCGAGTGGTTAGAAAAGTTCTCCAATCCAAGCAAATAAATTGTTTTTATTTTCCATGGTTTCGAGTAATTTTAAATCTGGTTCTTTGCTTCTGGTCAAATCATAAAGTTTCAAAACATTTTCGTAGTGTTCTTGGAAACGGCTTTTAGCATAAGCATCTGCAGATCCATTGTGAACCATAAAGGCCCAATCCGAAGCTTGAAAAAGAAGTATTTCGCGCATCATTTGCGTTTGGATCCTTTTGAGCAAGACGCTTGGTTTTAAAGAATGCGTGTTCCTAAAAAAAGCTTGCATGGTAAAAAACTGAGAGTAAAAGGATTGGACCTTTTCGTTCATCCAGACATGGCTATAGCCACCCTCTCCCCAAGAAGAAAATACCGGCTTATGCACAGTGGAAGATAGAGGGCTACGCATAACTTCTTCTACAGAAGCCAACTCCAAAATAGGAGAGGCCGCCGCTCTTTCAAATAAATTTTCTATGAAAATAGGCCCTTCAAACCACCAATGCCCAAACAATTCTGCATCGTAGGGAGATAAAATGGCCGCTTGGTGCCCTTTTGTATGAGGGAATAAATCTGTAAACGACGCCTCTCTGTTAGAGATAAATAAATTAGCGTGATTTTGTGCCAATCGCATTGCATTCCATGGTCTATAAACTTGCTTTTGTTCTGAACCTGTGATACGATTGTATTTTAGCCCTGTTTCTATAGGAGTGTTTTCTGCAAAAAAGTATTCTCCTAAATAATCTCTGTCTCGTTCAAAAGCTATATCTTTAAAAAACTCTCGATACTCTGGATGCCCTGGATAACCGGTTTTTCGACTCCAAACCTCTGCAGAACTTTTTTGATCTCTTCCCATACAATATAAGCCAGCAGGAGTTTTGATTGGAGAAAAAACACCATATTGTGGAGCTGGTTCTGCAAAAAGGATCCCATGTGTTTCTAAAAAAAAGTACTCAAAACCAAATTCTTTTAAGATAAAGTCTAAACCTTCAAAATAACCACATTCTGGGAGCCACAAGCCTTTTGGATTTCTGCCAAAAGCTTTTTTATAGCTAGCGACTGTCACCTTCAATTGAAATCGAATCGACTCTAAATCACTTTGATAAGCTGGTAAAAACGGATGAGTACCCACACAAGTCAAGATTGTTAAAATCCCCAACTCCTCCATTTTTATAAAGGTAGAAATCAAGTTTTTTTGACAAGTATTTTCCCAAGTGTGTATCAGTGATTTTTGTCGTTGCAAATAATAGCGAAGCACCACCATTTTTTGAGAATCTTTTTTAAGCAAGAACATTTCTTTTTCGATAAGCTCAAGTTGCATATAAAGATGTTTAGAATAGCGATGGATTAAAAGTGGATCTTGACACATTTCAATCAATGTCGGAGACAAACTTAAATTTAAAACCCCTGGAAGTCCTTTTTCTAAAAGACGATTCAACACTTGAATCAAGGGTAAATAAGTCTCTGAAATAGCTTCAAAAAGCCAATTTTCTTCTAAGAATCGTTCGTGTTTAGGCTCACGCACAAAAGGCAAATGGGCGTGAAGCAAAAATAAAAGCTTTCCTGGTATATCGATAAAGAATGGGTCACTCCGTCCTTTTCACTACTGTCGGCACAATGGTAGTAGGAAAATCACCGTCTTTATCTGTGGCAAAAACGGGAATAACTTGTGTGGAGTCGGGCAAATCCATCTCAAAAGAAAAAGTCCCATCCGAATTTAATGGAAATTCTTTTCCTCTCACTTGCAAATGGGCATCGGGCTTGGTCCCACCATAAACTATCAATCGAGTTTTCACCCATAAAAAGAAATCTTTACCATATTGAATTGAATCTTTGTGCTCACCAAATTCATTAGAAAACAATGCACCACTAGACAAAGCCCCAGAATACATAGACTCAGACGAACTAGAAAGAGAATCTAGCCAGTCTTTAGTGAAATCACTCGAAACACCCGAGCTCCCTAACTTACCAATAGTGGCTCCACCCAAAGAAGCTTTGAAAAACAAATCATCTGTATTAGGTTGAATGGACTCAAAACTAAAAGCTTTCATTTCTCCTGTTTCTAAAATAGGACTAAATTTGCCTTGCTTTTCGGTACCTAAGATCATTTTTAAGGCACTTTTTTCTTGATAATGGTTTTGAACATACCAGGTTTTGGCATCCAAAGGCACTTCAATGTCTTGAAAACTTTGCTTTTTAGAGCGACGCACCGTCAAATCGGATGCTACATCAAATAAACGAAGCACTAACTTTTCTTTTCCATTTTTAACATCCTTTAATCTAGTTTCAGAAAGCTCCCAAAAAGCTTGAAGCCAATTCGGATCTTTTTGCATCAAAACCAAATATTCTGGTGAAAAAGAGTGTTGGATAGTATTGTGATCTAGACTTGAACCTACATTTTTTGTGTCCGAAGACTTTTTTAGTTTCTTTGGCTGTGTACTGGATGCTTTTTGTGATTCACGCACTTCTTTTACAGAATTCTTAATGTTTTTTATCGATTTCTTTAAAGGTTTCGTTGTTTTCTCTGTTTTTTTTGCAAGTTTTTCGTCCTTTTTAACTGTTTTCGTGGTTTTAAGAGGACTTTTCACCTGACTTTTAGCTTTTACAGTAGTTTCAGTTGCACCTTTAATCGCTTTCACCGTTTTTTTAACAGATTCTTTGGCAGGATTCAATGTTTTTGAAGTGGAACGCACCGCTTTAGCACTAGTTGCCGTTATGTCTGCCGCACTTCGTTTGGTAGCTTTTAAGGCCTTGTCTGCACCTGTTTTCGCAGCACTCACTGTTTTTTTTGCTGATTTTAATACTTTTTCAGCCACTTTTTTCACTGTTTTTTTGGTTTTCATCTTTTGCTCCTTCTATTAATACTTATTGCCCCAAGAACTTAAGCCCATGAGTCCCAATTTGAAACCCACAAAGGCCTCACTAGCGTGATATTTTGAACTAGACGACCGTTTTCCCCCTTGAAATGCCAAATCAATAACAGTGCCTCGCCTTCCTAATGGCAAACCTAAGCCCAAAGAAGCTCCCAATTCTTTGACTCCTCTTAAATAATGCTTTTTATGCCATACCCCCGCACTATAAGACATACGGGATAAATACGACTCATAAAAAACACCGCTCCCCTCTTTTTTGTACCCTAAAGACAACAGGTATTCCTCTTGGACTTTTACACTGTCATGGAGAGCATAACCGCCCGCCAAAGTAGGAATAGATTTAGACCATGGACGCCACATAAAATCCAATAACAAATGATGTTCTTTTAAAAAGCGATGCGATATTCCAGTAGCCACAGTGACAGGTACTTCTATTTTTCTAGATGTTTTGCTAGGGATTAAAGTGTCTAACTCGCTCTCTTGAAAACGGTATTCTAGATCATTTATAAGCGTGTGTCCATTGGTATAAGAAAAAAACATATTCGATCTTTTGCCTCTATATTGCATTGACAAAGTATAATAAGCAGGATGATTTAAAATGTCCCAAGAACCTTTAGCTATATCCGTAATGGAGGCATTATTGGTGGCCCAAACATCTGATTCATTCAATAAACTATTGTTTGCTCCAAGCTCCATAGAACGCTGATTATTGCCCATCACAATATGTGCCGTCCCTCCGACCGACAAACGGTACCAAAAAGGCAATTTTAATGCATAAGAGGGAGTAAACTCAAAAATACTGCCTTGGTATTCTATTTTTAAATCATTACCAGCCACCGAATCTTTTAAGTCGTATTTTAAGATAGAGCTATAGCGTTGCCACAGACCCATAGAAAAAGCACCTAAATTTCCCATTGGAAAAGCTAAATAAAAAGAAGGTATAGAAATGCTATTGGTACTAAAAGAAGATTTTTTTGTAGAAATAGAGGTGAGTTGATATTCTAAATTTGCAGAAAAAGAAACGCTTTTATTAAAACCAAGCCTAGCAGGGTTTAGCATTGAAACGCCTTCTTCTATTTTTGCATTTCCAGCATAGCCAGTCGCCGCTAAAGAAGCACTGGCACCGCTCATATCTTCGAAACCTAAAGCCTCTAAACCTAAAACAGAAGCAACAGAAACAACACTAAAACTAAAAACTAAACACAACAAAAATCTCATCGCCTTTCTCCTCTTTTACTCGCTAACCATAATTTCAAATTCACTGATTTTTCAAAAGATGGTGCAAAATCATATTTTACATAATCAAAATGCGGAAATAAAAAATACGAACTATCCCCTTTTTCATCTACTTTATCATTATAAGTCAGGCTGTAAGGCTGCAACACCGGATACCCTAAACGAAGCATGAATTTAAAAGCCTCTTCTTTACTGGCTCTATTAATAAAATCACGCATTCCATAAGTCAACTGTATCACTAAAGAATCCTTTTCAAAAAACAATAAATTTTGTTGTCCTTCTTTTTCTACCAAACTTTTATTTATCTTAGCAGCTTCTAAGATTCGCACGGTTTTACCTAGACTATCCACAAACGAACCAGCGATGACTTGGATTGGTTTCCCTAAGTTTTGCTCTCCCTGCTGAATATCATGAATAGGAATGCTCAATTGAGCAAGCACCACCATTTGCCTCACATCCATCCCGTCTCCATCCATATAAGGGAATTCATCTCCATAAAATTCAGACAATGCCTTTAATATAGGCTCTTTGGGAAGTTCAACCACCAGGGATTCAGAAAGTCCTCCAGCGTGCAAGAGCATAGGGTTTAATATAGAGTCCGTGTAAAAAGTGTGGTTAGCCATTCTGAACGGTGTGGCTAGAGTATAAGAACTATCTGATTTTTCAATTTTTAAAATGGGAGCCTTGCCCGAATAAGCACCCATCATGCGATAAAGTCTTGAACTTTGAGGGGCAGAAACTTTCAACTGCAAGTGACAAGCGTCTTTTACTTTTTGTAAGGCAAGGACTAAATCTTGAGGAAAAGGAAGCACCAACAAAGAGTCAAAGTTTTTTATTTTTAAAGAATAAGTGGAATCTATGCTAGGGATGTCCCAGTTTTTTAAATTTTGATACCACTCGCTATTGCGAACTAGTCCTGCACTATCTACAAAAGTTTTGCCTTCTCCTGTTTTTAACACCCAACTCCATTCAATAGTCATAGAATCTTTTAAAGGGAGCGAATCTTTATAAGACAAAGATGTGGCGTTATAAAAATCTTTTAATAGGCTAAGACTCAGGCTCGCTTTAGCCGAAGTATCTTTAGAGAACTGTTGAAAAAACGCCTCGTCTCTAAAAGCAAAGTCTAAATACAAATCATGAGTCAAATCAAAGGAAGTCCCGAGAACAGCCCTAAAATCTGCAGAATACAAATCAGATTTAAAAAAAGTTTGTGCTTGTTGAATTGGTATAGACTGGATTTCCAAAGTTTCTACCGGATAATTCAACGGATAACCTTGACTTTCAAAATACGCCGTGGCTCCTTCTGTATTGGAATCAAAAATACAAGCCTGTAACAAGAAAAGTGATAAAAGAACAAATAAGATTTTTTTCACAAAAGCTCCAAAAAAACTGTCTAACACTACAAATATACAAAGAATTATACTTAGATATAATAAAAAAGGCTTTCTCTCTTCTTTTTTTAGTCAAATAATTATATTTTGTCCATATGATTATTTTTTGGACAATTTTTTTACTGTTCATCATTGCTATGCTTGCCTTAGATTTAGGGCTGTTTCACAAAGATGATAAAGAAATAAATACAAAAGAAGCTTTAATCTGGACCGGTTTTTGGATTCTTATTTCACTTTTCTTTTCTATTTTGGTTTATTTTATTTATGAATCGCAGCAGATGGGGCATGGTCGTGAGATGGTTTTGGAATACCTCACCTGCTATACCATTGAAAAGGCCTTGTCTCTTGACAATATTTTTGTAATGTTCGCCATATTTAATTTTTTCAAAATCCCAAGAATATATCAACACCGTGTGCTTTTTTGGGGTATTTTGGGTGCCATT
Source organism: Fibrobacter sp. (assembly GCA_012523035.1). Taxonomy (GTDB): domain Bacteria; phylum Fibrobacterota; class Fibrobacteria; order Fibrobacterales; family Fibrobacteraceae; genus JAAYJH01. The sequence goes on from JAAYJH010000054.1 coordinate 30,947, forward strand.
GTATTGAGGGCAGGCTTCATCTTTGCTGGAACCGCTTTAATTTATCGGTTTTCTTGGTTAATGTATGTGTTTGGAGCTCTTTTGTTAATAAGTGCTATTAAAATGGCTTTTCAAAAAAATGATGATTCTCAAGACATTTCACAAAATCTTGTGGTGAAAATGTTCAAAAAAATTTTTCCTGTGACAGATCAAATCCAAGGGCATCATTTTATTATTAAAATAAACGAAATACGACACCTAAGCCCTTTATTTTTGGCATTACTTGTCATTGAAGCTTCGGATATTTTATTCGCTTTAGATAGCATTCCAGCCATATTCTCTATAAGCTTAGACCCCTTTATTATATTCACTTCCAATATCATGGCCATCCTTGGGCTTCGTTCTCTTTATTTTGCTCTTGCAGCCATGGTAAATCAATTCATTTATTTAAAACATTCTTTGATTTTCATTTTAGCATTTGTAGGTCTAAAAATGATATTGGCTTCGATATTTACCATCTCTACAATACATAGCTTACTCATCATCTTAGTAGCTTTATTGCTGGGTGTTTTATTCAGTTTGTTTATGTCTACTCAAGACACTCCATAAAACATATTTATCAGTCAAAAAACACCCCCTGTATCGTATCCCTTTAAATTTTACACTGAAATTTCTAAGTTCTCCAATAAAGACTCCAGACACTTTATACCAAGAGTCCCTTTATCATTTTTTCATTGATTGGTGTTTTTATGATTTTTACTCTTATTGTTTTAGCTTTATCCATGTTTTTCTTTATTCAAGGCAAAATTCGGGCCGACATTGTAGCTATCTCTGCCACCACTCTTTTGATGATTTCTGGAACACTCAATGCTTCAGAAGCCCTTTCTGGATTTTCAAATTCTATCGTTATTATGATGGTGGGTCTGTTTATAGTAGGAGGGGCTGTATTTAGAACAGGACTTGCCAAAACCATAGGGACTCGCATTGTCAAATTAGCCGGCAACAATGAGGTGACCCTTTTAATTGTGGTTTTTTTAGTCACCGTCTTTATGGGTTGGTTTTTGAGCAACACAGGGACAGTTGCTTTGATGTTACCTATCGTAGTGAGTATGGCTTTGAGTGCCAATATTGGACCAGAAAGACTTTTAATTCCTTTGGCTTTTGCAAGTAGTATTGGAGGGATGTTCACATTGATTGGAACTCCACCTAATATGGTGATCAACGACGCCTTAATCAACGCAGGGGAAAAAGGACTCCATTTTTTTTCTTTTGCTCCCGTAGGTTTCGTTTCATTGATTGTGAGTCTTATCATGATTATCCCTCTTAGCAAACTTTTAACAAAAAAATCAAGCAAAAATAGGTCTCTTTCTCGCTCCAAAAAATCTCTAGGTGATTTAGCCACAGAATACAATTTGTTTCAAAACATTGTAAAAGTTCGAGTCCAAGCTAATTCTCCTTTTGTGGGAAAAAAACTCCAAGATTTATTTTTACCCGCTCGCTACAACCTCATAGTGACAGAAGTAGAAAAACCCTCTCTTTCGTCAAAAATTTTAATGAAATCTCAAAAACAAGAAATTGCCGGCCCCTCCACACTCCTCGCTAGTGGTGACACTTTACATTTGCTCGGTGCATTAAAACACATAGAAAAATTGATCCAAGAAAACCAATTGGAACTCATCACCAACAAAAACGAAAATAAAGTCCAAAAAACTCTCAAGTTCTTAGACATAGGCATTGCCGAAGTTTTATTACTCCCCGACTCTTCCCTTATTCATAAAACCGTTTTAGAGGCTCGATTTAGAACCCGTTATGGAGTCAATATTTTGGGTGTGCACCGCCAAGGAGAATACTTAATACACGATCTAAAAGAGGTGCATTTTAAACCCAGAGACATCCTTTTGGTGCAAGGACACTGGGAATCTATCCAAAAACTATCCGAAGAAATCAATGAATGGGTTGTGCTTGGACAGCCCCTCGAAGAAGCCACCAAAGAAACATTAGATCATAAAATGCCCCTTGCTGCCATTATTTTAGTTGGCATGATACTTTCCATGGTTTTAGAATTAATCCCTCCGGTTGCCTCTGTATTAGTGGCCGCTATTTTGATGATTTTAACAGGTTGCCTGCGAAATGTTGAAGATGCTTATAAATCCATCAACTGGGAAAGCATTGTTTTAATAGCAGCCATGTTACCCATGTCCATAGCCCTTCAAAAAACAGGAATTTCTCAACTTATTTCTACTAGTTTAGTCGAATCTTTAGGTTCTTATGGGGTTTATGCCATACTTGCTGGAATTTATTTTACAACATCCTTGATGACCATGTTCATTAGCAATACAGCCACGGCAGTTTTACTTGCCCCTATCGCATTGAGTGCCGCTCAATCTATGAATGTGAGTCCCTATGCATTTTTATTTGCAGTGAGTGTGGCTGCCAGTATGTGCTTTGCGTCTCCATTTTCAACACCTCCCAACGCACTGGTTATGGTTCCTGGCAGATATACATTTATGGACTACATTCGAGTAGGCCTGCCACTCCAGTTGGTGATGGGAGTGGTGATGGTATTTGCACTCCCTGTAATATTTCCTTTCTTCCCCTAATCCATTATTTTAGTCCTGAGCTCTCACAATGCTCCATATCTTTTTTTTGAATTGAATTCAATAATCGCAGTTTTTTTCTAAATTATGAACAATGCAATACTCCAACAGAGGACAACATGAGCCCTTTTTCTGCTAGATTCAAAAATATAAATGGTGATGACACTTACCCATTAGATGAAATTATCTATAGAAGCAAAATAGACAACAGCCTTCTTGAGGTAGAACACGACCGTAATGCCTTAGCATCTAAAAGCCCCGAAGAATGGAAAGCCTTATTTGCCAGTCGCCGACAAAGCTTTAACCCCGTCAACACCAGTGGAGTTTGGAGTAAAAGAGAGCTTGTGCTCCCCGAAATCGCCGAAAAAGACATCATCACACTAGAAGAAGGCTTCACTCCCCTCATAGAAAGCAAAACTTTAGCCAAAGAAATCGGTCTAAAAAAATTGTACATGAAGCTCAGTGGCAACTCTCATACAGGGAGCTTCAAAGACTTGGGCATGACTGTTTTAGTCAGTCAAGTCCATTCCATGATCCAAAAAGGGGCTCCTATTCAAGCCGTTGCCTGTGCAAGCACTGGAGACACCTCTGCAGCACTAGCAGCTTATTGTGCCAAAGCAGGCATCCCAAGCATCGTATTTTTACCGGCTGGTAAAATTAGCACAGCACAACTCATCCAGCCCATCAGCAACGGCAGTATCGTCCTTGCTTTAGACACAGATTTTGACGGTTGCATGAAAATCGTCCAAGAAGTCACAGCAGACAACTCCATTTATTTAGCCAATTCCATGAACAGCTTAAGAGTCGAAGGTCAAAAAACCATCAGCCTCGAAATCTGCCAACAATTAAACTACCAAGTTCCAGACACCATCATTATCCCTGGTGGAAACCTAGGCAATGTGAGTGCCTTAGCCAAAGGTTTTGATGACTGTTTAGCCATAGGTTTAATCCAAAAAAAGCCTCGCATCATAGTAGCCCAAACCCAAGCAGCCGCCCCTTTTTATCAAGCGTTCCAAAGGGGTTTCAATCAACTAGAGCCCCTTCAAGCTCAAAAAACTCTCGCTAGTGCCATTCAAATAGGAAACCCCGTCAGTTACCCCAAAGCCGTTCGAGCTATCCAAGACTACAACGGACTCGTCGTTGCTGTTTCCGAAGAAGAGCTATCCAACGCCGCCCACCGTGCCGACCGATTTGGCTTTTACACTTGCCCACACACTGGAGTTGCTCTTGCCGCATTAGAAAAACTAGTCGAGAGTGGCGATATTGACAAAGAAGAAGAGGTGGCCATTATCAGCACTGCACACGGACTCAAATTTACAGAATTTAAAGTGGCTTATCACGAAAAAAGCTTAAAAGAAATCCACTCTTCTTTTGCAAACTCTGTATTTTACACTCCCCCCCAAATAGACTCTGTAATGGATATTCTCCAAAAAGAAATGAAAGCCAGACAACATTGATATAATGGTGTCTCTCAGTTTAAATCCTTTAATAAATCCAAACTCCGCTTTTCATTATTTTGAAGTCCCATTAGCTCAAAAGCATGGGCACTTCTTTTTAAAAAACTTTTAGCCTGAACATTTTCTTTTAAAGCAAGGGCCACTTGAGCTCTTAAATACAAAACACTAGCAGAATAATAAATCTCATTTTGAGCGATTGATTTCTCGTAAGCATTCAAAAACAAAGAGTCCGCTTTGGGATATTCTTTTTGTATCAAAGCAATTCGACCTAAAAGAAAACTCCATTGGCCTTTTTTCATATTCATTTTTTTCTTTGCTTTTTCTAATACTTTCTCTGCATCTTCATTTTTATTTTGTGCAAATAAGGCAAAAGCATATTCTGCATACAGACCAGCTTGCAAAGTTTTGGGAGCTTTTTTCACCTGTTTAAAGTCCAGACTTTGAATGGTGGATAAGCTTTCCTCATAGCGTTCTCTTGCATTGAATAGCTTTAATCTCGCATGAATGTGTGCTAAAAGAGTCAAAGAATCCATGTCTTTTAAATCCACCAAAGAAAGCAAAGAATCTGCAAAATCATAGTCCAGGCTTTGTATTCTGATTTGAGCCATTGCTATTAAAACTCTTCCTTCTGCTTGAAGATTAGATTCTTTTCTTGAGGCTAACAAAGCCTTTTCTAACTGAGAATAAGCTTTAGCAAAACGCCCCTCTAACACAGATTGCTTAGCTCTAAATGCAAGCACTCCAGATTCAGAAGCCCATAAAAACTGAAAAATGAAACAAGAAAGTATCACACACTTTTTTACCATAAAGACTCCACAATAAAGGGAATACTATCTTTTTTGGGTATAGATCGATTGATTATCCAGATATTAGAAAGTCCTGTCAGCAAATCCTCTGCGTTTTGCAAAGTTTGTTCACTATTTCCAATAAATTGATCCAAAGAAAAAGTCACCCCGCTCAAATCTCCCACCAAAACATCTACCTTTCCTAGTAGTGAATCCAAGGAATTGAAAGTTTTATCCACTTGTAATGGCAAGTCTTTTAAGCCCGTTAAAAGCCCCCGTGCACCAGTCGTCAGTGTATCGATGTTTTCAAACAAGCCTGGAATCTTCAGATGGATGGCATCTAAAATATGCGTCCCCGCATAAGTCATTTTATCTAAGCGATTCAATTGTAGATTTAAGTTATCATACAAATGCCTAGACCCCAGTAAAGCCCCAATTGTAGTCCCTGTATCTAGCACCATTTTCACCAAAGTATCAGCGGCATCCACTAGTAAATTCACACGCATCAAAAGTTCATTCGTTGTTTCTAAAACAGTTTCAAGATCTTGAGCTTTTCCAGCCGACAAAAAGTCTCCATCTTCAAGTACACGCCCCACTCCCTTTTTAGTTTCGATATTCACCACTCTTGCAGAAATCACATTTTGATCACGAATAGCAAATACAGAGGCACTATCAGTGATCCAATTTTGAAATTCTGACCGGATAGTAAACTCTAATCTCACCCCTTTTTCTTGAATATCAATATTTGAAATTCGCCCTATATCCACACCACTTATTTGAATTTTTGTGCCCGAACGCAAACCCAAGGCTTTTTCAAAATCACTATATAACTTATATTCTTCGACTCCTATAATCCCAGAACTTGATAATTTAGCATAAAGCGTAACCCCAAAAACTATCATTGCAATAGCAAAAAAAACTCCTACAAGAAGCCCTGACAACTCTGTCCAATTTATCTGTCTTATAAATCTCATACTAAATTAAAATAACATAAAAACTAAAAAACAGTCCTTATATTCCTAAAAAGTTCTCTTGGGACCGATTCTTCTGAATTTAACCATTCATTAAAAGATTTGGGGGCTGTAAACTTCTGATTTTGCAAAAAAACCAAATCACTGTTCAACTCTTCGGCTAGCAATAAATCATGAGTCACAATCACAATAGTTGTATTAAACAATTGCCTCATATTATCGATCAAAGGCAATAAATTATTTCGATTATAGTTGTCTAAACCAGAAGTAGGCTCATCTAAAAGTAAAAGCTTAGGGTCCATCGCCCACGCTCTTGCTATGGCCACTCTTTTTTTTACGCCGACACTTAAAGTATGGGGGAAATGATCTGCCTCTCCTCGTACTCGCATCAAATCCATCGCCATATTCACCTTTTCTTTCACCTCAGACTCACTATAACGCCCGTGATAACGCAAAGGCAATGCAATATTGTCTCTCACTCGTAAATTAGAAATTAAAGCTCCATTTTGAAACACTAAACCCACCTGCCTTTCCGCTACTTCCAAAGCAGAAAATCGCTCCAAAGGCAAATACTCTCCAAAGTAATAAAAATCACCTCTTTGAGGCTTGACTATACCTGCTACAATCTTTAAAAAAGCACTCTTTCCATGCCCTGATGGCCCTGCTATACAAATGGTTTCCCCTATATTCACACTAAAAGATAAGTTTTTAAATATTTCTTTTTTTTTATTCTCAAAAACAGCCCCAAACAAGCCATTTAAATTTAAAAAGCTTGGTTTCACAGTCTTTTTACTAGACAAGACTTCCATATAGTCAAAATACAGATTTTGAACAATGAGGGCTTTATTTTTCATATAATTTTTGAAATTTCTCCTAAGTATTGAAAAATATAAAAAGAAGAAAGTAAAACATCGGCAATGACAATATATAAAAAAGAATAAATAACAGACCTTGAAGTCGCTTTCGGCACCTGACGAATATCTTTTTGAATAGATAAACCCTGATAACTCGCATTAGTCACAATAATACACGCAAAGACAACAGGCTTCAAAACCATCAAAAAGAAATCCGCTATAGTTAAAGAGTCTAAAATTGCAGACGATAAATAAGACCAAGTGATTTGAATATTAATCAAATCCCCTCCAATATAAATCAATGCCTTAGTGACCAAAAAACCAGCAAAAACGCCACTAAAACTAAACAATACTGTCATTATAAACACTGCCAGAATCCCACCAATTAAAGCGGGGGTTACTAAATATCGAATAGGGTCAATTCCCATGGAGGCCAAAGCATCCACTTCTGAGTTAATAGCCATGCTCCCAATATAAGTAGTCAAAGCAGAGCCGCTACGACCTGCAATTAAAAAAGCCGTGAATACAGGCCCTAACTCCCGAATAATGGCGATCACCATTAAATCACCCACCACATCTGAGAAGCCTACTTTACTCATCATGCTAATGACTTCTATAATAATCACGGCACCAAAAAGAGTCGCCACCACAAATAGCACTGGGAATATTTCGACTCCAGTGAAAAAAACTTGATTGATAATATTTCTTGAATCGGCTGTAAAACTTCTTTTTTTTGAAAAGATTGCAAAAAAAGATTGAATAAAAAGCTTGAACAAGCGGCCTACGCTTGTATCCAAAAAGAAAGCTCCCATTAAATGGAAGGCTTTTCCTAAATAAGAAAAGTTTTTATAGGCTCTATTTTCTTGCATTTTAGTTTCGAATAGCATTTATAATTTCAAACCATAAAATATCAAGCCCTTTTTTTGAAACAGCACTCACACTCAAAGGCTTTTCCTCTAATCTAAACTTTTCTTGAATCAATTTCATGTTTTTTATGAATTCTTTTCGATTTACCTTATCTTCTTTATTTGCTACCAGTAAAACTGGCAAACCTTTATTTCGAATATACTCCACTGTTTCCACATCAAGCGAGGTTCCTGCGTGGCGAATGTCTATAAGATAGACCACTCCCTGTAAATCCTCTGCTTTTTCTAAATAATCTTCCACAGACTTTGTCATTTGATCTCTAGTTTTAAAGCTTAATTTAGCATAGCCCACTCCAGGCAAATCCACTAAATAAAAACTCTCATTCACTTTAAAAAAATTCAATTCTCTGGTTTTTCCGGGTGTCGAACTTGTTTTTACCAATCCTTTTTTACCCATAATAGCATTTAGCAAGGTAGATTTACCCACATTAGAACGCCCTAAAAAAGCCACTTGAGGGAGCCTTTCTTGAGGCAAATCTTTTAGAGAAACCGCACTCTTCACAAAATAAGCCGAAAACACCGAAAAACTCTGAGGTTCTGTCAAAATAACACCCTCCCTTCAAAAGCTCTAAGCATCGTCATCTCATCGACAAATTCTAGGTCACTCCCCATGGGAATACCCCTAGCCAGACGAGATCGTTTCACAGGCATATCTTTAAGGAGTCGATCGATTAAAAGCACAGTGCTTTCTGCTTCTGGACTAGACCCCAAAGCCAAAATCACTTCTTGAATATTCTCTTTTTGAACTCTTTCTATCAAATAAGGGATATGCAAATGCTCTGGACCTACACCATCTAAAGGAGATAAAACACCCCCCAATACAAAATAAAGCCCTTGAAAAACTCCTGAACTTTCAAATGGAAGAATATCAGAAGTTTTCTCTACCACACACAAACTACTTGCACCACTGCGTTTTTTACATATATCACATAAACTTTGTTCAGCATAAGAAAAACATTTTGAACAAGGCCGCACTTTTTCAACAGCGTCCAACAAAGCCTCAGAAAAAGCAACAGCCTTCTCTTTGGATTTTGATAAAACATGATAAGCCAAACGACGGGCTGTTTTTTTGCCGATACCAGGAAATCCAGAAAATTCAATTATCAGCCGCTCTAAACTAGGAGGTTCAATCATATTTTACCTACAAATAAGCTTCGTGGATAGACTCCATTAAAGCCGTGTCTGTTAAAGACAAATTCTTTAAAATCGATTGGATTTTTTTAGGTGAATCTTCTTCGATTGCTTCTATCAAAGAAAGCAATTGCCCTAAAACACCTTTCCTCTTTAATATAGCCTTTTTCAAATCTTTATCTATATCTAAAGCATTTAAAACTTTCTTAAAAGGAGCATTAAGCAAAGCATCTATATGACTCATCAAGCCCAAAACAAAGGCTTTAGACGCTAAATCACTCTTTGCATCTATTTTTTTCGCCAAATTTTCTAAAACACGAGCCCTATGAGAAGCGTTTTGAAACAAAGCAGAGGATTGAGGTTTTTCTCCCATTTCTGGTCTGGAATAAAGCATTAAAAGAAGCCAATGATTCAAACGAAGCTCCCCCATAGATGCAATGGCGTCTTTGAAGTTTTCTAAAGGTTTTTCTAGCAAAGGAGTGGAATTCAAATGTTTTAGCAAAAGATTTGCTAAATCTGGCTCCTGAAGAAAAAGATCTTCTACTTCTTGAGCACTTTTTGAAGCTTTTATTTTTTGAATTAAATTCAATAATGTCGCTATTTCTGTTTTTTGTCCTTGTCCTGTGACCAGTTCCGGTTTGGCAAAAAAATAGCCTTGAAATAAATCATAACCCTCTTTAACACACGCCATAAAATCAGCTTGCGTTTCCACTTTTTCGGCTAAAAGTAGTATCCCTTTGGGCTTAAAAAACTCGACAGCTTTTCTTCTACTTCTTGTTTTATTTCGTGGCAAATCTATTTTAACATAAGAAAGGTAAGGAAAAACAGAAGTCCACAACTTTACACTTTTAGACGAAAATTGAAAATCATCCAAAGCAAAAGTATAACCTTTTTGGTGAAGGGCTTGTATTGCTAATAACACATCTTTATCGGGCTTCACACTCTCCAATATTTCTATGACAAAGAGTTTAGGGTCCAACACAGAAAGAATTGGGTCCAATAAAATCTCTCTATTGGCATTCACAAATGCCTTGTGGTTTCCAAGTAATTTAGAAGAACCTATATTGTTTAATACATTTTCTAAAACAAAAGCTGTGGCATAAAAATCATTTTGAATCACAGCTCTTTGGCTTGTTGGTGAATCTCTAAATAAAAGTTCATAGCCAAAAACTTTCTGCTCTTTATTTAAAATAGGTTGTCGAGCCAAATATACAAATGTATCCATAAATCAAATGCGTGCCGACTTTATCGTAAACAATAAAACGCTTCGGCAACCCATCGCCCACAATTGATCCATTATTTCATTGGCATCATCTTGAAGCACCATTGCTTTGACAGCGTACCAATCTTGGTTATGAAGCTGTGAAATAGTGGGGGAATCTAAACCAGGAGTCAAATCACAAGCCTTAGAAAGAAACTGACTAGGCACATTGTATTCGATCATCATATAAGAAGAAGCGACCAATTTTCCTTCTATGCGACGAATTAAAGTGTTGACTTTAATGTCATTTTGTTTATCTGGGTGTGTAAACAAAGCAGCATTGCTCTTAAAAAGAGGCTCGCCCAGAATACGAAGCCCAGCTTGTTTTAAAGTCGTTCCTGTTTCCACCACATCCACCACAGCATCGGCAACGCCAAGATTCACAGAAATTTCAACAGCCCCTTCCAATTTAATGATATTCATTTGCTTTTGGTAAAATTGATTTACAATATTTGGGAAACTGGTAGCAATACTACTTTCTTTTAAATCACTTAAGCTTGCAATAGAGCTATCATTTGGCACCGCAGCGCAAAGCTTAGAAGCCCCATAGGGTAAGTCCAAAACTTTAATAGCTGGGCTATTGGCTTCGGCATTAAAATCGATCCCTGTAATCCCTGCATCAATAATCCCACGACCCACATACATAGGAATATCACTGGGCCTTAAAAAGAAAAACTCTATTCCATTTTGTAGGTCTATTGAAGTTAGTGTTTTATAAGGTTTAGAGGCTTTATAACCACAGGCTTTCAATAAATCTTGTGTGGGATCAAAAAGCATTCCTTTATTGGGTAAAGCTACTTTTATCATAATTCTTTGTATACCTCATCGAGACTTAAACCTTTTTCTGCCATCATCATGGCCACATAATATAAAACTTGTGATAACTCAATTGCTTGGTCTTTTTTGCTTTCATAACGAGCAGCCATCCAAGATTCAGCGGCTTCTTCTACTAATTTTTTACCAATAGCGTGTGCACCTTTTTTGAATAATTCTGTACTCCCACTACCTTCTGGCATTTCTTTTTTTCGTTGACACACTAGATTGTACACTTCTTCAAAAGTCATAAAAGCCTCTATTTTTAAAAGAACCCTAAAGAATCAAGGGCATATAAAATCAATATAGAAAATTCAATGAAAATCAGAGTTCTAATAGAAAAATATAATACTAAAGCAATAAGAGAAAGCGAAACTTTTTTTACTAAATAGTGATCACACGCCACAAATCTTGACCACTATTCAAATACTTCCGTTCAAATGCAGTTTCTGGTTTTTGTGGTCTCCAAGTTTCTAATTTAACAGAAGAAAACATTTGCAATTTTGGGAGTGCAATTTCACAAGCCTTCAAAAACTCATCTCCATATATTTTCCAATTAGTACGCATCTCGAAATGAGGAGAAAGCATTAAAAAAGTAGGGAATATAGGGTGGGCATGAAATCGTCTGCCCAGTTGCACCTCTTTAGGCCATGGATTAGGATAATAAAGAGCGTGAAACAACACACTCCACTTTGCTTCTAAAGCCAAACGCCAAAAATCCAACAGCTCCACCTGCAATAAAAGCAAATTTTGAGGCAAGTCTTTTTTTTGTTTTGAAAGTCTAAAATCGGACTTATCAAGCCCAAGCACAGGATGCTCTGGAAAACGCTCCGCCAACACCAAAGAGCTGTCTGCAGTTCCACACCCCGAGTCTAAAACCACCTTTTTATTAAATTTTTTGACAAAACCTTCTGCCACCTCAAAAGCCCTAATTGTATGCCTTGCCAAAGGTCTTTTATATAATGTATTGAGATACAAAAGGACTTTTTCTTCTAAGGCTTTAGCAACACCTTGTTGATCTGTCTTTACGCACCTAGTCAAAATCCAGACAGATCCTTAGAACCAAAGTTGTTCTTTTGTGAGTCCAACTAACTCTACATCGTCTAAATAAAAATCAACATCTTCATCAAACGCCCAAGCAATAATACGCCGTTCTGTCAAAAGGATAGGGTTTTCCTTCACTCCCTCTAATTTTTGCACTGGAACCGAAACACGCATCCATTCATCACCTAAAAGATCTATTCTAAACTCAGGAGATTTTAGACCTAGACGACACTCTAAAGTTATGGCTTCAGCTTTCGAAACTTCGGCACAATTTTCATTGACTGGTAACAATTGCAAATAAATAGTACCGACTCCTTTTGCTTTAAAAACAATAGAGTCTAATCCAGTCAAATCATAAGTTTTCCCTGAATCTCCAATTTGCATACCAAAAAGGCCCCAAGGATAATCATCCTCGAGATTTTCTGGAAATCTTGTAGAAAAGTGAATGTATTGATTCACTCCATCTCCCTCTAAAGGACTCACGGTATCTCCATGAAACAAGCTATTAAAAGTCGTTTTCACAGAATCATGAGTGCTCAAAAACCACCAAGCGGTTTCTCCTCCCAAATATGGTGAAAAACGATGTTCTGTATTCATATCTTCGAAGTCATCTAAGAGCAAGCGTTCAGTTTCTATAACAAAAGGAGGTGCATATTCTTGATTTTCCTCGTACACTTGAACATAAGAAGCGTATATATTCTGTTCTTTTGTATAAATCAGCGTATGAGGCCCTGCGGGTAAAGCATCAAAGCAGAAATTTCCGTTAGCATCTACGGCGGCTTTATACCTAGTCCCTTGACTATAAACCACTCCATTCCCTTCAGAAACATCGACATTTCCTCTTAACTTTGCATACGAACTCAAGCGAAGCTCACCTTTTTCATAAGATTCACCATTAGACAAATTCACCTTGAACTGCAAGCCCTCGTCTTTAGTAGCAATTTCTACCACATAAGCTCCATCCTCTAAATTTGTCACCCTTAACTGCCCCATAGAGTCTGTTTGAAACTCTCGCTCTGTGGACGCCAAAGAAGATGCGGACTTTACATACACCCTTGCCAAAGCAGCCACGCTGTTGTCTTTCATAGTCACAGATGCAGTTATAGCATTACCAGCCTCTGTGCCAGAAGGTCCACCCCCAGCAACATCAGAAGTACATCCTATAAAGCACCATAAGGCTAATAAAAAGAAAACTCTTTTCACGAAAGTTCCTTTGAATTTTCTGATTTATTTTGAACGACATTATCCACAGTATCAGTTAATGGAAATATAGAAACATTTAACGCATACACACGATTCGCAGACTCAGAACGATTAGCAAATTGAAGCAATCCGCGTCTAAACTCCTCTATTCGTCTTTTTATCTCGGGTAAATCTTCTTCATCTGCAGTAAGAACAATAGAAGAAACATCCCTTTCTTCAACCTTAAAACGATCTAAGGATTCTTGAGCCAATTCTAAAGTACGCCGATGAAACTCTCTCACCGCACCACTTTGGACTTCACCACCCGTAGAAACGATTTGATCCGTAATATTCCAGCCACCCTTTGAATCGGGTTCAATTAATTTCAGCTGCTTCAATACTTCAAAAGCATTATTGGCATCACGGGTAGAAACAAGAGGGATTATTTTTTTAGCAAGAACTTCAAAGTCAGAAGTATCTTCTGAGATCCCTATCAAAGCCCTTAAAGCGGTACAAGCCCAGTTTGCAAAGTATACAAACTCAGGATTCGTTAAAACACGGGCTTCCATTTCTCGAAGCTCCATCAATCGATGATAATGCTCAGAAATCACTTCCTTAGCTTTGGCCTTATTGAAGCGATACAAAACTTTAAAATACTCAGCACGACGATCATCTAAAGAACACAAACGAATAAAAGAAGGGAGGGCCTCTTCGTTCAAATGGCCTTCTTTTTGAAAAACTCGAACTAGCCAAGCGGGATCCACTCCCGTTTTTTGGCCTAAATATCGATAAGAAGTAAAACGATTTTCCTTTTTACTTTCTACAAACCAATCTCTTAGGTATTCTCGGTATTCTAAATAATTTAGGACATCTGGCATAATTATAATTTATATAAACCACAAGATAAAAACTACAATCCGTTCAATATAACCTGTATTTTGTTGTTTTAACCTCAACGATTATAAAAAAACAAACAGATAAAAGCGTCTTTCTTAAAAAATATATTCTATAATATGAGTATCCTAATATCCCAAAACCTACAATCCCCTGGTACGCATCCTCCGGGGGATTGTGCTTTTTAAATGTAAACATTTGTAAAAAATCTATTCACTCTTCAAACGCTGGATCAACCTTACAAAACTCTTGATTTCAAAAGATTCATATCATAAAACATACAACTAGACAAAATCGTCATACGAAACCCCTACTCAAACAGACTCAAAACACATTAAAATTATCTATATGAAGTCTCACACACGCCTGGCTTTATCTCGTTCATAAAAATAAAACACCAAAATCTATTGAAAATGAACTCTATTCTACTACTTGTTCACCTTTAAATCGAAAAATACAAACGAGATTAAAACAAATAAAACCTTATTAAAGAGCTAGATATGAAAAAAGAAAACTTAAAATTCTACTTGAATTTATACACATAACCATTGTATATAGCCTGCAAAGCGATGGTCAAATAAGCTACTGGAGAATTCCAATTGATAGCCACTTCATTAGTCGCATAACTGCAGCGATCATCGGTATAATTGAGTGCATGAATTTTCTCTGCAGTGTAATCTTTGCACTGCCACGGCTCTTCACCCACATCTTGTTTACCCGAATGAGCTCCACCGACAACCATTCCAGGCACAGGGTCATCAATTTCATCGGCTTCACTAGGACGGTGGTGCGGATTTTTTGGAGATTTATAACCAAAACCACTCACATAAGAAAAATTCAGAGGGTTTCTGCCCAAAACATAATCTAATGCACTTTGAGCCGCCCCTAAAAAGTCTTTATTTTGAGTGATATAATAAGCATACAAAAGAATGATTCCATTATTTGCCACCGCAGAGTTTGAGCCCCACACCCAATTCCACTCTTCGATAGGGAGTCCATAGGCAGAATTTTTAGCGACTTCTAAAATTCGATTGGCCACAGTCAACAAAGTATCTTGAGCTGTCTTTTGCAATTCCTTAAATGCCTTGGAACTAGCAACCCTATACACCGACAAAAAGTTTAAATCCCCCCACCACGGTCCATTTGCATTGAAAAGATTTTCATTCAAATCCTTTAAGTATATCGTCTTTTTTGTGCTTTCATATAACTCGGCTGCTGCAAAACGAAACTCATCTAAATTGTTTTCACCTTTGGGTGTATATGTCCCGGTATTCACATCTTGAGGCTGTTCATACACCACATTTGGATGTTCTTTTGCCCATAAATATGCTTTTTCTGCCGCTACCAAGGTTTTTTTTGAAAAACTAGGATCTGTTTTTTTATAAACACGAGAAGCTTGTGCCATAACACCAGAAAAATTTAGAGAAGCAGCTGTTGATTTAGGGAGTACAACGCGTTCTGCTTTGTCTTGATGAGGCATAACCGAACCACTAAACTTTTTTGTAGTTAATTTATGATACACCCCTCCATCTGCATCTTGCATGCTTAACATCCAATCTAAATTCCAACGCACTTCACTCAATAAATCGCTCTTCCCTCTTTTGGATTCTGGAATATGGAGCTGCAAAGTATCACAAAGCTTTGGAAAATGCTCGTACAAGTTAAGCAATGTAAAAACAGTGATGCCACTATTGACAATGTATTTACCGTAATCGCCCGCATCGTACCAACCTTTAGGAGAACTTATTTTTTTATCTGTCCCATAAATTAAAACCGAAGTGTCAGGATGCCCAGCCAAGCGGGCCCATTTACCCGCATACTTTGCTTCTAAAGCGGTGCTCGATCGTTGATAATAGAACCACTTTAAAAGAGATTTCCCTAAATCCACATAGACATCCTTATCAATCACTATATTGTTACTGATAGCCACTCCATTTTGAATAGCCAAATAAGTCCCTGGTGTTTTTATGGACGAAATATCAATCAATTGTACAGACTCTTCACTGTAGTCCCACTTTTTTGAAAAAGGCGGCACTAATTGCATCACCGTTTTTCCCTGGACTATATTTATAATATGCACTGTATCTACAGACTCCGTTCGCACCACAATTTGCTTGGTAGACTTAGGGTGAAAACCTACTTGATTAAAGACAGCTGGAGCAGCGTGAATAGAAATCACAAACAACAAAGAACTTAAAAATAAAATCAATCTCATAAATTTCCAAAAAAAAAAAGATTCTCTTTATAAATAATACTAATTCAAAAGATAAATCAAAATAATATCCTTTTACTGGATACTTCAGTATCCACTCTAGATATTTCATTTCTATTTTCAGACTGTTACCAATCAGTCCTATTGAGTAATAGAACTAAAATTTGGAGTGAGCTCTTTACACCCAGAAGCTATGATAACCTCGAAGAGAGCCTCCTCTTCATTACTTTCTTCAATATTAATTTGCCAGTTAATTGTATTGCCATCTCCAGAACAATCATTGAGAGTGACTTTATTAGCAGCAGACCACATAAAATCCTGACCTTCACTTAAAGCCACACTCCCCACTAATTGAGAAGAATAAACAAAATTATGAGTTTGAAAAGACTCATCTCCCGGTGGACTGTATCCTATAAGCTTCCACGACCCTATCATTTGTGCTTCCAAAATATAAGCTCGTTCCATTTTTATAAAAGTAGCAGCCGCTGGACCTAACTCAGAAGCTTTAGATTTAGCAACCATACCAAAAAGTTTAGGTATCGCTACAGCTGCTAAAACACCTATGATCACCACCACCACCATTAACTCTATTAAAGTAAAGCCCTCCTTTTTCATAATGCACCTCCTTCAAAAAGACTTTGACAACAACCCTACCTCTATAAAATAACTCCATTTGTCATAAAAGCAATAGTTTTGTCTATTTTTTGTCATCACTTAGTCGCTTTCGCGTCATTTTGGTGTTATTTTCACGCTTTTACTAAAAAGTACAGGCATTTTTATTGATTTTATCTACAAAATTTATTTGTTTTATATATTTGTAGCATGAAAGGCATTATTTTAGCTGGAGGTTCTGGGACTAGGCTTTATCCCTTAACTAAAGTAACCAGTAAACAGTTACTCCCCGTTTATGACAAGCCTATGATTTATTATCCACTTTCCACACTGATGCTGGCGGGGATTCGAGATATTTTAATCATTTCCACCCCCACAGATCTTCCTAATTTTAAAAGATTATTAGGAGATGGATCTTGCATGGGTGTGCAACTTTCTTATATAGAACAACCTAGTCCAGATGGTTTAGCTCAAGCTTTTTTGCTAGGAGAATCTTTTATTGGAAACGACTCCTGTGCCATGATTCTAGGTGACAATATTTTTTATGGCAATGGGCTTTCCGTTCTGCTCAAAGAGGCTGTGAAAAATGCTGAACTCCATGGCCGAGCCAGTATCTTTGGATATTTTGTCGAGGACCCAAAACGCTTTGGTGTAGTAGAGTTTGATTCCAAAGGGAAAGTAATTTCTGTAGAAGAAAAACCCCAAAATCCAAAAAGCAATTACGCCATCACTGGACTCTATTTTTATGACAATCGAGTGGTAAAAGCAGCCAAACAAATCAAAGCCTCACCCAGAGGAGAGCTTGAAATCACGGACCTAAACCTCTTTTTCCTTAAAGAAGAAGAATTGGATGTAAAACTTTTAGGTCGCGGTTTTGCGTGGTTAGATACTGGCACCATGGAAAGTTTATTAGATGCCGCCAACTTTGTGCAAATGATAGAAAAGAGGCAAGGCATCAAAATAGCTGCAGTCGAAGAAATTGCATTTTTAAACGGGTGGATTTCAAAAGAAAAACTAATGGAATCTGCAGAGAAATATGGAAAATCCTCTTATGGTGAACACTTGAGAAAAGTCGCCTTGGGAAAAATCAAATATTAAATCGAGGTCAACATGAATTCTAAAACGATATTAGTGTCTGGTGGCGCAGGTTTTATTGGGGCAAACTTTGTGTTATATATGCTAAAAAAACACCCTCAATACAAAATAATTTGTGTCGATGCCTTAACCTATGCTGGCAACTTAAAAACATTAAGCCCAGTGATGGAGAACCCCAATTTTAGTTTTTTTAAATTAGACATTACAGACAGAAAGGGAATCTTTGAGCTTTTTCAAAGCACAAAGCCAGACATTGTAGTTAATTTTGCAGCAGAGAGTCATGTCGATCGTTCCATCAAAGACCCTGAAATCTTTTTGAAAACGAATATTCTGGGCACACAAGTCCTTATGGATGCCAGTAGAGAATTTCAAGTAGAGCGATTCCATCAAATTTCTACCGACGAAGTTTATGGTGACCTCCCTCTGGACAAGCCCGAACTGTTATTCACAGAAAAAACACCCATTCACACCTCTAGTCCTTATTCTGCAAGTAAGGCTGCCGCGGATTTATTGGTTTTGGCCTACCACCGTACTTTTAATCTACCTGTGACTATTAGCCGTTGCAGCAACAACTACGGGCCATACCATTTCCCCGAGAAATTAATCCCTTTAATGATTGTCAATGCCCTTGCAGACAAAGCACTTCCTGTTTATGGCGATGGTCTCAATATACGCGACTGGCTCTATGTCGAAGACCATTGCTTGGCTGTAGACTTAATTATTCACCATGGTGTGGTAGGCGAAGTTTATAATGTAGGTGGCAACAATGAAGTTTCTAATATTGATATTGTCAAAATTATTTTAAAAGAACTTCAAAAACCAGAGTCCCTGATTCGATATGTCAAAGATAGAGCCGGACACGATAGACGCTATGCCATTGACCCTACCAAGATCCACAATGACTTGGGTTTTTTACCTCAAACTCAATTCAAAGATGGAATTAAAAAAACCATAGCCTGGTATCTAGAAAATAGAGCTTGGTGGGAAGACATTTTAAAAGGCGATTATCAAAACTACTTCCAAGAAATGTACCAAGAGATATAGAGCTATGAGTAAATTTAAATTTATTAAAACTCCTATTAGCGGTCTAAGCATTATTGAGCCCACTGTTTTTGGAGACCACCGTGGGTATTTTATGGAAAGCTTCAGTGCCAAGGAATTTGAAGAGGCAGGCCTTCCAACTTCTTTTGTGCAAGACAACGAATCGCATTCTAATAAAGGAGTTTTGCGAGGATTACACTTTCAAAAACAAAATCCCCAAGGGAAATTAGTCCGCGTCACTCAAGGCACTGTTTTTGATGTGGGAGTGGATTTGAGAAAAAACAGTGAGACTTTTGGAAAATGGTATGGAGTGATTTTAAGTGCCGAAAATAAAAAACAATTTTATGTGCCCGAAGGTTTTGCTCATGGTTATGCAGTCCTGAGTGAAAAGGCTACATTTATTTACAAATGCACTCGATTATATGATCCTACAGATGAAGGCGGACTCCTTTGGAATTGTCCCCAAATTGGTATTGATTGGCAATTAGGAAATATAAACCCTATTCTAAGCGAAAAAGATTTAAAACTTCCTAATTTAGATGCTTTAGACTTTAGCTATTAAAAATACTTTATAAATTATAATCTAAACAGTGTTTCAATAGCTTTTCATCTGGTGTTTTTTTACTTCTATTTCTTATGGGCTATTCTACTCGCGATAATGCGGAGCACGGTGTGAAAGCCTGTCGAAATAAGGCGGGGACGCGTGCTTGAAACGGAGGAAGAGCCCATGCAAAATGGGGTGCACTAAAACTTTCAAAGTGCTTGCCAGAATATGTCGCTAATCTCTAAAGACTAAGCGTTTCCAATTTCAAACTAAAAAAGCCAGGCGTGTGTGAGACTTCACTAAAAAAGAGGAAAAAAAGCATAAGCCAGATTGTGAAATGAAAATTTAAGAGGTTTGAAGCAAATATTTCACTTGAATGCTAAAGGGGAAACCTTGTCCTTTGAATTGACAATAACAACTTAGCAGAAGCTTGTATTCCAAAGGAATTCTTAGTCAAGCATTCAATTTCAGAAAGATTATGACCTGCGATAATCATCTTCTACACGAATGATATCATCTTCACCTGTGTATTCACCAACCTGGACTTCGACTATAACCAAAGGAAGTCTACCTTCGTTTTGTAATCGGTGTACTTCTCCTGCTGGAATATAAGTCGATTCATTGGGGCGCACCAAAAAAACTTTGCTCCCTACAGTGACCGTGGCTGTGCCGCTGATCACCACCCAATGCTCAGATCGATGCAAATGTTTTTGCAAAGAAAGCCTTTCACCAGGTTTCACTTCTATCCTTTTCATTTTGTAGCGATAGCCCGATTCTAAAACCGAATAAGTCCCCCACGGACGATTCACGGTTTGAGGCACAATAGGTAAATCAGACTTGGCTGCTTTTAACCTCTCCACCACATCCTTTACCTTTTGACTGCTCTGCAAGGGTGCCACCAATAGGGCGTCTGGAGTGTCTACAATCAGCATGTTGTCTAGATCTACAGTGGCAATGAGTCTTTGTGATCCAATGACTAGAGAGTTTTTGGAGTCTACCGACAAATGGTTTTCATTGAGATTGTTTGCACTTTTATCTTGTGGGTATTCGTGATAAAGAGAGGCGAAAGAACCTAAATCAGACCAACCGATATCACTAGGTACTACTTTTACTTTGTTAGACTTTTCCATGACCGCATAGTCAATAGAATTTGCAGGGATTAAAGCCATGTCATCATGCGAGATACGAACTAAGGATCCCTCAACATTAGCATTGGAGTGTGCCGTTTGAGCTGCAAGAAAAATATCTGGAGAGTGTTTTTCTAAGTCTTTTAAAAAAACTCCTGCTTTGAAACAAAATATTCCACTGTTCCAATAAAAATTACCCGCTTTTAAATATTGCTCGGCCTTCTTTTCATTTGGCTTTTCTATGAATCGGATCACATCTTCACCATCGGCTTCGATATATCCATAACCTGTTTCCGGTGAAGTGGGTTGGATCCCAAAAGTGACTAAGTTGCCCTCTTTTGCATGTTGACGAGCCTTTTCTACTACTTTATAATAGGCTTCGGTGTTTTTGATCATATGGTCAGAAGGAGAGACTAAAACCACATCTTCTGGATCTAAACTAAAACAAGCTAGTGCAATAGCAGGAGCAGTGTTTCGACCCATAGGTTCTAATAAAAAACGAGCCTTGTCTAAAAAAGCCCCTTCCATTTGATCTTTAGCTAAAAAGTATTGATCTGCATTGCTGATTATAAATTGAGACTTGCAAAATTTAGAATTTGTTTTTAATACTTTTTGAAATAAAGAAGTACCATCAAACAAACGAGCAAATTGTTTTGGCATTAAAGTTCGACTGATGGGCCACAAACGAGTCCCTGAGCCGCCACAAAGAATTAAATTAACCATAATACACCATCTATTTTTTTGAGTTTTTTATAAAATCCACCCAATGAGAAGTGAATTTTTCTATAAACTTCCATGCCATAATAAAAGCACTTTCTGGGCGACGATATGGGTCGGGAATATCCACTTGAGACGGATCTCCATAACGAAAAACTTTTCCTTTTAGCCATGGATAATGTTCGTGAAGATACTCCACATGCCCCATTTCCATCACTAAAATCAAATCAGCCCATCGTAGCAAGTCCACATTGATTTGCATGGCCCGATGAGAAGAAATATCTAAACCATTGTTTTTTGCAATAGCAATAGACATTGCATCCGCTGGGTGATCCACCAAAGCTGCTACTCCTGCACTTTTAACCACATAATCTTCTCCCAATTCTTTTTGAAGCAAGAAGTGAGCGGTTGGGCTTCTACAAATATTACCAGTACAAAGGACTAAAATATTTTTCATAATATCAAAATAATAAAAAATAAAACAAAACAAAGTCTCCTATATGCAAATGCCCTAAAATCTAAAGATTTATAAGAATTGAAACTAAGGTTTTTCTTTGTTTTTATTAGGTTGCTTGTAATAGAAACTCCCGGCTAAACCAACAGCAAGTACTACTATAGCCAGCGTTAAAAAATGATCTACCCACAGCTCTATCGCTTTTGAAAACATATGAAGTTCTAAAAGGACCACCAAAACACCACTAACTAACCCCATTAGTAAAGTTATTTTTTGAAAAATTGCCCGTTTATGTTTGTTTGTTTTAGACATAAATCACCCATATGATTAGACCCAGCATCACTAAAAAACTAATGAACACATTGGCCAAAAAAAAGTCTCTATTCATAGTATCTAAATCTTCTGATTTTCGATACACATGAATATAAAAAATAGAAATAGACATTAAAAGCAAAACCACCCACCAAATCCAACCTAAAGCAAAATAAAATCCAAAAACAAGCCCTGCCAAAAGCATTAAGATATGACTTCCTAAGGCGATCTGAAGGGCCTTTTTTCTCCCAAATCGTGCCGGAACAGAATGCAAACCCGTTTGAATGTCTATTTCTTGGTCTTGTGTAGCATAAATAATATCAAAGCCTCCCATCCATAACATTAATATCACACCCAAAAACATAGGTAACAAAGCAAATTCACCTCGAATAGCCACCCATGCCCCCAGAGGACTAAGCCCTATCACAAAACCTAGATACCAATGGCATAAAAATGAAAATCGTTTCCAGTAAGAATACGAAAGGAGCAGTAAAAAAACTGGCAAAGCACACAATAAAGCTAAGGAATTAAAAAAAGAGGCTATCCCTATAAACAGCAATCCATTGACGATCACAAAAAAAGACACTTGTTTTTTGGTCATTTTGCCAGCTGGCAAATGCCGTTTAGAAGTGCGTGGGTTTATAGCATCCAAATCAGCATCTACTAATCGATTAAAAGCCATTGCTCCACTTCTTGCTGTAAACATGGCTGCTACAATTAAAAAAGCTTGAAACAGAGCTTCTGATAATTTATAAGATTTAAAACCATCGGCTGCCACCCACATAGAAGCAATGGCAAAAGGCAAAGCAAACAAGGTGTGACTGAAGCGTACAAGGCTTCCATATTCTGCGACTTTTTTAAACATGAGTCCCCCAATCAGGTGCCAAGGAATGTGTGACATGAATGTGGCTTAAAACTTTTGCTACAACAGTATCTACCAAATCCTCTATTGTTTTTGGATTTCTGTAAAAAGAAGGGCTTGCAGAGATAATGCTAGCTCCCGCTTTTTCCAAATTCTGCATATTTTGCAAATGGATGGCATTGTAAGGCATTTCTCTAGGCACAAGCACCAAAGGCCTTCGCTCTTTGAGGCACACATCAGCACTCCTCAGCAATAAATTATCTGCAATTCCAGCACTAATTTTAGCAAGAGAGCCCATGGAGCAAGGGGCCACCACCATAGCCGAATAAGAAGAACTGCCACTGGCAGGTTCTTTAAAATAATCATCGATGGGAAATATGGCGTGTGCATATTTATAAAGCTGTTCTTGAGCTTCATGTTTCAGCACTTGCTCTGCTGTTTTTGTTAAAATCAAATCCACTGGATGCCCTAAATTTTTTAGATGCATAGAAAGTCTTGTGGCATAAATAATACCAGAAGCTCCAGTGACTCCCAACAAAATCCGTTTGCTCATGACTTCACCTCTAATTTTTGTAGTAAAACAGCATAGGCAATGCCCATATCCATTTTTTTTATGCTCACACATTGAAAATTTAGCCGCTCAGCTAAATCTTGATATTCTTTGACACTTAAAAATTGAAGCACTGAACGCACCAAATACTCATAGGCTTCTTTTTTTTTGCTAAAAATAGAACCTAAAAAAGGAATGAATAATGGAGCTAAAATTTTATAAAAAAATCGCGAAAAAACATCAATTGGAGAAAAAAACTCTAAGGTTAAAAAATACCCTTTTGGTTTTAAAAGCCTTTGCACCTCTTCTAAACCTTGTGCGGTATCCAACAAATTTCGCATACCAAATGCATTTAAAATCACATCAAAGGATTGGTCTATAAATGGTGTTTTTGTGGCATCTAATTGTACTGAAATAAGCTCTTTGGATTTTGCATTCACTTTGGAGAGCATAGCATAAGAAAAATCCCCCACAACGCTCAATTGAGGGACTCCAAGCTCTTTGGAATAAGTTTTAGAAAAATCTCCTGTGCCTCCGCATAAATCTAATAATTTACAATCCTTTGGAGCTCTATTTTTTAAGAGCCTAACACTGTGCTTACGCCACGCCACATCTCTAAAAAGACTAAGGGTATGGTTTAAAAAGTCATAGCGGTCTGCAATGCTATCAAACATTTTTTGAATAGGGGCTTTTGGCATGCCTTAAAGATAAAAACAATTCTCTTTTTAGACTAGTTTTTAGTGAAAATTGCAGTGTATGTGGCCCCTTCTTTGGGAATAATCCGTCGAGGATTTTGCTTAGAGCCATCTTTCCAACGCAAGAAACGATTTTTCTTGTTGATGGCTTCAGCCGATATTAGGACTGGATTTTCTTTGAAAAACTTTATTTTGTGAGAAGTAATTCCATCGTTTGAAGAAGCAAGAGGTCCCCCTTCTAACAAAACTCGACCATTTCCAACGGATTCAATAGTGATCTCGACTGGATCCAACAAATTGAACTCTTTCATATAATCTTGCCAAATACTCTTTTGTCGCTCTTTGAGAAACTCCTTAAATACGACACCATCAAAAGTTAAAGGTGGGGTATCTCTAGGCCATCGTTTTACATCTCTTTGCAACTCCTCTATTGGCATAGAAGCTACCATAGTATCTATAATAGATTCTACCCGTTCGGGTTCAAAAAAATGATGAAATAAGTAAGCAGATCGATTGATAAAAAGTCTTTTAAAATCTGGATTTTCTATTAATTTATTGTAAATAGTCGCAAAACAGCGTTTATCATTACAAAGAGATCGACCTCCTTGTTTTAACCACATAAACATATTAGTAGTATCCGTAAAACCTTTGACAGACCATTTAAAATTAAAGGCCTGATCTAGATCATAAAGCACAAATTTCCAAGCATATTCTGGGCTTGCACGCCATGCTCGCACATTATTATTAGGCCAATCTCCATTTCGATAAAAAATTTGTGCCGCTATATAGTCTGCTAAACTCACTAAATTCACTTCTTTTTGGATGCTTTGATAGGCTTTGCTTTTGGAGTTTTCAAATGAGTTTGAATCTATAAAATCAAAAAGTTCTATATAAGCATCTGGTTTTCCAGCATTTGCTTTTATCCCCCTTTCTATATGCTTTATGGATTCTATTTTTTCTGCGGGAAGCCCATAGTTTGTAGTCACAAAATGTTCGTTTGAACGCTCGCGTAAGTCGTGGACTCCAAAATATTCTCCATTATAAAAAACCACGACTTGCCGTGATCTCTGATAATCTACGGTAGAGCCTTCTAACAAGGCACCCGCGAGCGCATCCCCCATATAATCCCAATAAAATCGATTTCCACTATTCCTTAGATTAAAACTTTTAAAAATAGACGCTTCTGGTCTAACTTTAAATAAAGGGTAATTTATTCGCCCTTTTTGATATCGTTTGCGCATAGTGATACTCACCGATTTTTTGGGGTTTTCACGGCTCCACTGCCCCATCATAGTTAATCCTGCATCCACCTGCCAGGCTTGCTCGGACTGAGAATTTTCAAAAAACTCTATGTGCACTGGTAATTCTATTTTTTTATAATAATTTGCATTCCAACAAGGAGAATTAGAGCTAGTTTTTTCGCATTCTTTCACTCCCTTCATATAATATCCATTTTGAGGATCAAACATATCATAGGGGTCCACAGCAATGGAAATCACGGGCATCGATACAGTTTCTTTAATAAAATAAGTCCCCGTATAAATTGATTTTTTTAGAAAAGCACCATCAAAGACCCCACAGCGAATCACGGTTGTTTTCTTTATGCTTGTTTTTTTAAATATGGGGGTGTCTTTTGTTGGAATCGAGCCATCAAAAGAACAACGAAAATCATATTTTTCATGGAGCATAGGCGCTTCTAATTGAACTTCATTATCATAAAAACCAGGTTTCAGGTCAAAACCCAAAAAAACAGAAGGAGCCTTTTTTTTCTTTAAGTTTTCTGGACTAGCAGAAGGATTAGAGTCTAAACCAGAAGACGCATCTAACAAAGAAAAGAAGAAAAATAAGCCTATAAAAATTTGCTTAAAATAAAACTTCATGAACTCTCGCACTCAATTATACTCTCTTTAGTCCATCTAAAATAAACTCTTTTGATGCAAAGTGTTTGCTAAAGAAGTTTTACAAATGCGAGGGTTCAACTCCGCTGCATTATCACTTGAAAGTTGCTACATAAGTAGCACCATTATTGGGTTTTACTATACGGGGGTTTTCTATAGAGCCATCTTCCCATTTGACAAAGACCGCACCAGCTTGAGTCGGTACCGCTGTGAGCTCCATATCATTTCCACCAAAGAAAGTTCCCGTATAATTGGTGGTGTTCGAGTTGCTTGGCGGCAAAGTCATGCCCTCCATAAGCACCACACCATTTCCAGAAGATTGAATGCTCACTGTAATATCAGAGTCTAAGTCAAATTCTGAACGATATTCACTCCATGTTACAGATTCTCTGCTTCTAAAAAAGTCTTTGAGTGCAGAACCCGTTTTAGAAAAATAAGCTCCTTCATTTCTACTCCAGCGAGCCAAATCCCTACTCATTTCTTCACTAGGAATGGTAGCAGTCATAGCATCGGCAATGGAATCCGCTCTCGACGAAGTTAAATAATTTTTAAGCATGACTGCGGATCGATTGATGAACAATCGCTTAAAATCGTTATTTTTTATCAATTTATTAAAAATTTGAGCAAAGCACTTGGCATCGTTACAACTAGAAGATCCTCCTCTTTTAATCCACTCAAACATATTAGTCCATTCGCCAAAACCACTCACAGACCATTCAAAATCAAAGGCGTGGTCTAAGTCATAAATAATAA
The DNA here is from genome assembly GCA_012523035.1 of Fibrobacter sp. GTDB lineage: Bacteria > Fibrobacterota > Fibrobacteria > Fibrobacterales > Fibrobacteraceae > JAAYJH01. The sequence goes on from JAAYJH010000054.1 coordinate 57,713, forward strand.
ACTTCCAAGGCTGATCCGGTGCTGCACGCCAAGCTCGCACATTGTTATTGGGCCAATCTCCATTTCGAAGATGGATTTCTAAAGCCATATAATCCGCCAAATTGCCTACATCCACCATAGTCCTCATAGTCGCATAAGCAGCATTATTGCTTCCGGAAAAGTCACTGCTATTCACAAAATCTAGCATTTGGAGATAAGCATCCGTAGTCCCTCCATTGGCAGTAATTTTGTTATTCTCCAGATGCTTTACAATATCGACTGTAGAAGGGTCAATTCCATAATTAGTTTCAATATAATGTTCATTCAAGCGTTCACGCATATCGTGAATACCATAATACTCTCCATTGTAAAAAACGACCACTTGTCTTGAACGCTGGTAATCTACTCCGGAACCCTCTACCATAGCAGCCCCAAGAGCATCTCCTATATAATCCCAATGGAAACGATTTCCATTGTTTCGTAAATTAAAAGCCTTGAACTTTTGATTTTCTGGTCGTGTTTTAAATAACGGATAATGCAATCTACCGTCTTGGTATTCTTCTTTCATTTTAATAGACACTGATTTCTTAGGATTATATCGACTCCATTGTCCCATAATGGATAAACCTGCATCTATATTCCATGCTCTTTTAGAACCCACGCTTGGATTATCAAAAAACTCCACATGGACTGGAAGCTCAAGGTCCCACCAATAATTAGCTTCTTTACACGGTTCCTCACAAGATGATACTCCCTGAGAATAATAACCATTTTTGGAGTCAAACATATCATAAGGGTCCACAGCAATGGACACAATGGGCATTCCACTGATTTGTTCACCAATAAAATAGGTGTTCGTCACTATGTTTTTTGTGAGTAAGCCCGATTTATAGGCCCCACAACGCACAATGGTAGAAGAACCTAAAAACTCTGAAGCTGCAAAAACAGGAGAGTTTTTGGTAGGCAGTGAGCCGTCAAAAGTGCATCGAATCTCAGCCCCATCAGGAGAGCTAGGGGGATTTAAAGAAATAGGTTCACTATAAAAACCGGCTTGTTGATTGCCAAACTCTACGGGTTGTGCCATGCCTTCAAATGGGTCCGCTTCTGTATTTTTCTTTTCTGGGGTGGGTTTTGCAAAGTATTTCCAGCCACCACCATCGACACGCCCCCAACTCACTCCAGGCTCTAAAGCAGGATATGTTACAGAATCTCGAATGGACCAATTGTAATCTATCAAATAAATTGTCCCGCCTTCTTTTTCAAGTTTCCAATTTGTATGTGTTCTGTAATGTGTATTAGATCCGTCTGTGCCTATTGGTGCCGTAGGCAAATCTTTTTTAGAACAAAAAACAATGCGAAATTGCTTAGGTCCAATGGTTTCATTGCCAAAAATCCATTTACGGGGATTTTTTAAGTTTTCCACTAAAGAATAACCACTTAAATTTGCTGTTTCAGAACCAGCATTGTAAATTTCAACCCAACCTGGATCATCCCCTTCATGGTCATCCCAATCAATATTTGCAGAAATCACCTCTGTGATAATTAAAGCAGACTGCCCCATCCAAGTAGCTACAGAATCCTCTGGCACAAAAACAGAAGAAGAGCTAAATGGTTGTCCTGTAGTATCTATTGCACCACTAGACAAAGGGTCCAAAGAGCTTGAACTATTAGGGTTCGGGACAAATCCTGATGAAAGTGAGTCATGAGGTAAAACAAGAGTAGAACTTGAACTGACTAACTCATTTGGGTCATCTTTTTTAGAAACACCTCCACCATCGTCACACGCTACAATAGCAAGAAATAACACCAATAAAAAAAGAAGTGAAAACTTTTGAATCATTATGCAAATCACCTATAAACTTAAAGACTAATCTATTAAGCCAAACACTCACTCCAACGCTTATTAAATTTACTTGAAAAATATTAAAATAGAACATTTTTTTTGTCATTTTCTTTTTACAATTGTTTTTTCGTATTTTAAGTCACATACCCTTGACACAATTTAGTTGCTGTACTAAATTTAGCACCTACTAACAAATTGGCTCTGTAGCTCAGTTGGTAGAGCATCGGACTGAAAATCCGCGTGTCAGCGGTTCAATTCCGCTCGGAGCCACTTTATTAACAAAAAAAACTCCTTTTTTGGAGTTTTTTTTGTTTTAAATGAATCTTTGCTTCTAAAACACTATATCCTTGTAAGGAGCAAACAAAAGATCCCAATTTTCAAAAAGAATATCAATCAATTCTCCTTGAAATTGTTGATTTCGTTCTTTTTCGAAAATTTCTCGAACCTTTACTTCTGGCCAAGGGTCTTTATAACATCTGGGACTAGCGAGTGCATCTAAAACATCGGCAATAGCACAAATTCGACTCGCTAGTGGAATCTCTTCTCCGACTAAGCCATTGGGGTAGCCTTTTCCACTCCAGTGTTCATGATGATAATAAGCAATATCTGCAGCCAATCTCAACAGAGATTTTGAAGAGTCTTTTAATAAATCATAGCCTATAGTCGTATGATTTTTCATAATCGTAAATTCTTCTTCCGTAAAACGGCCCGTTTTTTGAAGAATAGCGTCGGGAATGCCCACTTTTCCTAAATCATGCATCATTGCTGCACGACGAATTTCTTCTGCTTCTATTTCTGAAAGTCCATAAAACAAAGCCAATTTATAACTTGTTTGAGCCACTCTAAAAACATGGTCATAAGTTTCTTTGCTTCGATATTCAGAAACACGGCCCAATTTTTCTAAAATTTCTGCCTGTGTCTCTTCTATTTCTTCGGTTAAAACCATAGACTCAATAGACTTTGCTGAATAAACAGAAGTCAAGCTTAAATACTCTAAATCTTGTTTGGTAAAACCTGTAGCCAGTTCTTCTTTTTTATTGATGGCCTGAAACACACCAAAAACTATCCCTTGTGAGTTTTTTAAGGGCACCGTTAATACAGATTTTGTACGATATTTTGTTTTTTTATCACTACTAATATCAAATCTTGGGTCTAAATAAGCATCCTCAATTAAAAGAGCTTCTCCTGTTTTTAAGGTATGGCCCACAAAACCCGAAGAAGCTGGTATTTTCAAAATATCCACACCATGAGCTACTTTGGTCCACAAAAACTCTTCTTTTTCGTCTAATAACCATAGAGAACAGCGATCTGCCGAAACCAAAGAGCGACCTAAATCTGCCATTAAAATCAAAAGACTATCCGTTTTTCTTTCTTCTGCAATTTTAGGCATATATTCAAAAAGCAAAGAAAGGATTTGCTCTGAATTCATGTTTTTTTTCTGATTTATATTTTCCATCACATATAAAATCTATAAAATATTATATTAAAGAGAAGAAATTTTATCAAAGATTTGAATTGAAAGTATTTCTTTTCAATATAGAGTCTTGACGGCATCTAAGTTCTTTTTTATAATTGCTGTACTCCTTTGGAGGAATAGGCTAATTGGTAAGTCAGCGGTCTTGAAAACCGCCGCCGTAAGGCTTGGGGGTTCGAGTCCCTCTTCCTCCGTTACTCTTCCATTCTACTTTAGAGTCTGCGACTAGATCTAAACTAGCTGATGCTTTTTTCTCATAAAGCAAAGTGCAAATTTTCACTTCCAATTGTTTTTTTTCGCAAAGGGCGTATTCACAGGCCTTAGTTGTAGAACCAGTGGTATAAACATCATCCACCACCACATAAATTTTATCTTCCGGAGCCGTTTTTTTTAAATAAAAAGCCCCCGCCACATTGTTTTTTCTTTCTTTTCCACTCAATTTTGTTTGTGACTCCCTAAAAGAATTTCTATATAAGCCTCGAAATACTCGTCCTTGTGTTTCTGCTGCCATCGCATAAGCAATTTTTTCTGTTTGATTGTAGCCTCTTTCTCTGTACCTAGATGAGTGCAACGGAACAGGAACAAACAAAAGAGGCTTATTTAAATTTTTAAACCAATACTGTACCTCATTTCCAGTTTTAAAAGCGGAATGTCGCACTAAATAACCTGCCAAACCTGGCATATGTTGGTATTTAAGAGCATAAACCAATCGCCGAGTCAATGCATTTAATTCAAATAGTGAGACCACATTTTCATTAAAAAAACGAGGCTCTTTGCCGAAATTTATAAGCTCTTCTTTACAAGACGGACAAAGCCATGGGTCTAGTTTTTCGGTGTAAAATCCACAACCCAAGCAAGAAGAACCATAAATAAAATTAGATATTCTATTCAATACAGACATACTGATGAAGACGAATATAAAACGTTTTTTTTTACTTATTTTTTATTTTTTAACGATTCCCACCCTGATAACGCATAGCAAGTAAAAAGCCTACCATCACCACACTTGCTATAGCAAATGAGCCCCCATAAGATAAAAAAGGAAGCGGTAAACCTGTCACAGGCATTAAACCGAGTGTCATTGCAATATTCACTATTATATGAAAGAAAAAAACAGAAGTCACACTCACCACCATTAAATTCACAAATGGTTCCTCATAAAGTTTAGAGATAGACAAAGCTCGCCATAAAAACAAAAAAAACAAAATCAATATCAACAAAGAACCTAAAAAACCAAACTGTTCTCCAAGCACGCTAAAAATGAAATCTGTATGTTCTTCGGGTAAAAAAGAAAGGTTGGTTTGAGAGCCTGCACCAAAGCCTTTGCCATAAGTCCCTCCTGAGCCTATAGCAGTCATAGATTGTAAAACCTGGTATCCATCCCCTAAAGGATCATTCATAGGGTCTAAAAAAGTTTCCACTCTTTTTTGTTGATGAGGTTTTAACAAAGCCCAAACCATACTACTCACATAACCAGCAAAAACATTGGCCAAAAAAAACACACTGGTCACTAACTTTGGCAATTTCCGATAAAAGAGCGTTAAAGTCACCAAGCAAATCAAAAAACCCCAAAAGAATTGCGAATAAGCAAATTTTGAAATAGACAAAAGCACCGATAAAAAAGGACTGATTAATAGAAACATATCCAGTGTAGTCAATCCCACCCAGTAAAAACAAGAGAGGCTGATAGCTATAAAAACAAGAGCCGTGCTGAGATCAGGTTGCCTTAAAACTAAAGCAAAAGGCACTAAAAATAAGATCGTAGGGACTGCAAAGCTTTTTAAATTAAAAAAACTAACCGGGTGTTTAGCCAACCAGTGCGAATACACAATTAAATAGGCAAGCTTTGCAAATTCAGAAGGCTGAATTTTAAAAAAGCCCAAATCAATCCAGCGAGTGGCTCCCTTGACAAGATCTCCACCACTAAATAAGATAAAAACTAAACCTGCCAGAGACAAAAAATACATGGGAAACGCTAATCGTTTAAAATAATCGATTTTTATCAAACTAATGATTGCAGCAGCAAAAGAGCCAACGATAAAATAAATAATTTGTCGAAACCAATAAGTTTTATAAAAAACATCGCTTGAATTTTGAGTCGCTGAATAGACCAAAACAATCCCACAACTCATTAAAAGAAATGTAAGAATGATTAACAACCAATCTATCTTCAATTTAGTGTCTAAAAGTTTTCTTTGGATATTCACTGAGTTTCTTTTTCCTTATTCGCTTCATCAAAATATTTTTGCATGATTTTTTGAGCAACAGGAGCCGCTACCGCACCACCACCACCCGAAGCTTCCATAATGACTGCTACTGCAATTTCTGGATTATCCAATGGAGCCACAGAAGCATACCAAGCGTGCGTTTTCTCCCCTTTTTTCCATTCTCCAGAACCTGTTTTTGCCCCCACGCGCACTCCAGGAACAGCTCCTCTTTTACCGGTTCCTCCTGGATGATTCACCACCATATCCATCGCTTTTAAAAGCAATTCATGCGTTTCTGGTTTCATATGCCCTTCTCTAATTTTAATAGGTTCATATTTTTTCACCAATTTAGCATCCACTGTCTGGATTTCTTTCATAAAATGAGGTCGATACACTCCTTGATTAGTAGCAAGTGAACCTATAAAAACGGCTTGTTGCAAAGGTGTCACCAATTGACCCTGACCTATTGCTAAATTAAGAATTAAGCCCCTTGTCCATCGCCAACCTGTTCTATGATTCCTTTCATTAAAGCTCACAGAATCGGGCAGCCACCCCACCCTCTCTCCTGGAATATCCACACCCAATGGCTTGGACCCCAAACCAAATCGCTCTCCAAACTCATTAATTCTAGGCATATCTATCAAAAGGCCTGCCTGATAAAAAAACACATCACAAGAGATACGAAGTGCGTGCAAAACATTAAGATTCCCATGGCTACTCCAACATTTTTGATACCGAGCTCCAAATTGAAAGCCTCCGGTACAAGATTTCGAAAAGTGAGTGTTTTCTCGAATTAATTCATGCTCCAGACCGGCTCCAGCAGTCACCAACTTAAAAACCGAAGCTGGCGGATAAGCTCCAGCCACAGCTCTATTAGTCAGTGGACGCGTTGAATCCAAAGCTACTTTTGCCCACTCTTTATTCCTATCTCGTTTACGCAGTGAAAATATATTGGGGTCCATTCGAGGAGAACTCACCATAGCAATAATTTCTCCTGTCCTTGGATCAATAGCTACAGCGGCCCCTTTTACAGAATCTGGAAAAGCTTGCTCCGCTATTTTTTGAACTTCTAGATCAATAGTGGTGATCAAATGCATTCCTGCAACAGGCTCTTTACTCATTCCCTCTATCACTCCAACTTCTCGACCAGCTGCATTCACTTCAATCACCTTCAGTCCATCTATTCCCCTAAACTCCTCGTCGTATTCAAACTCTAGACCCTTTTGACCAATACGATCCCCTTGCGAATAATTTTTGTATGCTTCTTCTTGTAACTGATCTTCAGAAATTTCCCCTGTATAACCTAAAACATGGGCAAGCAAAGTTCCATATGGATATTCTCTTCTGGATTCTATTAATACAGAAACTCCTGGCAAATCACTAGACCTCTCTTCAATCAAAGCTATTTCTTCTGAAGTTGCATCTTCTAAAATTTGAATAGGGCGATTTCGAATCCAGTTCGCTCTCTGGAAAGCGGTATCCAAAGAAAGAGAATCAAACAAAAATTTACCTTCTAAATCGTGTATTTTAAGCAAGCGTACAAAAACAGAATCTCTTTCTTCTTTTTTTTTAGGCAAAGACATAGACTGCAAAACAACTTGATAAGAAGGGCGATTACGGACCAAAATACGACCTTTTCTATCAAAAACAAAGCCTCTTTCGGCTCTCAAGATCACTTGTCTCAAGCGATTATTTTCTGAACGATTAAAATTTTCTTCGAACTGAATCACTTGTAAATAAAACAACCGACTTACAATCACTCCAAAAAAGAAAAACATTAGCATCAAATACACTAATATTTTTAAATTTCGATCTTGTTTTTCTTCGTTCTTGGAGGCTTTTTTATACATAATTTTAATATTTCTAAAAAGAATTATCGCTTATTTTGAAGGCTTCCCTTAAAAAGAAGCTTAAAAACCAATGCCCCTATAAACATCGTGTACAAACACTCTGGAAGACTGGTAGACAAAAAAGACAAAAAGGAAAATTGTTTTGAAGTGCTCACAATAAAAAAGTAAATAAAATCCACTAAAAAAAATCCAAGTCCCAAAATCACCACTCTCATCGCAATATTCAAACTCAAAAAGCGAGCCTCCAATAAGCCCACCGCATAACCCAAACAAAGATACGCAATAGTATTTGCACCCAACCACTCCACTGGAGCATAAACATCAAGGGTAAACCCAGCAAAAAAACCCCACAATGCACCTACGATTGGTCCTCGTCGAAAAGCAATCAAAACCACAAAAATAACAATAAAATCGGGACCCCAATCAAAAAAACGAAGCCACTTAGCTAGCGTCGTTTGCAAAATCATAGCTAATAAAAACAATAGAGGAAAACGGATCCATTTCCACATCAGTTTAATAACTCCTGCACCACCCAATCCGGTTCTTTTTGCATCACAAAAACCTCTTCTAGTAGTGAAAATTCTTGAAAAGGTTTAATATCCATATAACGCATCACCTCTAAATCAGATTTTCGAATATTTTCAATCACACCTATCTCTATCCCTTTTGGAAAAATCCCCCCTAAACCAGAAGTGATGACCGTATCTCCAATTTTAGCCCCTGCATTCGAAGGAATAGTCGCAGACAAAAGGTGTCCGTGCACAGATTCCATAAAACCAACCATCCTAGAGCGTTTAATCATGATGGAAATTTTTATATTTGGATCGAGTAGCAACTGCACTGTAGAGTGCTTAGCCTGCACTTGAGAAGTTTTCCCGACAAGGCCTTTCATAAAAAACACAGGCATATCTTTGGCCAAGCCATCCAAAGAACCCCTATTAATAACTAAAGTCGTTAAAAATCGCCCTGGATTACGCCCTACCACTCGAGCCGTCACAATAGAATACGGCCATTGGTTATCGAAGTGCACTAATTGATGCAATCGAGGCAGCTCTCTAATCCCTTCTTTCACATGATAGAGCTCCATCAAAAGTTCTGCATTTTCTTTTTTTAAGCGTTCATTTTCGGCTGTTTTCTTATGAAAGTCACTGATAGAACTCAAAAACAATTGCCCAGGAAAAAAAACAGAGCTCAGTGCTTTAGAAACCACACTCTCTTTAATAGTCAAACTTGATTTTTGCATCAAAAGAGCTAAAAACAAAAGAAAAAGGAACAGAAAAAAGCCATGTCTTATCGAAAGCAGGCTTTGGATAGTGCGGACTATTTTCAACATGATTTAGCCGCCCATTTTTTTAATTGGAAGAGGCAATCAAAACAGGTCTATACTTATCTAAATCTTCTAGAACGCGAGCAGCCCCTTTACAAACACAGGTCATCGCATCATCAATCACATGAATAGCAATCCCAATCTCATTGGACACACGGATATCCAAACCTCTTAACTGGGCTCCCCCTCCGGTCATAATAATCCCTTTATCCAAAATATCAGCCGAAAGGGCTGGAGGAGTATTAGCCAAAGCTTGTTTCACAGCATCTACAATTGCAGAAACGGGTTCCTCCACAGCATGCCTTATTTCTTCGCTAGTAATCGTAATAGAACGAGGAAGGTCTTTAGAATGATCTTGCCCTTTGACTTGCATCGTCAGTTCCTCTTCGAGTGGAGCAGCCGAACCTATTTTTTCTTTAATTTGTTCAGCGGTCGTCTCATCGATAGACAAACTGTGCGTATTACGCAAATATCGAATAATAGCATTATCCATCTCATCTCCACCCACACGAATAGACGCATTACATACTGTTCCATTTAAAGAAATCACAGCAATATCCGAAGTCCCGCCTCCAATATCTACAATCATGTTCCCAACAGGCTCATCGACGGGAATCATCATACCAATAGCGGCTGCCATAGGCTCGTACAACAAATGCACTTCTTTGGCTCCAGCCATTTTTGCTGCATCAATCACCGCTCTTTTTTCAACTTCTGTAATCCCAGAAGGAACACCAATAACTACTCTAGGTTTCACCAAAAACAATGGATATTTCTGGACTCTTTTTATAAAATTTTGAAGCAAGACTTCTACCAATTCAAACTCAGCAATCACGCCGTCTCTCATAGGACGCACCACACGACTCATAGAATTAATTCCTCGACTATCATTAGAGGTACGGCCCAACATTTTTTTAGCCTCGCTACCTATTGCAGAAAGCCTATTGTTCTTTGGATCCACAGCAACTACTGTAGGCTCATTAATCACAATACCTTGCCCTGCCACATGAACCAATGTATTTGCAGTACCCAAATCGATACCTATATCACAAGAAAATAATCTAAACAAAATGAACCTCTAATAATGCGTTGAAGAACCTAAGATAATATAGCAAAAAAACAGACTCATAAAAACATTAAAAGATAAAGCAAATGATAAAAAAAGTCTTTTTATTCATTATTTTAAAAGGCAAGATGGTGTTCCCCGCCATTACAAATTATAGTCCAAGAAGCGGGTCGGGTTTTTCGCTTCAATTTTTTTTGATACCCACTAACTCAAAACATAAAAGTAAAATATATCGGGCTCAAAAAAAAGATTTCCACTACAACCCCTAACACAAAAAAACTCTGAATTTCTGCGTTCAAAATAACTACAGATTCATTTGAAAACTAAAAAGAAACTGAAGCTTCCCCACCCTTATGCATCTAAAACTAGAGCTGATTTTCAACTACAATTTTATTTTTAACCTATAAACAAACAGATAGATTATAAAAAAAGCAAGTTCTCAATTTAAAACAACTATTTGTAAATTAATTCTAAACTATTTCAAATAGCTATAAACATCTTCTAATTTAATGGAAAAAATACTTCTTGTAATACCTGTCCCATCGACGGTAATGTGTGTCATAGCGATACTTTCTTTTCTGATGCAAATTAATCTTTTTATAAATATAAAAATCCACTTCTGCATATGCAGCATAAATTTCTGCTTTTGCACCTTCAAATTGTCGAAATTCTTGAATGGAGTAATACGGCGTATCTAAAAGATCTTCTTTAGTCCCTTTTGCAGATAAAACTTCGGCGACCATAAATTTTAAATCTTCTTGCAAAAAAGGATGCAATTTTGATTGGATTCGTTCTGTTGGCTCTGAACAAGATAAAAAGAAAAAAACAATAAAAAGAAAAATAACACTAGTTCTGAATTTCATAACCCTTCACCTTTGACAAGATACCCTTTATAATACAAAAATCCTCTCCGAATGGAGAGGATTCAAAATTAATTATCGAATTAAAAAGAGTAAGTGGCAGAGATTCGTGAAAGGAAACGCCCTTCCCCTTGAAAAGGATTACGGAATAACAAATCTTCGGCAACAGTAGCATCAATTTTAAGTTTTTCTTCGATATTAATACCAAAACCAAAACCAACATGGTCATCCATGGTACCATCTCCAAGAGGATTGGTACTAAAGAAATTTCCTGATTCTGTACACACACCAGACTTTCCAATATTACGAGGATCTTGTTTGCACTGAGTATAAAGAATGGATTTCTTTCCACCCACTCGAATAACAAACCAGTCAAACCAAATATTCCTTTCGATACCAAAACTAATCTGTCCACCAGTTTCTGTTCTTTTATCCCAAAGGAGGTCGTAATTATAGTGTTGTGAGTTATAGGTAGAAACACCTGTATTATAATCTACATCCCAATCGTGTGCTTTAAGCTCATTCCATATAAAATCAGCACCTAACCAAAAGAAGCCTCTATTCAATGCAACATTAATACCCACACCAACTTGTGCATGTTTATTTTTAATTCCTGGAGCCTGAACAAAAGAAGCAGACAATGCAGGGATCAACTCTCCGTCAATAGCTTCCAGAGCAAAAAAAGCTCTAGATTTTCCTAAATAAGAAAAGTCTCCGTCATCAAAAAAACCTTTGTGTTCGGGTCCATACTGGATTCGTGCTAAACCAAAAGAGGCCTCGAAATCTATAGAGTTTACAAACTGCCAGTTCAAACCCGCATCTGCACGAACCACTGAGGTATAAGCACCTGGATCCACTTGATAAACTCCACTAGGTGTTTGATCCCCACCATCTTGATGAGCAATATAAATATGCAAACCAATAGCATTGCCACTAGACAGAGTACCACCTAGAAAACCATCAAAATTCGTTACCGTTTGCGGTAAATCTATTGTATCTTTTAAATTATTTCCAATAAATCGAGAAGGTAAAAATCTGAATAGCTCCATATCGCTACGGCCAAAAAGACCACCAATAGAAATGCGAGCGTCTGGAGAACCCGTTATAGTTAAGGGAATAGAAAAAATACCACCGAAAGTAGGATTTTGCGGGTCTTTATTGGTGCCAGCAGCCACATCTTCGGTGTATGCACCAAACTCCCCAATTAAATAATTAGGATAAAAATTAATGTTTGCAGGGTTATCAAAAATACTAGCATCATCCATAATGTAGGTTGTATTTTTACCCATGGATTCAACCCTTGCAAATGTAGCAAAAGCAGAACCTAAGCCAATAACGGCAAAAAGAAGGGAAATAAGTAAAACAGTTTTTAATTTCATTTGAAACTCCTATAGATACCATGTTTAAAGATAAATTTATTAATACCAATAAGCAATAGTAAAATAAAAAAAACGAGACTAAATCGTTAAATTTAGCCTCGTTTCATAAACTTAAATGTTACTCAGAGAAGGTAAAGGGAATAGTTACTGTAGTATTTCCAGACTTAATTTTACTAAAAGTCCATCGGCTCACAGCATTTTTAACTTCATTGTCAAACGCTGCAAAACCAGTCGTTGAAGAAGCAACAGAAATACTGATGATTTCTCCACCTGGAGCAATGGTAAATCTAAGTGTAACCTTACCTGCAAAACCTGGTTTCTTTTTAAGATTTTTATTATAGATATGGCGTAAACCTGGAGTGCGTTGACGAACCACTTTCATGATATCAGCAGCACTACGAGAACCACCACCAGCTCCCATATCAATATCTCTTTCTGAAGGAGCCTTAATAGAACCTCTTGCTTTGGTAGCAATTCCACCGCCACCACCGCCTAGAAGCGATGCTAGACCGTCTCCGATACCTCCAGAACCGCCTTCTGCGTAGCCTTCGTTAAAACCACCATCGGCTTTACCACGACGACCACCTAAAACAGTTTTACCGGAAGTTTGCAAACCAGCCACATCTTTAAGCACTTTATCGATATCTTTGGTGAATTTTTGATTTTTCATTAAATCGTAAGCACCATAGTTTGCTTTATTTGTTTGAGCCGTCAAGAGCTTGAGCACTCCACGAGTTTGAGGGGCATTGGGTTTCCCTTTACCTCTTGGTTTACCACCAGCTCCCGCTTTTTTGCGGTTTTTCTTTGGCTCTTCTTTTTTCTTTTCTTCTTTCTTCTCTTCTTTCTTCTCTTCAATTTTCATTGAAGCAGTAAGGTCTGCAGCTGCAGAATCTTCGAATATAACTTCGTCAACCACAGCCTCATACATAGATGCCCAAAAAGAAAATGCTAAAGCACAAGCCACAGCAATACCTGTAATACCTGCTAGTTTTTTGTCCGATTCAGGCATTAACGAGCTGACTAATGGATCTACGGGTACTGTATTCTTTTTTGCCATATTTATTCCTCCCCGCCGTCTTTCATACTCACAGCGAATGCAATGTTATTATAACCGGAAAAGCCACAAGTAGCCATCACTTTATACATAGCATCGTAAGGGATGTTTTTATCGATCTGCACGATGATATTACCTGGTTCATCAGCAGGTAAGCCCATTGTGAGAGCGTGTTCTTTTTCTGTTTCGCGTCTCTCTTTGAGTACAGAATCTACTTTAGCGATAAGAAGGTCTTCTTGTTCAAGAACTTCTGCAGTTTCAATGATTTTAGAATTATCTACTAACACATAATTGTTATCTACAATCACCGTTAAAGAAACTTCTTTTGGTTGTACTTTAGAAGTAGAAACAGGTAGTATTAAGTTTTCAGCTTGAGTGACTAATTGACCTTCAGCATCAATGTTCTTAATCATAAACACCAAGATAATAGTCATCATGTCCATCATAGAGGTTAATGAAAATGGTGTGTCATCTGCATATTTTCGCATTTTTCTAGCCATAATTAACCTCCTAACTTCGCTAAATTAACTTTGGTGAAACCAGCTTCCTTGGAACGGTCCATTAAGCTGATGATTTTATCGAACTGAGTGTCGTCATTGGCTACTACAATAATATTATCTGCATCTTCCAAATCAATAAATTGCGTATGAATAGCAATCAAATCTTTGGCAATAAAATCATATGCAGACAATGGATATATAATGCTTCTCGCAGCGTCTTCGGGGCGTAATTTGCGAGCTGAGTTCTCCGCAAGGGTCGCTACCGCCGTACCTGCACCTGGTTTTTTAAGTGCTGGAGGAGGACTTAAACCTAAATTACCCTCGCCCACAATAGACAAGAAATCGTTGTTTCCATCAACAAAAACACTATCAGGTACATTTTCTCCTTGAGAAGAATAAACAGCCCAAATGACGCGTCCAGGATCTTCTTCGGACTCTTTGTAAAGAGACCATAACTCAATAGTTTCGATCTCGTACATATATTTTTCGGGATCCATCTCTTTACCGTCTTTACATAAGGGCCCTTTACCAGCCGCCACAGTAGCTTTTACATCTTCGGGAGCGTGTGTAATCAGTTGTCCGTCGGATTTACAACGGAATGTCCACATTTCCTTAAAATAGACATTTGGCTGAAACCCACCACGAGCACCTATAACTAAATAGTCAGAGGTGATTGCTAACGATAAATTCAGACTCTGCTGATCTGGTTCTGGAGGCGGATCATCGCTCAAGTTCATCATACTGCGTTCGGGCAGTGTAACTTCAACAATAGCGAGTTTTTGGAAAGCCGTCATAGATAGCAGCATCGGAATAAGAATCGTAAACAGACCCATAGCCGGCAATAGATCCGGTTCATCGGGTGCTGCTGGTCTCTTTATTTCTTTTGCCATTTAATTTACTCCTATTTATTAAAACTTTAAAATTAAGCCAAGGAGTTAATTATTTTAAGACCTTTTTCTTCCATCTCTTGAATTAAGCGTTCGCTATTCATATTTAGAATACCTACAAAAACTAGAAGAGGAACAGCTGATAAAAGTCCTAATAGAGTGGTTCCCATAGCAATAGCGATACCATCGGCAAGTGCTTTAGGGCGTTCTGCAGCAGGTTTGTTTGCCACAGCATCAAAAGTAAAGATAAGACCGTAAATAGTACCCATAAGACCTAGAAGAGTGGATATAGATGCCATCACAGAAATCATGGATACATAACGAGTAAGACGAGGTGCTTCTGTTAAAAACACAGCATCAGAAGCGGCAGTCATACCTTCGCGACCAGAATCACGAGATGCCACAATAGAAGCCATCACCTTGGCAATGGGAAGCCCAGAAGCATTAGCTAAGCTAAGAGCCTGGTCGTATTGCTTGGCAGAGATGTTTTCTCCAAAATCTTTAAGGAACTTGGCGCGTCCTTTGGCACTTTTTAACATTATATAAATAAATCGTTCGATAGAAAAACCTACACCGACCATAAATACGGCGAGGATAAGCCACATAAACTGCCAACCATCGGATTCTGGGTTGAAAGATTCAAGCATTTTAGACATTAGAATACTCCTTATATCGAGTTTTTAGGTTTAATTTGATTCCTGTGTTATATTTATTTTTTTTTTTTGAAAAGAGGAGCTTTATTTGTGTAAAACTTTGTTTACAGGTCAAAAACACCTCTTTTTTGTCCATTTTTAGAAAAACTAGTCACTTTTGCATTAAGGAGCTTCTACTTCACCTACTGGTTCAGGAGGAGCTAAACGCTTTTTAAGTATTTCCAATTCTTCTTTGAGTTTTTTGTTTTCGTCTTTAGCCTCTTTAATAATGTCTCTATAAGTTGTGATTTGTTCTTGTGGAGTCATTACTTCAGATTTAGAAATTTGTTCAATTCTAGCTTTAGTACGGAAATAACTTGGATCTTGAAAAAGCTTAGATGGATCAAACTTTGTGATTGTAATCGCTAAGGCTTCATTCTCTGTATCCAAACTTTTTAAGGTTTCATAAAGCTTCGCTGTCCATGTATTATCAATGCCATAGTGTGCTGACGCTTTAATACCCGTGGCACAACGAGGTGCACCTGCTTCTTTAGCAGCCTCTGAGCGACCTTGTAGCTCTTCACGATAGGCTTCTAAATCCTCGTGAGCTGCTTCAATAGCATCTTCTTTCACCATACCTTCGTATTCTATATATTCATGCACAATGGCAGCACTATCAGGTAAAGGAGCGTTTTGAAAGGCATCTGCCACTTCAACGAACACAGCACATTCTTGGTAGAACATTTCTATGTAACCTTCTTCGGCCTGAATAACATCAGCATTGTAAAATCCTTGATCACGAGCTAGATCCACATTTTTTTGGAATATGGGACGAGCTTGTTCATAGTAACCAGGAAGCTGTTGAACAACACCAATTCGTTCTGCAAATTGTTCTTCTATTTTTTTACCAGTCAACTCTTGTTCTCTAATTTTTGCAGCCATTGTCACAAAGAGCATACCCATTTTGTTTGTAGCACGGAATGTCCATTTTTCTGAAGCATAGGCAGCAGATTTAGAGTAATGAGCCATTGCCTTTTGAAGGATATCCACCAATTGTTTAATAGAGGCGGCTTTCGCTTTGTCATTACCTTGTAAAACGATAGGTTGCATTTTTTCGTATTCACTTTCACCCAAGTAGAACGCAGCTTCAGCAGGTACCGCAGGGTCAGCATTTTTAATTTGGAGACCAAATTTATCATAAGCTTCTAAAGTCTTCTTATAATTTGCAATAGCTTTATCTTTTTCATTAAGCTCCATAAATGCCCTTGCAGCTCCAATATAGGCAGCAATTACCTTCTCTTTATCTGAATCGTACATTTTAACAAAGTTCAAGTATTCAGCTGCAGCAAGATCCCATTTCTTTGCGTTTTGGTAGGCTAAAGGAATGCTAAATGCAGCATCTAAAGCATAAGAACTTTTAGGATAATCTCGAACCAAATCTTTTGAACAACGAATCGCTTCATCAGTCATTTTTGCTTCATCATAACTCAAGCAAGCATTGTACAAAAAGCCGGGGGTATTTTCGTGCTTGGGATATTTTTTATAAGCGATTTCAAAAGTTTGAGCTGCTTGTGCCTTATCTGGAATAGAATCATAAGTTGTAGCCGCAAAACCGATGGCTTGAAATGCCATAGAATCTTGAGGGAAGTTTTCTGTAATAAAGAGGAAGGTTCTGGCCGCTTCTCTAGGTTTATTATCTTTTTTGTAAGCCGTTGCAGCACGAAGCACACCTCGAATAGTCAACGGAGAACGACCATACTCTCTAGGTAAAACCATAAAAGTTTCTGCAGCCATTGCCCATTGATTTGCTTTCTCATAAGCAACAGCCGCTTCAAAGACTGCTTTGTCAGCAAACTCAGCTTGAGGGAAGCGTTTGACTAAGCCCATATAAGCTTTAGCACCATCTTCAAACTGACCATTTTTTACAGACTTTTCTGCTTTTTGGAAAAGCACCGCCGCTATCGCTTTTTCTATTTCTTTAGCCATAGAATCATTACGAGTTTCCGCAACTTTTGCGTACTGATTGTACAACCACTCAAATTCTTTTTGAGATTCATCGAGACGGTCAGCTTCTAACAAAGACTGAGCAAGCATACGACTAATCAAAAGTATATACTGGTGTTTAGGGAAATCTGCACGGAGTTTTTCTAAAACTTGAATAGCTACTTTAAATTGCTTTGCTTGGTAATGCACAATCGCAGCATTATAAGCTAGTTCAGCGGCTTCTTTTTGTGAGCCAAATTTCGCCATATATTTTGCCACTTGATCAAAATATGCTTTGGTTTCTGGCAAACTATAAGCTTTTACAGGGTCATCATTTGCTTTTGACTTCTTGGCTTCTTCTCTTGCTTGATCCATCATCAAAACAGCATTATAGCCGGCTTCTTCTTTTTTGAGAAGTGCAGCAGCTCCCATAGGGCGTCGACCGTAACGAGTGGTATCGGTATCCACAATCCAATTAAACATTTGAGCCGCTTTAGTAGGCTGTTGCATTTCTTGGTAAACTAAAGCCAAGTTAATATGAACACGATATTCATCCCAAGAAGGTTGCTTTTCGTATCGTTTTAAGAAAGCTATATAATTGTCAATAGCCTTTTTATATTCTTTTTTAGCAAGTTCGGTATCTCCCTCTTTCCAAATTTTTGCAGCTTTGGAGTGATGGTATTGTGGGATATCTAACATTGCAGCTCGAATAGCATTGTCTGCATTTTTAACAGACTCTGGGTATTTTTGATTTGCTTTATGCCATTTGGAATTATGATTGTAACGCTCCACGACTTTATAACGCTGAGCTTGAGCCTCTTCAAATTTTTGTTGCACAATTAAAATTTCTACCATAGCAATGTCAGCCAAAGGAGCATCAACATAGTTAGGGTTGATATCTAACAAATATTTAAAAGATTGAACAGCTTCTTCATTACGGTCATGATCTTTGTTTTTCATACCAATTCTATAATAAACCGAGTCTTTAAAAGCTACTTTTTTGTTTTTCAAAAACTTCGCAGCGATTTGAACTCCATCATCTAAGTCAGAAAAAGCGGCAGCCATAAAATCCATTGCTTCTTGACGAAGGTCATTAGGATATTTACCTTGGTCAGAACCTACAATATAATCGTAGTATTTCATAGCTGCAGTCTCGTATTCTGCAATGTTATAATAAGATTCCGCTAAATGATACATCGCCAAAGCCGCTTCTTTACCAGTTAAGTTATCAAAACCAGTTACTTTTTTATAAGCAGCAATAGCATCACGGAACTTACGATTATTAAAGTGGTATTCTGCTATACGCAACCATGCTTTAGGAGTCAAGCCATGATTAGGGAAATTTTTTACCAATCGTTCTCTCAAGCGAAAGGCTTTTGCTTCATCGCCACTGGATTCCAAAACAAAAGAAGCTTGAAACATAACATTGGGAGTTCTGGTTTCTTTTGGGTACTTATCTATATACTCTAAAAAATAACCCAAAGATTTTTGGTGATCTGGTTTTGGAAGCGCTCCTAAGGATTTACATTTTTCTGGTTTATTGTCACGGTCTGCACACCAAGAAGCTTCATCGTCATACTTGGCCATTTTATCGAGGAATTGCTTTTCTTCGAGTTGGTATTGATAATGCCCTAATTGCTGTAAGGCACTGGCACAACGAGCATTTTTTCTACCTTGACAATTATCTACTTGCTTTTTCCATTGAGCTATGGCATTGTGCATTTGTTTTTCGTCGATTCCACCAGAACGACAAGCTTGAGCTGCTTGGTTTTTCAACAAATTATAAGAACTAGCACACCGTTTATAATCCGTTGAGCCTCGTTTCATACTCTTACATTTTGCTAGCATCTTTCTTGCTTCGTTTGTCTTGTCTTTACAAGGATCTGCATTTGCAACTCCAAAAGAGAGTAGCAACAGTAAACAAAAAGTCAATATTTTTTTCATCTTTCTTTTATCCACCATATATTAGCTTTATTAAAAAAGGGAGAACCCAGATTTTACTCTAGGTCATCCAAATCATCCAAATCATCTAAATCGTCCAAATCTTCAAGATCTTCTAAACCTTCCATAGAACTGCTTCCGCCACCACTTTGTGTCATCTTTGTTTTTACCGTTGCTAGTGTAAAGCCAGCATCATCGAGGATTCTTTTACGGTTAGCTTCAAAGCGATCACTTTGTATTGACTTTTGCATGAACGAAGCATAATCTTCTAT
The DNA here is from genome assembly GCA_012523035.1 of Fibrobacter sp. Lineage (GTDB taxonomy): Bacteria > Fibrobacterota > Fibrobacteria > Fibrobacterales > Fibrobacteraceae > JAAYJH01. The sequence continues at coordinate 76,967 of JAAYJH010000054.1, forward strand.
AGACTTATTCGCCTTATCAAAAGTTGGTTTTAATGCAGCCCGCTTTTTTTCAACACGAGGTGTAGGGAGCTGTCGAGCAAGGTCTAATGCTTCAACTTGCACAGCATCAAATTCTTCGGCCATACTATCATACGCTTGCCTTGCACTATCTCTAGCAGCACTGGAGACAATGGGTTGCTCGGTGAGCTTTTCTGCTTTAGCAAGTGAAGCTTCGGAGCGTTTATAGTCTCTTTTCATAAAATAACAATAACCTTCTACAAGATAAGCCTCCGAAATCAAGAAAGAATTTGGAAGGTTTTGAATAATCCATTGTGCTGGTTTTAAGGCTTCGTCTGGCTTGCTCACTTTTAAGAAAGCCCAAGCCACACCAAGCATAGCCTCGTCATAAACAGGAGAAGAAGATTTAACTTGTCCATACAAACGAGCGGCTTCTCCAATATTCGCATTTTCGCCTGAAAAATAAATATGTCCTAATTTAACAAGAGCCGCATCTTGAAGGTCTTTTTCTGATTGGTTAGAAGTAGGCTGCTCTATAATGTCACGAAAACTATTTTCTGCTTCATCCCATTTACTGAGACGGCTATAAGCAATACCCATAGTATAGCGAGCATAAAAGTAGTTCGCATTACCGGGTAAAATAGCGGCTAACAAGTCCACAGATTCTTGATATAAACCTTGTTCGAACTTGATTTGACCTGCTACATAGTCAGCATCAGCCTTTACATCGCTTTCACCGAACTTTTGCACAATACCTTGGTATTTTGTCATAGCCTCAGTGTATTTACCTTCTTTGTAATCAATATTCATTAATTGGAAATAATATTTTGGCAATTGGTCTGACTGAGGATAGCGTTTAATAGCATCGTCATAAACTGATTTTGCAGCTTTGTGCATTCTCATGTTTTCAAAAGATTTAGCCTTATAAAATGCCGCTTGGTCCACCAAATGGAAAGCAGGGTATTTGGTTTGAACTTTACCAAAGGCATAAGAAGCTTCTAAGAACTGACGATTCAAGTATAGACGCATCGCTGCACGATAGTCATTTTCTGGCTCAATTTTGAGTCGTCTGTACCTTTCTTCACCGATTTTTTCTTCTCGAGTATCACCAAATCGAGCGGTCACTTTCACTGCCCAAATAAAGCCACGATTTTTTTGCTCATAAATATCATCATGAGACATTTCTAAATCTAAGGCTAAATATCTAAAGAAAGACAAGTCTTTGACATTGACAGTAGCACCAATTACTGGATAACCTTCTTTGGTGAAACGAGCACGCACGCCTAAGAACTGACTCAAATAATAAGTAAGTGTCACACTAGGCTCAATATTTGTGCCTTTTCCACCTTCATCATCGTCGTGAATCAAGTCGATGACACCTACCTCTGCCTTCACTTCTAACATACGATTTAAACCTCGATAAAAGATAGAGAAGTTCAAGTTGCTAGGAATTTTATAGGCATTTTCTTCGGTCATAAATATAAAACTATAACCATCAGATTTATCGGCAGTACTAATCGCAGGTTGTATAGCATTTTGGAAAGCTAAGCCTATTTGAAGGTGCCCAAACTTTGAATTGGCAATAGGATTCCAACTAATTCCAACATCAGCACCTATGGTGAACTGCTTATTACTTCCAAATTGATTGATATGGAGAATAGAAAGATCCACACCCAGTGCCAAAAACTGCATTAGATTATAAGCGTAACCAATCATAAAAGCATCTTCATCGTATGAATAGTTGCCATCGACTGTGGCACCATTTTCAAAGTATGAAAAGCCAAGAGTGTGCTTATAATCTATTGGAAATGTTAAAGTAATATATTCTTGGCTTGCTTCACCACTAATAGTGCTAAAAAAGCCAACAGTCACCTCCATTTGATCTGTTTCAGCTATTCCAGCTGGATTTACATACATAGAAGTGTTTCCGCCGAATTCTCCAAACCAATCATTTTGTTGATATTTATGAGGAGAATACATTGGAGAAGCAACTAAAAAGCTTGCTAAGCTTAGCCCTAAGGCTATTGATTTGATGAAACTAATACGAGCCACCTAAGCTTCTCCTTTACTTAATGTCTGTGCGATTAAACTCAATTCTACGATTTTTCGCACGACCTTCGGCTGTTGAATTTGAAGCGACTGGTTTATTGGAACCAGCCCCACTAGTTTTAATACGACCATCATCAATCCCTTTTTCAACTAAAAAGTTTTTGACAGAGGCGGCGCGTTCTGCAGAAAGTGCTTGATTTTTTTCTGGACGGCCTACATTATCTGTGTGTCCGACAATCTCAAAAGTAGTTTCTGGAAAAGACTCCATAATATCGACTACCTTCATTAAAGAAACATATGAATCTTGTGTAATGGTACTTTTACCTGTCTCAAAGTTAACTCCTTCTAGAACAAACACTTTTTTGGGAGCAGCAGGCACTTCATCTGGGCATCCGTCTTCATCTTTGTATCCATTGAAAGTTTCTGATTCATCTGGACATAAATCAGTCCCTGTACAAATGTGTGCATACTTTTCAGAAAGGCCTTTTGCAGCAACCCATGGGTCACAAATGCCATCTCCATCGTTATCTGGATCAGGACAACCATCATCATCTTGGAAAGCGTCAAAATCTTCGGGCTCGTCGGAACAAAGGTCTATCCCTTTACAGATGTCAGCGTATTTATCAGAAAAGCCTTCTTCGGAAACCCAAGGATCACATAAGCCATCACCATCAGTGTCTGGATTACGAGTTTCTTCAACTTCTTCTTCTTTTTGAGTGAACTCCATGGTGGTCAGTCCAATATCTAACTTTCCCTTTCCTCTTTTGAGCATTGGAGATGCTGGAGCACAATAAAAGTTTGGCTTGCTAAGGGAATGACTAATAAAAACAGGGTCTAAAGAAACATTGGTACGGTTTACTTTAATAAAGCGATTGAAAGGATAATAGTTTTTGTAAATATTATTGTACTCTAACTTAGTTTGCCCCGAAGCCGGATCTGCAAAAACACCATAGTAGTGGTTTTCCATAAAAATATTATTTCGAGCCACTATATTGGTTGGTCCTTTTAGAGTGAGCCCAGAATAACCATTGCGAAGCACCACATTTTGCTCCACATAAGCATCGAGTGATTTAGCACCCCACGCTAAAATTCCAGACCATCGATTTCCATAAACCACATTGTTTCGAACATGGGGAAGAGAAATAAAAGCTGCAATACCCGTGGCTTTGTTATCGAGAACATAACAATCATGAATGAATGGAGCTGCGTTTTCACACAAAATACCTTCTAACCCATTACGAATCGTAAAATGCGATATTTCTGCTCCCGAAGTACCCATGACTGTTGGTCCGCGACGACCGCCATCGATAATTGTTGTTATTGGATCCTCACCTTTGAGCACGACGCCCATGATGAGAGTGATATTTTCGTTATACACGCCGCGACGAACTAATATAGTATCTCCAGCGTCTGCGTTTCCGAGAGCATCTGCTATTTTAGAATAGTCGCCCGGCACATTGATAATCTTGGCCGAAGCGAGTCCTGTAAACAACAGCATCCCGGTCAAAAAAAAGACCAGTTTTTTTAGGGTCATATTGCTAGGTTTCTCCAATCATAAAAACACTTACAAGTTTAATCCGTATAATATTTGCTTAAAAAGCTTTAAGCAAACTTAAGTTTAAGTGGAATATACCTTCAAAACTCTTCTTAGTCAATCATTTTCTTACTGATTTTTATTTTCAAAAGAGATTTTGTGTAAATCAACTCCCAATTTAAACTTTTTTTTATGCACCTTCCTCCTCTTTTTTAGAGTCTTGAATAGCAACTCGAAGATCTTGGGCTGTCTTTTTTATATCTTGCAAAAACTTGCGAGCCCTTGTACCTGCGGACTTGTTGCCCTTTTCAAACTTTTCATACTCTCGCTTAAAAGAAAGAGTTTCTTCATCTAGTCTATCAATTAAATTCATAATGTACTCCCAAAAAAGGTGTAAAAAGAAAATAAATAAACTTTTTCTAAAAAGCGCGATTTAAAGCAAAATTATTTTTACAGACTGCGTTTTTTTGCATTAAAAGACCAAAAACTCTATAAAAACTCTTTTTTTTTTACTTTTGAAGCGTCAAGAAAAGTATTTCTAAAGCTGATTTTCCCTTTTCCCCCATATCATAAGAAAAATCTGTCACAAACATTTTAATGTGTTTTTTTATAATCTCATCACTTTCTATTTTTGCTAAACTCTTAATATAAGGGGTGACCACAGAACTTCTTGCTTGAGCAAGCCTTAAACTCTTTTGGATTTCACTTTGAACCTCACTCTTCAATGCGTCTGATAAGCGACGAGACACTACGGTGCACCCAAGTGGAATAGGTGCCCCTGTCTTCAGTTCAAAGTACGCCCCTAAATCTTGGAGTAAATAGAGACCATCTTGAGCCCAAGTGAATCGATGTTCGTGAATCACGACTCCTTGATGAACTGCTTGTTGTTGCAAGTCCCTATATATAAGATCAAAATTTTTGTACTCCACCCTCAACTCTTGACTGCTGTGCTCTTGAGCCATCCAAAATCTAAAAAGTTGTGCTGCAGTGGTGTTTTTTCCAGGTAAAAGGGTGTTTTTTGTTAAAGAAAATTCTTGTTTTTTTGAAGAAAGCAGCAAAGGGCCACAACCATAACCTATGGCTCCCCCAGCGGCTAAGACTTGATAAGCATCCTGAACTAAAGCTAAGACACCACAACTGACCTTGGCTACATCTAATTGGTTTGCAAGCACCATTTCGTTGAGAGTCTGGACATCGGCATAAGTCACTTGCCACTGGATTGAGGAGTGAGGAAGCCCTTGAATTAAATATTCATAAATAAAAGTGTCATTGGGGCAAGTGGAGATTCCCAGTCGTAGCGTTTTCATAAAAAGCCTCTATATCTCTATATATTTGTTTTAATCTTTCTAAAGCAGACGCAATATCCCACTCTTTCTTATTTCTAGGGCCCACAAAGTTACTTATAGCTCTAATTTGAAAAGCCTCTACCCCATAATCTTTGGCAAAGGCAAATAACGGAGCCCCTTCCATACTTTCGATATCGGCATGAAAAATTTGATAGCGTTCTTGAGCTAAGGCTTGGGTCCCTGTGCAAGTATTCACGGTGATAGCCGATACGCGTTTTAAACTTTGTAGTGATGGAGGAAGATTTTGGATGGGAGAGGATAAATAAGCAGGAGGAGCCCAGCTAAAAAACTGAGCACTAGCCTTTTGATACCCTTGGTCTCCTAAAACATCTTTTTCAACGATCACAGCCTCTCCAATTTTGAGAGCACTAGGTACAAAAGCCCCTGCTATCCCAAGTTGAATAACGCTATGCCACAAGCGTGTATTGAAAAGCTTCACCAAAGAAAGACTAAAAGGCAAAATCCCTACCCCTAGAACCGCCACCGCTATAGATGGATGCACCGGATAAAACTCTTTGTTTTCTTTAAAATCTAAATCAGGAAAAACAGTTTTAGCTTCAAGTTCAGACGCAAAAACAAGGAGTAAGGATTTCATCAGTTGTTGAACCACTCGATTTGAGTTTGAAGTTTGGATTCGAGCTCTAAAACTCTTTCTAATCGGATGTTCCAAGGTCGATCCACCTCACACCGTGCGGCTGCCACAGCGGTAGCTTTGCATAGCTTTTCTTCGAAGCTCAGTTGAAGGCCATCGCCTCTTAACCAACCCGCTAGAAAAGAGTCTCCTGCTCCAATAGAATTTAAAACAGAAACCGTTGGTGGTTTGAGTTGAGCAAAATGCAGCTTTTCTTCTTCTATAAAAAACGCCCTCACTAAATTTTCTTCGTCGGTGACTACTAAATATCGGATAGGAAGTTTAGATAGGAGAGCCTCTGCGGAAATCTCCCAAAATTTTGGACTAGAAGTCACTTGAGGGATTTCCATTTGCTTTAAAAGAGTAAAATATTCATTGCTATTGATTTTTAAAAGTTCCACCCCTTTCTCAAGCCACTCTTCGATATCGGTCACTGCATCGATGAAAATCCTTTTGTCTTTAAGATTCGTTTCAAAAAAAGCTTGGGTATCAAAGCTCAAAGGAAAAGAGCCCGAAATCACAATCCTATCCACTCCATCCCAATTTTCGATTAAAGTTTTAATAAAATCCGCATTTTCTTCGGGGCTAATCTCGGGAGAAGGTTCTATGAGTTCTGTGGTCGTTTCGCTCACTAAAGTAGTAGAAATTCTTGTGTTTGCTTGAATCCATACAGGGATTTGAACCAAACCCGCCGCAGCAAGTTCATCAAAAATAAACCTACCATTAGCTCCACCTAAAAAATGCAGCAGGATGGGCTTTCCACCCAATAAATCTAAAACTCGCCCACAATTTATGCCTTTACCCGAGGCAAACTCCACTGGTTTTGGGAGTCTATGGATTTTACCCAAGACTAAATCTTCGGTGATAAAAAGCCGTTGCCATGTGGGGTTTAAGCCTAAAATAAGGGTTGTGTTTTGCATTAGAAGTTCACCTTAAAGAATTTTCGTTTCCCTACTTGGACCAAAATAAATTCTTTTTCTTTAATATTAGAAAAATCCAATATATCATTTAGACTATTAGAATTTTGCTTTAAAATCATAAGGCCTGTTTCTGTAGAAGGAAAACATCTCTTAGTTTCTCCCTTAGTGATTAAAGCTAAATCTCCCACATCACTCGATGTCCCAAACTCAACTTCTGGATCGTGCATTAGAGTCACTCCCCCATTTAAAATCATACGGCGGGCTTCTCCTTTACTAGAAAAAGCTTTGATTTTCACCAAAAAGTCCAATAAACCCATTGTTTTTACATTTTCTGAGCTAAAATCTACTTCTATAGCATCGCTAGGGATGGCACTCCCTGCGTGTACCGCTCTTTCTTTTTGGGCTGCGGATTCGGCGGCTTCTTCGCCATAATACTGTGTGATAATATCTTTGGCGAGTCGTTCTTTGGCTTTATTTGGATTTAATTCACCGTTTTTAATTTGTGCTTCTATTTCTTGAATTTCTTTTAGAGGGACTGTAGTCAAAAGTTCAAACCAATTGACAATGAGATGGTCAGCTAAAGAATAAATTTTATGATACATCACATCGGGTGCCTCGTTGAGCCCCACATAGTTACCAATGGATTTACTCATTTTTACTTTGCCATCGGTTCCCAATAAAATAGGCATAAAAAGCCCTACTTGAGGCTCCATAGATTCTGCTATTTGCAAATCTCGCCCTCGAAGCACATTAAATTTTTGGTCGGTGCCACCAAGCTCCACATCGGATTGTATAGCCACAGAATCGTAGCCTTGCATCATGGGATACATAAACTCGTGCAAAGAAATGGGTTGATTGGAGTGGTATCGATTGTGAAAATCTTCTCGCTCTAGCATTTGAGCCACAGTGAATTGCCCCATAAGCTCGGTCACTTTATTAAAAGGCAACTTAGAAAACCATTCCCCATTGTAACGAATTTCGACTTGATCACGCCTTACCACCTTAAAAAACTGTTCTTGATATTCTTTGGCATTTTCTAAAACGGTCTCGTGAGACAATCTGGGACGCATTTTGTTTCGTCCACTTGGATCACCAATCATAGCAGTATAGTCACCCACAATTAAAACCACGGTATGACCTAAATCTTGAAACTGTCGCAACTTTCGCATCACCACGGTGTGTCCAAAATGCACATCTGGAGCTGTGGGATCCACCCCTAATTTAATACGAAGAGGCTTGCCAGAATCATACGATTTCTGTAGTTTTTTCTCTAACTCATCTTGAGGCGTGACCTCGATCACACCACGAAGTAAAATATCTAGTTGCTCTTGAACAGGTAAAAAGGGCATAAAAAATCCTTTCAAACGAAAACTTTAAAATCTATTTAATAATAGAAAAATACAGAATAAAAAGAAAAACTAGTTCAAAAACGATCTAAAACGAGACACTTCTCTCGAAATTCGTTATTTATTTTTGTTTTTATGGATAATCAGAAGCGCCTATGCCGCATCATTCTCACTATAAGGTGAAGGAAAGCTGGAAGTTGAAAGCGTTTAGGGTTTGAGTTCAAGTGTTTATGCTGCAATAAAAAAATCATTAGATAGTGGTGCATCAAAATCACCCCCTAGATTAGAAAACTCGTGTACCAAGCGAAGTTCATATTCTAACTCGCCACCCACTGAACTTTTTAAAGATATTTCAGGGCTAAATAAAGAGCTTAAATTCAATTGCTTCAATAAATTATTCATTGAGGCTTGGGTAAGATTAATAGTCTTCCCTTCTATGGCAGCGTTCAATGCCATAGATAAACTAGCGGCACTGTTATTCAATGTGGTGGCTAAATTCGAGACAGATATTTTGCTATTTGCACCATTGAAAAAAGGGAGTGCAGACAAGCTGGTTTTGGTTAAAAATGGAATGGGAATGTCTGCAATATCTTTAAGAATGGAGTTGAAATCAAGCCCCTCGCCATTCAAGGACAAGTTGGGTAGAGAAATATCTAATTCACCTTCTTTGTGTGTGATCTTTAAATATTCTCCTGCAGCAAATGAAACGAGTGAATCGCTATTATTTGGGTCTAAGCTAAATTCAAAATCAACAGAAAAATCAGGAGTGATTGTTTTTGATGAATCGATATTGAAAGACAAAT
>JAAYJH010000055.1 GCA_012523035.1 Fibrobacter sp.
GTGCTATTTCAAATAGTTTTTCAGAAATAGATTTTGGATTACAAGAATATTGCAAGCCGTTGTATGCTTTAAAGAAGACTTTATTTCTGTCTAGTGGAAAGGGCAGAAAAAGAAAATAGACAAAATGCTGCACAATGTTTTTTAAAAATCTTTTCACTTTAAATCCATGTAAATAGCTTCTATTTTTTTTTGGATCACCACTCCAGAGAATTCTTGACTGGCTTTTTCCCAGCCTGCTTTTCCCATTTTAACTCGAAGTGCTTTGTGGTGAACTAAAGTTATCATAGCTTGTATCAAAGCTTCAATATCTCCTGGTTGGATTAAAAAACCACTTTTTTTATCTTCTACGACATATGGAATTGCATCTACATTTGTTGAAATCACTGGCAGCCCATAGCCCATCGCTTCAACTAAACTCATACCAAACGTTTCTGCATAAGAAGCCAACACCAAAAAATCATAAGAGGACAGAATTTCTAAATAATCCTTATGAGGTATCCAATATGAAACATAAATATCCTTAGATTTTTTTGAGTTTGAAGCCATTGCTCTCACTAAATCTATTTCTCCATCTCCAAAAAGGTGTAGTTCTACAGGCAACGAGAATTCTGCCACATCAAAAGCACGAATCAGGTCGTACACACCTTTCCGTTTGCCATAGCGTCCAGAAAAAATAATTTTAACTGGCAAATCATGTGCTTCTAAATTCACTGGCTTAATAGAAATATTTTCACAAGGATTAGGAAGGGTAAAGTAAAGTATTTCTTTGTTTTTTAAAAATTGATTCAAGAAGTCCTTCATATCGGGTGTGATACAAATAACTCCACTAGAATGATTAAAATAACTCTTAATACAGTATCTTAAAATAAAAGCAGATTCCATGCAAAACTTCTTAAACTCACTGCCATGAATGTGCACTGTATATTTCTGCTTTCGAAGACGCAAACACAAACTAATTAAAAACTTTCTAAAAAAAGAACCGTAACTTGAAGTGTGAATTTGATAAAACTCAAAATGTAAATGAGCTCCAAATATTATCTTAAAACAAACTAAAAGCAATCTGGGAAGTGATTTTATAAAAGAGCCATTATAACTCGATATAAAATGCTTGTCCGATAGAGCAAATAGTTTTTTATAACTTATTAAAACGGAACTTATGCCTCCTTGGACGCTTAATGCAGGACCTATATGGCAAATTCGTTCTATCATTCCAAAATCCTTATCTTTGTAACAAGGCGAGCCGTGGCATTGCACTTTAATTTTGCATATAAGACAGGGCTAGACACCTTTTCACCGAAATGCTCCGAATACCAACCTAATATAGGTTTTTCTTGGCCTTGTATTATTTCATAATGTAAAAAGGGAGCTGGTTCAAGTAAAACAGGGCGACTACCTGGAACTTGTAACAAAAAACCACTTTCTTTTTTTTCAATCATGACATTTGGATGAAAATGAAAAGGTATTTCAATCTCAAAATTTCCTATGCCTGTGAGAACATCTGTAATTACAAACTCATCTTTTTCTGAGTTAAAACAAATTTCTCGTATCACTTCCACACCTTGTTTTTTGTAGCCATTGTGAGTTGCTTTTATTACTTCTAATGGATGATCCATGTTGAAAGATAAAGTCTGCACCTTATAATGATTCAACCACAATGTAGGGCCCGCTAAATCCGCTTGATTTTTTTTATTCACTTGAATCGTATTGTGAGCTAAAGTACTTACAAAATACTCACGCCACTCGCGATGGGTGTGATAAGTATAGGTGCCAGAATCTACAAATATAGGTTTTCCATCGACATGCAAAATAAAAGACAATGCATCAGCGTGTCCATGAGCAGCGATACTTAAAAAGCCTAATGGGGCTGCATCAAAATGCATATATGTTTCAAAATTTTCTTTTCGCTTTCTAAAAATATAATGGCCACTTTTTGGGAAAAAAGAAGATCCTAAAGGGTCTCCTAAGGCCTTTAACTGATCAAATATTACTTTTCCGTTTGCCCCCAGCAGCAAATTAGATTTATTATCCCAAGTTAAAGATTTTCGTTTTAATGTAGGGTCCTCAAAATAAGCAGCAAATGTGGATAATTGAGAGGTAAAATTATTAAAATGTGCCTTTGAATAAGGACACAAAAGATAACCATCGTCCCCATCTCCATACATAGGATAGTTGTCTTTACAGTCTAAAAAAGCATTTAAATACTTAGCGATTTGATGTAGTTTTTTCTGGTAATTATCACTAAAAGGGACCCTTTTCTCTCTACCTACAATAGCAGCAACTAAAAAGAAGTCATTAATAAATTGAATGTACTCTGCAGCTTCTTCTCGATTCACTCCTTCTACTGTGTGTTGGTTCTGAATCTCTTCTTCTAAACCTTTCTGTGCAAATTCAAAAATTTCTTTTTGATTAGGAAGATTTTTCCAAGTCAAAGAAGCAACATATAGTCCTGCATATTCAGAAACCAAATGATTATTTGCCGAAGAATAATACGAAGGGTGTTTGTGAGAATATTCAACATGATTGCAAATTAAAGGGTGCCAAATAGCATCTACAAATTGTCTGAATTTTTCGTTTGTTTTTATTAAAGATTCTGCATCGATGAGCTTCCAGCAATAATGCCAATTGATCAATCGAATATTCACTTCTATGTTACTATACCAATTCACTCCTGTTAAATAAGGATTTTGCTGTGTCCAGCTGCTAATATGATACATCAGTAATTCTAAAAACTTTTCTTCTTTTGTTTTTTTATACTCCATAGCGATAAGAGTCAAAAAAAGCATTCGATTCACTTCCCAAACATATTTTGCACTCCCAAACTGATCTGAACGAATATTAATTTGATGAGCAAAACTCAAAGGAAAAGACTTTCCAGAAGAAAGATCTATATGCCAATCAATAGGTTTGTATATATCTACAAAAGTGTTGAAAATAAAAAACGAATGGTGAGCCTCGCTATCATTTATAATAGAGGAATAAGGTAGCTCCAATTTTACAGGAATTAATTTTTTAAATAGTCTCTTATCTATAACATGAGTTTGGTATCGTTGACGCACACGATAAATTAATTCAGGGAGACTAAAGGTTTTTATTCTATTGATATACCAAGAAAAAGACATCTTAGGCTCTATTACAACTTTAAAAGCTTTTTATATGCCGAAATTAGTTTAGGTTTTTCAAAGTCCCAACTCAACTCTTTTTCTACTCGTTCACGCCCCCACTCTCCCATTTTTTTTGCCTCTTCAGGATGCTCTACCAACCAGATTATTTTATTTGCAAAATCTATTGTATCTGTGTTTTTGGCATACAAAGAAGACTTTCCTGCAGAAAAAGAACCTTCTTTGAGACTATATTGAACTATTGGTTTTGCAAAGGCCATGTATTCCATGATTTTATTCATGGTGGATTTATCGTTCATTTCAGAGGGAATGTCTGGATTTACACAAAGGTCTGCTGTATTTAAAACATCCGCTAAGTACTCATTAGAAACTCTTCCTGGAAATTCCACATAAGCCTCTAAATTTAATTCTACAGACATTTGCATTAAATTTTCTCGAACTGGACCGTTTCCCATCAAACAAAAATAAATGTCTGTTCGATTTTGGTCTTTGACTATGTATTCAATAGATTTTAAAAGCAGGTCAAGGCCTTCTTGCTGCCCCATAACACCAATATATGCCACCATATATTGAAAGCCTTTTTTTAGTTCTGGTTTAGCGGCTCCTACTTTTAATTTGGTTAGGTCTGGACCACTACGAACTACCGTCACTTCTGAGTCCTTTTTTTTGCCCCTCTCCATTGCAATTTGCTTATAAGAATCATTAGTGGCAATCACATGTTTTGCAAAAAAGAAAGTCCATCGTTCTGCCAAAAGCAAAGCCCTATAACCTAAGCCTTTTCTGTTAAACTTAGCTTTCCAAAGCTCTGGATTAATATCGTGGTGATCAAATAAAAAACGCGCTCGAGTGAATAAATAAAATGGGGCTGCTGGAATAAAAATTAAATCTGGAGGATTACAAGCATGAATCACATCTTGAATACCATGAGTAGTAAAAACTTTGAATAAAAGACGAAATTCATGGTAAATCGCCGTTAAATATTCTATAAAATACCCTTTAGTGGAGCTAGCTTCTGGTAAATAATGCCTGTAAACACGAATCCCGTCTATCTCTTCAAAAGGCAATGGGTATTCTTTAGTTTGTGGACAAATCACCGTCACTATAGCCCCTGCTTCTTGCAAAGCAAGAGCCTCTTGCCAGACTCTACGATCAAAAGGGACGGGTAAATTCTCTACAATCATGCACACTTTTTTAGATTTTAAACTCATGAGTTACCAGCAAAATCCTTCGTAATTAGGTAACTCTTCCACCGTAGGGTCTTTTAAGCGTACTAAATCTAAAAAATGTACATTTGGGTGATTTCGAATCAAATCGGGAAGTTCTGGATTTCTAACAGTTATAATCACCAAAGAAACCTTAGAAACCACATCCTCAACAGATGCTTCTAACAAAGGCACCAAATGAGGAATATTTTGGTTGATATCTTGTAAGTTAGTTTCTTTGTCTCTTGCTATATTCAAAAAGCGATCATAAATTCGAAGCGAATTTCCTTTCCCCAGAATAGCCTCGGCAAGTAAAATTGCTGCAGAATTTCTAAAATCATCTGTGCCCGCTTTAAATGTAAGACCTATGATACCCACCGAGCGAGCTCCTATATGCTGAACTCTTTCTAATGCTCTATAAATATGCGTTTGATTGCTAGTAGAAATAGAAGACAAGACAGGAACTTTAACTTGTTTAGAATTTGCTATATAGTTTAATCCCTTTAGGTCTTTGGGTAAACAAGAGCCCCCATAAGCAAAGCCCGGTGTAAAATAGTAGCACGATACATTCAATTGATCATCTTTGCAAAACAGACTCATCACCTGATGACTGTCTATATCTAATTTTTTACAAATAGCCCCTACTTCATTGGCAAAAGTCACTTTTAGTGCATGGTACGAATTATTTACAAACTTTATTATTTCTGCAACCTTAGGTGTTACTTCTACTATTTCACAAATGAGAGGCTCATAAAGTTCTCGCATTTTTTTTAGAGCTTTAACATCTTGAGAGCCTAAGACAGTCAAAGGAGGGTTTAAAAAATCTGCAACAGCAACACCCTCTCTTAAAAACTCTGGGTTAGAGACTACTGTAAAATGCACCCCCGCTTTTTTTCTGGAATGAGATTCGATTATTTTGCTAATTAACTCATTTGTTCCTGGCGGTACAGTGCTACGAATCACTACAATATGAAATGTAGATTTTGCCCGTAGGACCTTTCCAATATTTTCTGATGCACTCAAAATATAAGACAAATCCAATTGACCATCGGGTGCGTTAGGAGTTCCTACACATAAAAAAGAGATGTCTGATTGCATGACCGCTTGTTCAACTGAATTCGTTGCAGTGATTCTACCAGCCGCGTGACCTTCTGCCATCAAATCGTCAATTTCTCGTTCTACAATAGTAGCAAGCCCTTTTGAAACCCGTTCTACCTTATGAGAATCTATGTCATAACCAATTAAATTATGTCCTAATTTTGCAAAACAACCAATACCAACACACCCAACATATCCCAGACCAAAGACACTGATGTTAGCCATAATTTTATTCTAATATTCCTTTACCTACTGAAGTGACTTCAAAACCAATTTTTCTAAGCATTGATTCATCTAAAACATTTCTACCATCAAAAACAAAAGCAGGCTTTTCCATGCTATCATAAATTCTCTTCCAATCTAACTGAGCATAGTGGGACCATTCTGTGCAAACCACTATAGCATGCGAATCTTGAGCAGCTTTATACTCATCTTCTTCAAACTCTACTTTCGTGATCACATCTTGAAGGTCTCTTTTGGCTTCTGGAATCGCTTTAGGATCAGAAATTACTGGTAGGGCCTGTTCTTCTAAAAGATCGCGTACCACTAAATTAGCTGGGCTCTCTCGAGTGTCTCCTGTATTGGCTTTAAACGCAAAACCATAAACAGCAATTCGCTTTCCAGCAATGGTGTTAAACATTTTTTCTAGCATTCTAGCCACAAATCGATGAGTTTGCCATTCATTGATTTTAACCACACTTTCCCAGTAGTCAGCCACTTCAGAAAGTCCGTAATACGAACATATATAGACTAAATTTAAAATATCTTTTTTAAAGCAAGAGCCTCCAAAACCTACACTTGCTTTTAAGAATTTGGAGCCGATACGAGAATCTTTACCCATGACATAAGCCACTTCATCAACATCTGCTCCTGTTTTTTCACAAAGAGCACTAATACTGTTAATGGAGCTAATCCTTTGAGCTAAAAATGCATTGGCAGTCAATTTAGAAAGTTCTGCACTCCATAAATTGGTGGTTAAGATTTGTTCTCTTGGCACCCAGTTCGCATAAATTTCAACTAAAGTTTGAGCCGCTTCTAAACCCGAAGGAGTTTGGTGACTTCCAATTAACACGCGATCAGGTTTTTCTAAATCTTGGATGGCTGTACCCTCAGCCAAAAATTCAGGGTTAGAAAGCACTTCAAAATGGAGGCCTTTTTCATTGGTGTTTAAAATTCTCTCCATTGCAGCTGCAGTACGCACTGGCAAAGTCGATTTTTCAACAATGATTTTATTCGATTCGCTTTGTTTTAAAATTTGTCTAGCAGTTTTCTCCCAATATTGTAGATCGCTAGCCTTTCCAGCTCCTTGTCCAAAGGATTTAGTAGGAGTGTTCACGCTCACAAAAATAATATCAGCTTCTTTAATGGCAGCATCGATTTCTGTACTAAAAAACAAATTTCTACCACGAGCTCTTTGAACCACCTCATCTAAACCAGGCTCAAAAATAGGCAAGTGATCGCTATTCCAAGCATCTATTCGTTCTTTATTAATATCTACAACCGTCACTTTAAGATGAGGGCATCTATCTGCAATCACAGTCATAGTAGGACCACCCACATAACCAGCACCAATACATAAAATATTTTTTTTGTTTAACATAAGACCCTTTAATTTATATAATGACTAGTATTTACCATATTTATATCCATAGCCATCTATTTTACTGTGAACATACTTATTGATGACAACCGACTTATGAACTGATTCACTCACGCCTTTTGTAAATAAATTTAAACCTTCACGAATAGCCTCAATCGAATGACGATTGTACTCAATAACCATAACAGCTTGATCCGCATGACGGCACACAAGCATGGCATCAGTGACTAACATGATAGGAGGAGTATCAATAATAATCACATCAAAACGAGATTTTACATCTTCCAATAATTTCGAAAATTTTTGAGAACCCAAAAGTTCTGCAGGACTAGCCGGAGTTCTACCCGCAGTAATTACACTTAAATTAGAAATGCTAGTTGAATTCAAAACACTATCTAAAGATTCTTTTCCAGTTAGGGTGTCTGACAAACCTGCTTCCTTTCGAAGTCCAAATTCTTTATGCAAGCGACCTTTCCTCAAGTCTGCATCAATCAACAACACCTTTTTGTCAATGGCTGCAAATAAGGCCCCTAAATTAATTGAAACAAAACTTTTTCCTACCGCTGGTATAAGACCACTCAGCACCACCACATTGCTGCCTTGTTCAGAAAGCATGAACTCTAAAGAAGTCCTTAGGGTACGCATCGATTCAATAGCTAGATCGTCGGGAGCGCTCAACGCCAAAGGCATGTGCTTTTGCTTGGTTGGACCTCCTTTTGGTATTTTTGCATAGACACTAAGCCCTAATTCTCTTTCGATCACTCGAGAGTCTTTGACTCCACTGTGAAGTTTTTTACGAATAGTAACATATAAAACCGACATAGAAAAACCTAAAAACAATGCTAGAATAAAAATTAATTTTTTCTTTGGTTTCACAGGTTTTGTGACTAATTCAGCATAATCTACGATACGAACTGATCCCATTTCTCCAGCAGAAACTAAACGAAGCTGCTGGATATTATTCAGCATGTTCGTATACAAAAGTTTATCGAGCTCGACCTCACTGGTAAGTCTTAAGATTTCTTGTT
The DNA here is from genome assembly GCA_012523035.1 of Fibrobacter sp. GTDB lineage: Bacteria > Fibrobacterota > Fibrobacteria > Fibrobacterales > Fibrobacteraceae > JAAYJH01. The sequence goes on from JAAYJH010000055.1 coordinate 8,048, forward strand.
GTTTTGCAGGTAATTTCCTCACTTGCATAGACATACCAGACAGCTCAGATCGAATAGACTCTATTTGTCTATCCATGGTCATCACCATAGGGTGCGCATCATTAAAAAGTCGAACAGCTTCTTCTTTTTTTTGTTGTAGCTCTAATATTTGTTGTTGTAATTTCATTTGCTTTTCAAGCACTATTTTTGTTTCTGTATTAATATCAACAGAGCCCACTTGATAGCGATAACTGTTTAACTCTGCCTCGGCACTGTCTAATTTACTTTTCACTTCTGGAATTTGCTTCTCTAAAAAACTTAAGGTTTTTTGAGCCTCGGCACTCCTTTGTTCCACATTTTGTCTTAAATATGCATTTGCTACTTGATTAACAATGCTTACCGCTCTATCAGGATAAATGTCTTGATAAGTAAACTCTAAAATCCCTGTTTTTTTGCCTTTTTCACTCACAGAAAATGCCCCACTAAAAGCTTCTATGGCAGCCAATCTGCTACGTTTGTATACTTTAAACTTATCCCCTTTTTTGGCATCCATATATAAAACTCCTATACGAACGGAGTCCTCTAAATAAGGTGCAGACGCTGTTTTACCCACTTCTCCAGAAAGCACTTTTTTTTGAAGCGGGTCTAACAAATCAAAACTAGTACTATCTTTAACTACCAACATCCAAGGAGTGGAGCGAATTTCGTCTGGCATTGAATCTTTTGGATAAGTGAACTCCTGCAAGTCTAGACGGCCTTCTTTGTGCCTTAATCTTTTCCAAAAACCCAGTGGTTCGGAGACAAACTGCAAACCACTCGCGTCCACCGCTGCTCCTATAACGCGCCTACTTTGCACCAATTCAATTTCAGTTTCTGCTGGACTCCCTGTAGAAAACAAGCTCCCCAAGTCTCCCATAAATCCACCGCTACTTTTTTTAGTTTCAATTTGAAGCAATGCATTCACCTTATACTCTGGACGAACCCAATACGAAGCAAAGACTCCTAGAACCATTGATAAAAACAAAAGGAGAAAAACCGAAACTTTATATTTCCACAAATCATCCAATAAATCTAAAAACTCGTTTGATTCTTCGGGTTTAGAAGTTGAAGCCATATTTATAATGCACCTAAGTAAAAACTACGATTAAAATGTTTTTGACCAAGAGAAAGTAAAAAATAACTCATTACTTGTCTATCAAAGAGAAAAAAAAACGATTCAAATCACGCTTCTCTGACTTTCTAGGGATCCTTAAAGCCTTATAAAACTAAAAAGACCACGAAGTTCCATTAGGACCGTCTTGAATAGTCACCTTCATTTTGAGCAATTCATCTCGGATCTTATCGCTTTCGGACCAATTTTTCGCCTTTCTTGCCTCATTTCTTTGTGCCAGTAAATCTTCTATTTTTTTTACAATAGATGGATCTACCTCTGTTAGAGGCTCTAACCTAGATTGTCCCAAATTTAAACCCAAAACTCGATCGAAATCTAAAACTAAACTCGCTTTTTCAAAATCTTCTAAATCCTCTTTGAGCATTTCGTTTAAAACACCCAAAGCCATAGGAGTATTTAAATCATCACCAATCGCTTCTTTAAAGCTTTTTTGAATCTTTAAGGCAAGAGCACTTTTTATTTCTCCCCCTTTACCGATGAGTGGATCCGTTTTTCTACGCAAACTTTTTAAAGATTCCCTTGCGTTTTCAAGAGCTTCCCAGGTGAAATTCAAATAATTTCTATAATGACTCGTCAATGCAAACAAACGATAATCTAAAGGATCAAAACCTTTTTTTTGTAACAAAGAAATCGTTAAAAACTCCCCTGTACTTTTACTCATTTTACCCCCACCCATACGCAAAAACTCTCCATGGAGCCAAAATCTAGAAAACAGTTTTCCAGTTGCACATTCACTTTGAGCAATTTCGTTGGTGTGGTGCACTCGTACATGGTCAGACCCCCCACAATGGATGTCCAAAGTTTCTCCTAAATGGTGCATTGCCATAGCCGAACACTCAATGTGCCAACCAGGAAAGCCTAGACCCCAAGGACTTTCCCACTCCATTGCTCTTTTTTGATTTGGTGGACTAAATTTCCATAAAGCAAAGTCTGTGGCAGAGCGTTTTTCTCCCATATCAATACGAGAACCCTGCCTTAGATTTTCAACATCCAGATTGGCAAACTCTGGATAACGATTGAACTTTGCACTATCAAAATAAATCCCATCAGAAGTTTTATAAGTAAACCCCTTTGCTTCTAAGTTTTGAATAAGTTGAATTTGTTCTGGGATATGATCGGTGGCTTTACACCAAATGACAGGTTCCACAATATTTAAACTTTTCCAATCTTTCATAAAAGCTTGAGTATAATACTCTGCCACCTCCCAAACTGTTTTACCAGTCCTAGCGGCACCTTTTTCCATTTTATCATCTCCATCGTCTGCATCACTTGTCAAATGCCCTACATCTGTAATATTTACAACATGCTTCACAGAAAAACCATGATATTCTAGCGTACGACGAAGCACATCTTCAAAGATATAGGTCCTAAGATTCCCTATATGTGCATAATGATAAACAGTGGGTCCACAACAATACATTTTTACAGTATCATTTGTTTCTAACAACTGAAAAACTTCTTTGGAACGACTTGCGGTATTATAAAACTTTAAACTCATAGTCTAGAAATTTAGAAAAAGTGCTCAAAAATCAACTGATTATTCATAGAAATTCTCTTTTTTTGGCCTATTATCTTCTAAAAGCCCCCAAATCAAAGATTTTACATTTTTTAACGCCATATACTAATTATTTTTGTTATTTTTTGTCAATAATCTTATGCTCGTTTTGCATCCTGTCAAAGGTATTTTTATGTCTCACTCAGATATTCCTGTTCGCGTTCGTTTTGCACCTAGTCCCACTGGTTATCTCCATGTAGGTGGCGCTCGAACTGCTATTTATAATTATTTTTTTGCAAAGGCTCTTCAAGGCACTTTTTATTTAAGAATCGAAGACACCGATCAAAAACGCTATAACGAAGAAGCACTTCAAGATTTATTAAAAGACCTTCAATGGCTTGGCTTAAATTGGGATGAAGGCCCTGGCGTTAACGAAAAACATGGGCCCTATTTTCAAAGCCAAAGGTTGCACTTATACGCTCAACATATTCAAAAACTACTCGATTCTGGTGATGCTTATTATTGTTTTTGCACCGAAGAAAGACTTCAAGAACTTAGAGCAGAACAAGAAAAGTCTGGAGCATCCATCACTGGATACGACAGGCACTGTAGAGACATCTCTAAAGAAGAAGCTAAAAACAGGATCGCTCAAGGCGAAAAAGCGGTCATTCGCTTCAAAGTGCCCAAAACAGGGAACACTACTTTTACAGATTTTATTCGAGGAGAAATTTCTTATCAAAATGAACTCCAAGACGACTTGGTGTTAATCAAAAGAGATGGATTTCCGACTTACCATTTTGCCAGTGTCGTCGATGATCACTTGATGCAAACTTCGCATGTGTTGCGTGGAGACGAATGGATTAGTTCTACTCCAAAGCACATTTTGCTTTATAAAGCTTTTGGTTGGGAGCCCCCTGTATTTTGTCATTTACCTGTAATTCTTGCAGCAGGAGGTGGAAAGCTCTCTAAAAGAAAAGGAGCTGCTTCTGTAGGGGATTTTAGAGAATTAGGCTATTTACCCGAAGCTCTGGTGAATTTTTTGGCTTTACTGGGCTGGAATCCCGGAGATGAGCGAGAAGTCATGAGTCTCGAAGAGATGATTAACAGTTTTTCTTTAGATCGCATTAACCCCAAATCCGTAGCTTTTGATGAAAAAAAATTAAAATGGATGAACGGCCAACATTTACATCGTTGTGACCACTCCGTTTTACTGGAAGCCCTTTTAGATGGCTTAAAAAAAGAATCCATACAAACAGAAGACTTTAACAAAGAATACCATCTTAAAGTAGTTGAAATGTTAAAAACTCGCGTTTCTTTTTTAACCGATTTAGCTCCTATGGCTTCTTATTTTTATAAAAAACCAAGCCATTTTGATGAAAAAGCACAAAAGAAAAACTGGGGAGAAAATTCACTTTCTATCTCAAAATCCGTTCGAAATGAGTTAAAGAAGCTTACAGACTTCAATGCTGTTTCCATAGAAAAAGCCTTTCAACAATTGGCTGAGTCTAGTCAAATAGGCTTAGGTAAAATTGTAGGAGTCGTCCGTTTGGCTGTTTCTGGTGTAGCCGGAGGTCCAGGGTTGTGGGAAATGTTTGAACTTTTAGGCCAATCAGAAGTTTTAAATCGCATAGAAAATGCAGAAAGTCTAATGAAATCATGAAACAATGCTTTTTGAGTCCCATTACTAGTAAAAAACTTTTTTGCAGACGCTGTCAAGTGGTTAGCGATCACAAACTAATGGCTCAAGATGCTTATTCTATTAGTGGGGGCATGCAGCCTCATATCCCTTTACTTTGTTCATGTAAAATTTGTGGCACTTATTTTATTGCTTATTCTCAAGAGTTCAATTTCTTTTGTGACTCTCACAAGTCTGAATACACCAAAATCCTTGGACACAATCGCATCCAACCGGGCAATTGGCTTTATATAAAAAACAAAGAAAGGCCAGGAAAAGTGAAAAGTGTTTTTAAATTTCCAAAAGAAGAGCTTATCACTATATCTTATCAAAATAACTATGAAGAACAGATAAAACACCCTATTTCTAATAACATCAAAGAAGTATCATCCAACGGCTATAAATTATTCCCCGCCCAAACAGGACAGGCTTTGATCGGTGACCACATCTATCATACTCGTCGTGAATTATTTGGAGAAGTGGTTGGTAAAGTTTTAGAAGCCGAAAAAGAAAAACTGGCTGTTTTACTTGAAAACAAAACACTACTTTTTATTACTCTCCCAGAAAAATACCAGGCTCCCCCCAAAAAACAACTACTTGACTTTATCAGTCACAAAATATCTAAAGCCTTTGCCCCCTATCACCAACAATTAAACATTCAAGTTTCTCAAGGAATTGTGTGTATTAGAGGGAGCGTGCCTAGTTTGGCTTTAAAAAACAAACTCAAACTCTTTATAAAAAACATCCCAAGCCTTAAAGGTTGCATTAACCTTGTCGAAGTACAGCCTTTAAAACCTATTAGTGACACCATTATAAAAGCTAGAGTTTTAACTATTTTAGAAGATTTAAGCATCCCTATTTCTAATTACGAAGTCTCTGTTCAAAACGCCGTTGTTCAAATCAAATGTTGTTATCACAATTGCTCCACTCCTACAGATTTAGAACAACGAATAGAACAAATCGAAGGTATTAAAGAATTAAATTTAATTCTAGATTTTATGCCTGTCCAACCTTTATTCCAAGAAAAATGGTTTCAAAATGCAGAAAAAGCCTTGCATAAAAACCCAAAATTGGAGGGATCCAAAATCCGCATTTCTTATCATGGAAAAAAAATATTGCTAGAAGGAAATGTACACTCTTTGTTTCAAAAAAGTCGTGCCTATATAGCTACCATGCTTTCCACCAAAAAAATTTCCATAGAAAACAAGCTTCGTATCAGCCCTTATACAGAGGAACAAGATGTCATCTAGTTACAACAAAACCAATCGCATAAAATCTCGACTCGAAGCTTCTCCTGCTACCATTGAAGAACTTTCTAATTACATGGAGTGCAATAGTAGAACCATTTACAGGTATATCAATGAATTTAAAAAAGAAAATCTAGGCTTAAAAGAGATTGTAAAAGCTGGACAACCCAAACGATTTTTTATAGAAAAACATCAAGTCAATCCTAATCTCAATTTAATCCGTTCTTTAGAAAATATGAAGGACGAATTGATCGTTGAAAGCAACCATCGATACTCTAAACTTCTAGCTAAAAGTATAAAAGCTTTAAAAGGAAATCCTACAGAAGAAGGTGTGAGCCCAGAACCCATTAGCGTGGACCCACATTTTGTGATTGACCACGGTCCATTTTCTGAATTTAAGGCCTCTGAAAAAAGCATAGAAAAATTCTTAAAAGCTATTAAACTGGGGCAAATGCTCAAAGTTCAATACTGTCAGGGCTCTAACGAAGAAATCCAAACCATGGAGATTCAACCTCTCAAATTGATTTTAAGAATGGGGACGCTTTATCTAGCCTATATTTCCATTGAAAATAAAACACCTAAAATCCTTGTATTCAAACGCATTCAAAAGGTTTCTTACTTAAAAAAATTTGCCCCTTCTGTGGAAATCAATTCGAAAAAATTTTATGAACACACTTTTGGAAAATGGGTGAGCGATCCATCTATCAAGCCTATAAAAATCGTTTTTGAAATCAAGTCCACCTGGTTAAAGACTATTTTAAAAGAAAGTCAATTCAATCCAAAAGTGGTAATCAACACCCAAAACAAGAAAACTATTGCTACACTTCATATCAAAGAATCTCCAGATTTAAAGAACTGGCTTATTAGTGTTTTGGGTGATATCGATATTATAAAACCTATAGAGTTAAAAGAAGAATTGAAAAAAGAGTTGTCGGCGAGGCTCAAAAGCTTAAATTAACTTACCAAAGGAATTCCTTTAAGAATATGAACTCTTACCAACTTTCTGAATTTGATTTTGAGTTTCCCCCCCAATTAATAGCATTAAGAACTGCAGGAAAAGGCAAAACTCGTATTTTACATTGTAGCAAAAGCGGATCACACACTTCTATTTTAAAAGCCCCTCAAATCTTGGATTTATTAAAAAAAGGCGACTGTATTGTTGTGAATAACACCAAAGTTTTTCCTGCAAGACTTTTTGGTAAAACTCCATTTGGAGGTCAAGTTGAAGCTTTATTAGTCCAGGCTTTAAACCCAAGCAAAAATGGAAAAGCTCGTTTTGAGGCATTGGTCAAACCAGGCAGGGCTTTCTCACTCAACAAAAGCGTATTTTTAGCAGGAGTTTTTGCCGAGGTTGAAAACATATTAGAAGACGGTACACGCATCCTTCGTTTTGAAATCACCCCTCAAGAATTAGAAAAACTATTAGAAAAAGAAGGACACATTCCTCTACCCCCATACATTCAAAGGCCCGATGACCAGTCTGACAAAGAAGCTTACCAAAGTATTTTTGCAAAACAAACTGGAGCTGTAGCCGCCCCTACCGCTAGTCTTCATTTTAGTCAAGAAATGTTAAATCAAATCAAAGAAAAAGGCGTTTCTATAGCAGAAGTTACTTTACATGTAGGACCAGGAACCTTTCAAAACATCAATACAGAAGACTTTAGAGAACACCAAATGCATGGAGAGCATTACGAACTCACTGAAAAAAACGCTCAAATAATCAACGAAACAAAAGAAAGACAAGGCCGCGTCATTGCCATTGGCACCACCAGCACTCGAGTCTTAGAAACAATTGCTTCTGAAGATGGACGGATTCAAGCTCAAAAAGGGCTTACGCGAGCCTTTATCTACCCAGGTTATCGTTACAAAATCACAGATGGACTGCTCACTAATTTCCACTGGCCAAAAAGTTCTTTGATATTATTGGTCGCCGCTTTTTATGGGAAAGAAAACACTTTAGCGGCATATCAAAAAGCCATAGAGAACCAAATGCAACTTTTTAGCTATGGAGATGGGATGCTTATTTTATAAAAGCCCACTCATTCACTCAAAGTTCAACCATTCAAACATTGGTTTTAATGCTTTACAAGTCCCTTGAGGATCTTTTTTATACTTTTCGTAAACCACAAAAGCTTGATTTTCTAAAGAAGTTTTATCAATATACAAGCCCATCCAATCTGCTAAAGAAATCAATCCCGTGATATGGCGAATCGAAACTTCATCGTAATCTAAAGCCGACTTATCGATCAACTCTGCTATTTTTTTATGAAAAATTCGCCCTGTCCCTCCAAAAGAGAATCGTGTTTTCAAGCTTTTAGACTCGTCGATTAAATCTTTAATTTCATAAAACAAAATATCACTAGGAATCTCTAAGTATTTTAGAGCCCCATGATGGATTCTTAGATTAATATCCATGCTCAAAACTTTACGAAGCGTATCGGGCAAAGTGTGATCTGGATCGGCAAGACTATCGACAGTCAATCCTTGTTTCAAAGCAAAATCAGAGAAGTTTTTAGTGATCTCTAATAGTTTTTTTTGAGTGGTCAAGCGATTGATTCTTTTTAAGGAATCGCTCATTAAATTTTTAAGGCGAACCACATAAGCACTAGGATACAAAGATTTTAACTCTTCTGTACTAATATTAGGGTTTTCTACAAAGTCTAAATCATTGAAACACCCTTCACAAACCACAATATTGACACGACTCAAATGGTCTGTAAGCACCAAAATTTTGGTAGAAAGTTTCTCTTGAATTCTAGTGTCCTTAAAAAAGGAGTGGACCAAAGTTTGCCTTCTTCTCGAAGACTTGTTTTGTGTACTAATACGGTTGTCTTTATCGTAATAAAGCTCGTTTAGACCCAAATGATGCACTACCGCCCTTTCTGCCATCATTTTCATCACTACTGGCAATTCTGGAGTAGCTAAACTTGTGAAAACCTCGGCCCCGTTCAATTTGTTTTGATTAGAAGTGGCTTTGGCTAAAATACTCAACACCTCTTCTTTAATGGGGTGTCCAAAAGGTAAAAAAGACTGGAACAACTCGATAGCCCTAAGAGCATATCGCATGTTTTGTACAGGCTCTAGCCCTTCGATATCATTAAAAAACCACCCACAACTCGTGTAACTAAAAAGCACAAATTTTTGAATTTCCAAAAGTCTTATCAAAGATGCAGATGCTTTTTCATCTTGAGGATTTTTTAAAACTTTCTTTAAAAAACTTTCTGTTCTAGTTAAATTTTCGGGCTCCACTAGAACTTGAGCATATTCATTACGAATAAGCCATGGATCTATTTCTGACATTTTTGGGATTTCGCTTAAATACACCAAATCCACCATTTTCTTTAAATGATCAAAAGCCTCTCTTAAGGGCCCTCGCCACTTTTGATTCCACTCCGCAGGCCCTCCTGTCGAGCAACCACAATCTCGAATCCATCGACCCACACCATGAGCACAACTCCACGCCGATCCTTCACCGTGCATGTTTTTAAGGCGAACTTCGTGTTGGGGTGGAAAGTGTTCCAAAAACCAAGCATAATTCACTGGAATCATATTATTCGCTGGAGCATATCGATTAAAAAGCCATGCAGCACACATATCGCCATAAGCTTCATGGTGTCCGTAAGACTCTCCATCAGTTCCAATATTGATCAATTGAGTGTGCTGTTTATTGGAATCGTAAGTATCTTGTATGCGTTTACCAAAAACCTTAGCATCTCTCAAAAGGTGTTCAAAGCCCACAGCACTAGAAAGTTCTGCATTATAAAAAAACACATCTAAATAACCTTCACACAAAACATTCCCGTCGATATCTTTTGGAAATATTCTATAAGGTCTAGTGGTATCTATATTGGTATGAGAAACATCTCCCCACTCTTCTCTATTAAAATCTCTAAAGGATTCTGCTTGAGTAGGCGATAAAATCACAAAGCGAATCCCTTCACCAATCAAATCCACAATGGTATCCATATTAATAGCTGTTTCTGCAAGCCACATGGCTTCTGGTTTTCTATTAAAATGAAACTCAAAGTCTTGAATACCCCAACGGATTTGAGTCACACGATCTTCTTTGCTAGCCAGGGGCATAATAATATGATTATAAACTTGGGCTATGGCATTTCCGTGCCCACCCAATCGCTCCATACTTTTTTTATCTGCCTCTTGAATGCGTTTATAAGTATCGGGAGTTTTTTTACGGAGCCAATTCATTAAAGTAGCCCCCATATTAAAGCTCATAAACTCATAATTATTGACAATCTCTTGAATTCGGCCTTCTGCATTCAATATACGGCTAGCCCCATTGGGACTATAACACTCATGGGCGATTCGATCATTCCAATCATGAAAAGGGTGAGCACTTTCTTGATTTTCGATGATTCCAGTCCATGGATTTTCTCTAGGAGGCTGATAAAAGTGTCCATGAATGGTAAAATAGAGAGGCTTTTCAGAAGTCATATTATGATTTTTCATTATCCTTTTTTTCTTGAACAATAGCATCAATCACAGCAGCTACAGTTAAATTAAAAATATCTCGAACCGAACTTTCTACATCTGTGAAGTGGATTGGTTTTTTTAGCCCCATTTGCACAGGGCCAATCGACTCACACACACCCATTTCTAAAAGCATTTTATAGGTTGTATTCGCAGAACTGAGGCACGGAAAAATCAAGGTGTTCACGGTCTTCCCTTTAAGCTTTGTAAAACGATACTTATGATCCCTTAGTTCTTTATTGAGAGCGAAATTCACCTGCATTTCTCCATCGACCACATAGTCAGGATAATCTCGATGCAGAGTTGCCACCGCATCGCTCACTATATTAGAAGTACTTTTTACTTGTTCTTGATCTGCACCAAAGTTTGAATAAGAAAGCATAGCCATCACGGGGTCGTGTGCAAAAAAACGAACCGCATCGTGAGTGAGTTTGGCAATATCCACCAAAGTCTCTGCATCTGGACTTCGATTGATCAAAGTGTCGGCCAAAAAGAAAGTACCCTTTGTGGTATTTAAGATATGCAAAGCACCAAAATTCTTATACTCTTTTCGAATCCCTATAATAGATTTCGCCAGAGCAATACTTTCGGAATATTTAGAATAAACACCTGTCACAAAAGCATCTGCTTGACCGGTCTTCACCATCATCATCCCAAAATGATTTGGCTCGTACATATCATCTCTAGCTTCTTCGAAAGTGACTCCATTTCGACCATTTTCTTCAGTAAAAATCAAGGCAAAAGAACGGCGTCGTTCAAACTCTTCTGGACTTCGAGTATTCACAATTTCAATACCAGTCAAATCCAAGAGTTCTTTTTTGGCGGTCAAGTGAATACGATCAGGATTGCCAAGTAAAATAGGGAATGCCACCCCTTCGGCTTTGGCTTGCACCGCGGCTTTGATCATATTGATATGCATACCTTCTGCAAAGACCACTCTTTTAGGATTGCTTCTGGCAGTATCCACAAAACCACGCATCATCTTATTGTCATAGCCCATCATATCTCTTAGTCGATCATAATAAGCATCCCAATCATGAATAGGTTTTTTAGCCACTCCGCTCTCCATGGCAGCCTTAGCCACAGCAATAGAAACCTGAGTTAAAAGTCTTGGATCCAAAGGTTTAGGGATCAAATAATCTTTTCCAAAAGTAAATCGCTTTGCATTATAAGCAATATTCACCACATCCGGCACGGGTTCGTGGGCAAGCCTAGCAATGGCCCTCACTGCAGCAAGCTTCATTTCTTCGTTAATGCAAGTGGCTCGCACATCCAAGGCCCCTCTAAAAATATAAGGAAAACCAATCACATTATTCACTTGGTTGGGGTAATCTGAACGACCTGTTGCAAAAATCAAATCCCCTCTAGAAGCCATAGCTTCTTCATAAGAAATTTCTGGCACTGGGTTTGCAAGAGCAAAAACAATAGGCAAATCTGCCATGCTCCTCACCATTTCTCGGGTTAAAATATTCCCTTTAGAAAGGCCCACAAAAACATCTGCCCCCACCAAAGCATCTCGAAGCGACTCCACCCCTTCACGATCCGAAGCAAACTCTTTTTTGGTTCCAGACAAACCGGGTCTAGAGGAGAGAATCACTCCTTTACTATCCACCATCAGCAGATTTTCTTTTTTAAGCCCCAATGCCAAGTACAATTTGGTACAAGCAATAGCTGCTGCTCCGGCACCATTCACAACCATTTTCACTTCTTCGATCTTTTTACCGGCAAGCTCTATCGCATTCAAAAGCCCTGCTCCAGAAATAATAGCGGTCCCGTGTTGGTCATCGTGCATCACAGGTATTTCGAGTTCATCTTTGAGCACTTGCTCTATTTCAAAACACTCTGGAGCCTTGATATCTTCTAGATTAATCCCGCCAAAAGTGGGGGCAATCCCTTTCACAATTTCTATGAATTTTTTAGGGTCTTTCTCATCGATTTCAATATCAAAAACATCGATACCGGCATAAATTTTAAAAAGCAAAGCCTTCCCTTCCATCACAGGTTTACTAGCCACAGCTCCAATATTGCCAAGCCCTAAAACCGCCGTACCATTAGAAATCACAGCGACCAGATTCCCTTTTCCAGTATAATCATAAGCCAATTCAATATTTTTTTCAATTTCCAAACAGGGCTCTGCCACACCTGGAGTATAAGCTAAGCCCAAATCGGTTTGAGTAGAATGTGGTTTAGTAGGCACCACTTCAATTTTGCCTGGTTTAGCACCAGAATGATAGTCCAAAGCAGCTTGTTTTAAATTTTGACTCATCATGAAATCCTTGTTTTCATATTATTTTGAAAAAACCACATAATCACACAAAAAATAGTATATATCCACCAAAATCCAACTTCAACAAAAGCCTATTTTTTAGCTTTAAGCTTTTCATTTAAAGATTCAATTCGTTCTAGGGTCTCTGCCGATAAAATATGCTCCATCACACAAGCTTCTTCGCTAGCCACCTCTTCTGAAACTCCAATATTCATCAAAAAACTCTTGAGCAACAAATGGCGATTCAATATTTTTTGAGCCACTTTTTTGCCCATCGGGGTCAGCTCAATATCTCCGTAAGCCTCTTGTTCTACCAGATTTTGCAGCTTTAAAAGACTCATTGCTTTGGCCACCGAAGGCATTTTCACCGAAAGAGCCACCGCCAAATCCTTCACTCGCACGCGTCCAGTTGCTTTATGAAGCATCAAAATCATCTCTAAATAATCTTCTAAACTTTTACTCAATTTAATGGATTCCATAACCACCTCAATAAGTTAGATGCTTCTAAGATAGCAAATCGAAACACAAAAACACAATAAAAGCTTTTTTTTGGTAATAAAGTCTCAGAAACGCCTGGCTCCTTAGCTTCAAATAGAACTAAAAAGTAAAAATAAGTTTAACATCTATAGAAGTACTTTTTCATAAAAAAAACTATATTAAATAAAGTTTTAACCATTAGGATTCTTATGAAACTGACAAGCAAAACACTTTTCATACTTGCTTTTTTCATTGGCACAAGCTTTGCTCAAAATGAATTAAAAATAGGTGCAAAAGCCCTATTGGGATACAACCTCCTTTGGGGAGAAAACTCCCGATCTGCCTCTGGGATGGAGTTTGGTGCTGGAGCCACCCTAAACTACGAGATAACCCCTTTATTAAAGCTTCACCCCGAGCTTCTCATTGCCTACCGTTCTGTATCCTTTTCATACACTCTCTCCTCACCCGCATCAGAGAGTTCTTTCACACAAGATCTGAGTTTTTTGTACCTAGAACTTCCTATTTTGGTCCAAATAGAACCAATACCTTCATGGTTTTTTGAAGCCGGAGCCTCCTTAGCATTCAACTTCAGTGCCTCCTATGAGACTACAGCAAAAACAACTCACAATTTAGAGCTCCACAATGACGGTAAACTCGAAGATGCTAGTGTTTTTGATGTAGCGTTGGTCTTGGGAGCAGGCAAAAGTTTTGCCATTGGGAATGGTTTAGACCTTCACTTCCGCTTTGCACTAGGTTTCTTAAATACCTATAAAGATTATTTTGATGCCAAGTCTGATTTAGGTTATCATGATGAGAAACGAGATTCCAAATGGATGCGTTTTCAAATAGGGGCCACTTACTGGATTTTATAAAAAACGATTCCAGTCTTCGGGGTGTGTGAGTTTGTCATTTTTGGATTCTCCCATCACCACTTTAACTGGGATTTCAAAAAACTCTAAAATAGAGGCCTCATCGGTAGGCAAAAATGAGAGGGGCTTTTCTTCTATTTTTTGATATAAATCTTTTAAAGTAGAAAGTTTGCAAGCTTGAGGTGTTTGTGCAAGCCACAATAAATCTCTATCCAAAGTTTTTTTCACAAAAGAATCGCTCACCACCTTCACTGTGTCTGTGACAGGTTTTGCAACCACACATGCAAAGTCTTCTCGAAGCACCGCAAAACAATCGTGAATGATGCGCTCCGAAACTAAAGGGCGTGCCACATCGTGTATCAACACATGGCTGGCCCTTTCAATAGCCAAAACTCCATTTTTTACTGAATCAAATCGTTCCTTCCCTCCAAGCACTATTTTCACTTTATTTTGCTCGGATTCACTGAGTATTTTATTGTCTTCGAGCAGTTCCTTTTCAAAATGAGACTCCCACTCTGCAGGGACCACTAAGACTAGTTCTATAATTTCTGGAATACTTAAGAAAGTTTTTAAAGAGTATGTGTATAAAGGTTTATCTTTTAATAAATGCAATTGTTTAGGGAGGCTTGAAGAAAATCGTTTGCCAAGCCCTCCTGCAGGTAAAACGACAGCAAAAGATGGGTTGTTTTTAAAGCTCATAATCTAAAAGTAACAATATTCAAGCCAGGCGTGTGTGAGACTTCATCCAAAACAAAGGTTTTTATACACTCACACTTCTATCATCGAAGATTCGAAACGATATGAAAATAGTACAATTCTAAATTCTCACTTTAAAACTTTGCTTTAAAACAACTGCAAACTTCATAAAATCCGACTATTTATAAATTTAATTTGCTAAATTAAAACAACCACTGGATCTCGTATTTCCAGAGGACTCAAAGGATTATACCATGAATCAAATTGAACTCACTCTTCCCGATGGCTCCATTCGTTCCGTAGCATCGGGGACCACAGGCTTAGAAGTGGCAAGCAGTATATCTTCTGGATTAGCTAAAAAAGCCCTCGCCATTAAACTCAATGAACAAATTTTAGATTTAAAAAGACCCCTTAAAGAAAATGGTACTTTTAAAATCATCACTCCCAGTAACGAAGATCCCGATGCCTTATTTGTGCTTCGACACTCTTGTGCTCATGTACTCGCCGAAGCGGTGTGTGATTTGTTTCCTGGCACAAAACTAGCTTATGGTCCAGCCATCGACAAAGGCTTTTACTACGATTTAATGAGCCCAAAACCTATCCTTTTGGAAGACCTTTCTAAAATCGAAAAACGAATGAAAGAAATCATTAAAGAAAACAAAGCGTTCAATCGCCTTGAATTTAGTGCAGAAGAGGGGTTGGCTCGAGTCCAAAACGACAAATACAAGCTAGACAATGCCAATAGAGCTTTGGCGCGCGACGATAGTGACGGTGTTTTGAGCTTTTATGTGACCGGTGAAGAAAATAAAAACTGGGAAGACCTTTGTGCTGGACCACATATTCCAAGCACCGGGAAAATAAAAGCCTTTAAACTGATGTCTATCGCTGGTGCATATTGGCACGGAGACCAAAGTAGCGACCAACTCACACGAATTTATGGGACTTGTTTTGCAGACAAAGAAGGCTTAGACAATCACCTGCATCTGCTCGCAGAAGCCGAAAAAAGGGACCACCGAAAAATAGGCAAAGAGCTCGGTTTATACCATATTGAAGACCACTCCCCCGGTATGGTCTTTTGGCACCCTAAAGGGACCATCATGGTCAATGCTTTGAAGCAGTATATTCGTGAAAAAATAAGCCGCTTGGGTTATGACGAGGTGATTACCCCAGAATTGGTAGATAAATCCCTGTGGATTCAATCGGGTCACTCCGATAAATATGACGAAAACATGTTCAAGACAAATGCTGGCGACCGTGAAATGGCTGTAAAACCTATGAACTGTCCTTGCCACATTGAAATTTTCAATCAAGGCTTAAAATCTTGGCGTGATTTACCGCTTCGATTCTCGGAATTTGGAAAATGCCACCGCTACGAACCTGCCGGCACCATGCACGGGCTAATGCGGGTGAGGGGTTTTGTTCAAGACGACGGCCATATCTTTTGTACCGAAGAGCAAATTGCTACTGAAGTTTCTGATTTTTGTAATTTGGTCAAAGAAATCTACTCAGAATTTGGCTTCAACGATATTTTAGTGAAGCTCTCGACCAGACCAGAAAAAAGAGTGGGCTCTGATAGCCTTTGGGATAAAGCCGAAAAAGCTCTCGAAGAAGCCACACAATTAGCCAAGCTAGATTACGAGTTGAACCCCGGTGAGGGGGCCTTTTATGGACCTAAGTTGGAGTTTGTTCTCAAAGATTCTTTGGGAAGGGATTGGCAATGCGGTACCATTCAAGTGGACTTCAATATGCCCGAAAGATTGGGTGCAGAGTATGTAGGTAAAGACAATCAAAAACACACTCCTGTGATGCTCCACCGAGCTGTGGTTGGCTCTATAGAACGCTTTTTAGGGATCCTTATCGAAGAATTTATGGGAGACTTTCCTCTTTGGCTTGCTCCTGTGCAAGCAAGGTTACTCCCCATTTCCGAAAAATTTGTGGACTATGCCAAAGAGGTTCAAAATCAACTCATTCAAAATGGTATTCGAGCCGAACTAGACGATTCTAACGAAAAGTTGGGCTATAAAATTCGCCAATGTGAACTGCAAAAAATACCATTTTTGCTAGTCGTAGGTGAAAAAGAAATCCAGCAAAATCAAGTTTCTGTGCGGCAACGAAAGCACGGCGACAAAGGTTCTATGAGTGTTTCAGATTTTATAAATCTAACAGCCTCAGACCGCAAAATCTTTCGTTAAGGCAAAGAGAGCTCTAAAGAGCTCTTTTTTTTATATCATCCAAGCCTAAATAAGCCTTAAATTCCAAAGCTAAAAATGATAGCTTAATAAAACCATCCCTACAGCGGCCACATTGACTTGCCAATATTTTGCATTGTCCATGGGTGCAAAACTTTTTTCATTGATTTTTTGAATGTAAAAAAAGTTCATCCCAAATTCGGTGGACAAAGAAAATCGAGACACAGGAAAATAGCTAAAGCCTGCGTAGGGTGTTAAACCATACCTTCTATAAACCGTGTTCATAAAATTTGCCGCACTGTATCGAAAGCTCAAATCAGAGGCCCAGTGCACACGCCAATGTTTAGAAACAATGGGGTAAATTTGTTCATATCCAAGCTTGATAGAAAATATTTTGTAGGCGTCTGCTTCGTTTCCCCACTCCAAGTCTAGCCCACTACGAATCGCATGAGGCCCCACCATTCTTCTCTTGTAATACAACAAATAAGATTCTTTTTTTTTGCTTAAAAAAGTAAGCACATTGGCCACATCTACACTAAATGAATTTTTATAGCCTAGATCAGCTTCTGCAAAAACAGTGGAGCTAAAAAGCACCACTGTTAATAAAAAAATCTTAAGGTATGAGTGCATTATTTTGCTGCAAAAATAGCAAGCGTTTCCGACATAAATTGTTGATAAAAGACTTCTGTGTTTTCTTTGGTACCATCTTTATAATAAATCACAAACTCTGAATCTCCCTCAGCAGACACTTCAATTTTTATAGTACCCACTTCTGAGTTTTGATACAAGACTTGAAGGTCTATGTGTTCACTCATGCTCTTCTGTAACTTCATGATGGCTTCAATGTCTTCCTCTTCATAGGCTGCTTCTAGCTTTTCTTCGATCTTATTGAGTTCATAGACATTGATTCCACCTTTTAATGCCAGTTTATCTTGTTTCAATTCAAAGCCTACAAAATCAAGATCTACATCATTAAAGTCGGTATAGCTAGAGATAGCTTTATTGACTTTAGCTTCTAAAGACAAAGAAAGATTTGCTTTTGAATTTGTTTTGTCAGAAACAGAGGCCTTTGCCACAAAATGAGAAGAAGACTTTTGATCTAAGTTTACATTGAACACCAAAGGATCTGAAACGGCTTTAGCAGCAATGGATTTAGGGATGCCAAACTCATTATAACTAGCCGAAGCTTCTACAGAAAGCAAGCTTTTATCACTTTGAGAAAAATCCAAATTTATTTTAGTAGGCAAATATACAGATTCTCTAGGGAGTTTCACTTTTTTATCTTCATATTCTTTAAAATCAATCACACAGTCATTTTTAGAGCTGTTTTCTGAACATGGAAATTGAATTTTGATCTTGCTTGAAGAAGATTTTTTCCAGTTATTATCAGAGGCATTCCAAGCGTAGTCCCCCGCATTCACAGCATATGGGAAACGATTGTCTGTAAAATCAAAAGACAAGCCCTCTTGAGACATGAATTTTGTAAGCAACTCAATAGAATATTCAGGTGGATTGAGCTCATCATTTTCATCTATTTCTACAAATTCTTCTGCAAACTTATAGATACTCACCTTTTCAAAACTGGCTAACAAGACCCCTACATTGGTAAAAGACTCTTTAATAGCCTGTTTGTCTTCTTCTACAGTGGTAGCAACAGGTGATCCTCCTGTATCAGAACAAGCGGTTAAAATCAGTGCTGCTAGAATAAACACAAGCGATGTGATTTTGTTTTTCATATGGTTTCTCCTTAAAAGCTTTTGGTAAAATAGCTTTTTGAAAACATATTTAATATAGTAAAAGCTATACAATAAAAGTAAACATTATACTTTAAAAGTTTAAAATAATACTCAACAAGTGATTTCCATCAAGATTTGGATTCGCTTGGAAGGCATAATCGATAGAAAACACATCAAATTGCAAACCTAAGCCTGCATTGATCCCATTTTCAGTGTCTTTTTTTAGTGCATACCCGCCTCTTAAAGACAAGGTGTTTTTGTAAATCAATTCCGATGCAAAAAAGACCTCTGCTTTGGAATCTGCTCTGCGATAAAGATCGGAATATAATTTAAGCTCAAATATAGAGCCTATAGGCATGTGAAAAGCAAGCCCCGCTTGCAAAGACAAGGGCAAAGCTTCTGAATGACTCCTATACGAAGTCACATAGCCTAGATTACGGATTAAACTACCCAATGAAAAATAAGAATTCAAGTCCAAAGAGAGCCCAAAATCACCTAAAAAAGCATAGGCGGTATAATCTTCTATATTTTGTGAAGCCAGCTTATAAGAAAGAGCCCAATGAAAAGCTTCTTTTTTATTAGAAAAAGCAAGTTGGGCCCCCCAAGCAGAGGCTCCATAATTTCCTGTTTTAAAACCCTCTTCGTCTCGACCTTCGATGTCACCATAATTCAAAAATTCTAAACCTGCAAGCATATTAAAACTCTGAAAAGGGTTTCCCCAAAGGATAGAGTTCAACCTTGCGTCGATAGCCTTAGAGTATATCACTTGACTGACTCCAACACTTGGATTTTGAAGCGAAGCCAATGCTAAAGGATTTCGAGAAGCATCTAACAAAGAACCTGACATGGCCACACCAGCCCCCGCCAAAGAAGCACTCCTAGGAGAAACCTCACTGGCCAGGAACTTCATTGTCACCGAACCTGGATCGGCATTCCAGTACTTCCCAGCAAATAATGAACTGGTGAACAAGCAAATACATATAAAAATTTTTCGCATATCTTATTAGCTTATCTACTTAAAGGGTTTTCGATATTTTTTGAACTTGCTCTAGTACCAACACGAGTATTTTCTTAGCTCGTTCTTCGGTGTCCGCTTCGGTATAACACCTAAACTCTGGAGCATTCCCGCTAGGCCTCAAATGAATGATCTCTGCTGAATCAAAAGTCATTCTATAGCCATCCACTTCATTAATTTCTACTAAATTTCCAGAAATAGCACCAAAAATCTTTTCGGCTTCACTATTGTTTTTTAATAGCTTTAAAATGGAAGCACTCTTTTTATTTGGAAAGTTTTTCAATCTATCACTGGCTGTAAATCGAGTGGGTAAATCCTCTAGCAAATCAGAAATATTTTTCCTTTGTTTTATAACTTCTCGCAACACCGTTATTATAGGCAAAAAAGCATCTCTTGTTGGCAACTTTTGAAGCAGCTTAGACCCTTCTACGATATCTGAACCCAATAAAAAACCACCATTGGCCTCGTAGCCTACCACAGTATTGGTGTCTTCTAAAAGTTTTTCCATCCCTGCGATCACATAAGGGCTTCCTATCCTCGTCCTCTGCACTTTTTCAAAAGCCTTTGACTTTTCTAAAGCGGTATTGCAGCTCACTGGAGTGGCTATCCCTTGCGCTCCCAAAAATTTTGCGGTCAATATCCCAAGCAAATCCCCTCGAATCCAGTTTCCCATATCATCAGAAAGCAATGGTCGATCCGAATCTCCATCAGTACTGACAATAGCGTCCAATCCACCTTGGATCCATTTTTTCGCTAAAATCTCATCTTCGTTTCGGATAGCTTCGGTATCTACCGGCACAAAAACATCAGAAAAACCTAGTTTTTGAACATAAGCACCCAATTTTTCTAGCACAAGAACCAATAAGTCCCTACCCACCGCCGAGTGTTGATAAACCCCTACACTCAAACCCTGCAAAGCTTTTTCTCCAAAAAACTGCACATATCGATCCACATAGTTTTGAGCCACTGTTGTCTCTACAGAAGGCAAATCTAGACTCTCCACAAAAAAGCCTTGTGTATCGAAAAGAGACTCTTCTATCTGGACTTCTTGAAGCACAATTTGCTCTTCGTCTTTTTTTGAAATTTCTCCAAAAGGATGATTGAATTTTATGCCATTTCTATCTTCTGGAATATGACTCCCTGTGACCATAATACTGGGGATTTTGTTTTGAATACCATAAAGAGCAATAGCAGGACTTGGGCTTTTGCCTCCATAGACAAACTCAAATCCTTGATCTAAACTAGCTCTAAAAATGGCTTTTAAAATCCGATCGGTGCTGGGGCGTAAGTCTCCCGCCACAGCCACTTTTTTTTCAGAGGGGTAGTGCTTTTCTATAGATGCTAAAAAAGCCCTGGTGTATATATAACAAACACGGTCAGTCATCTGTGAAACAAGACCTCTGGCACCACTTGTGCCAAAACTCACACCACTTTTATTCATCACTTCTTGCATTAAAACCAGCATTTTCTCTCCAAACTCAAATTCAAGGCTTAAATATCGAACTTATACTTTATAAAAGTAAAAAAACTACACAACTAAAACGAGTTTAGAAATAAAAACACCTCAAAAACTCTCACCAATCCTTCTCAAATACAAAAGTGGCGTATTTAATTCTCGACTAGCCGCCAAAGGCACTGCAAAAAGAATACTCCAATCGTTCAAATCATTATAATCTTGAAGCATTTGTTCCACCAAAACCCATTCATCTTCATACAAAAAGTGAGTATGCTTCACTGAGCGCGCCTCTGCGTCCAACAAAAAACGACCGTGCGTCGATACATAATTCGCCATTAACTCCAACAAACGAGTTTCTGTCCACGGGACAGACTTTTCATCGACAAGCAACAATCCTTCCTCTAAATCTTCGCTTAAAACATCTAAAGCATCGCTAAATTGCTCTCTTTGAACCAAAGTCATCCAAGCAAAAATGCGTTGTCGAACCAATGCTTCGAATTGCTTTTTATCTTCTAAAATATCTTTTTCCACTTCTCTTAAAAATGCTTTTGCCTCTTCATTTTCTGAGACAAAGTTTGGATTTTTAAGCCGTTCCCATTCTTCCAATAAACTAGAGTCCACTCGTTTTATGGTATCTAAAAGGTAAGCTTCTATTTCTAGCAATTCTTCATTTTTATAAGAATCAGGAACCGTTTGTAGGAGCACCTTGTAAGTGCTATTCAAATGCCTCAATAACAAAGCTTCGGAACGCTGCAAAGAATGATTTTTCACATAAGACGAAAAGGTGCTAAAAGTTTCTAAATACTCTCGGGTTATACTTTTAGGCTTCACATTTTCTTGCCCTATCCACGGGTGTTTTTGAGCAAATTCATTAAAAGAATCATATAAAAAATCTCGGAGGGGTTTAGGGTATTCCACTTTCTCCAACTCTTCCATTCGCTTCTCGTATTCCACCCCTTCTGCCTTGAGCTCTGCAAGCCGTTTTGTTCGTTCTTTTTCCAATTGCCGTCGAAGGATCAATTCTGGATTTTCCAAAATAGCCTCTACTATAGAAATCACATCTAAAGCATAATCAGGGCTTTGAATATCTAGTAAAGCAATAGCTTCTAGCAAATACAAAGAAAGCGGCTGATTCATAGCAAAATGATCTTGAAGATTTAAGTTTAACAACAACTTAGAAGAAGATTCTGCATCTTCTTTATTAAACACTATCACCTCTGCTTCTACCAATGCCCTAAAGAGTTGAAAAGCCTTCTTTTTTAAAAGTTTTTTTGATTTTTCACTTTCATGAGAACTGGCAATCAAGTCGCGCATCGCTTTACACCCATCTTCTTTTCTTGAAAGCACATTCAAAAGCATCCCATGGTGGACTGAAAAGTTAGAAAGCAGCGGCTCTGGAGGAGAATCTATCAAACGGTCGAAAGTATTTTTATCCCAAAGCACAAAACCGCGTTCGGGGGCTTTTTTTTTGACAAATCGCTTGCCACTTTGGGCTGATTTTGCCGCTAATTTTATATTTTCAATCACATGTGCAGGGGCCTGAGCATACACATAACCCACATCATCAAAACCTTTCCTACCTGCTCGCCCCACTATTTGATGAAAATCTCTTGCCGTTAAAATCGCCGTTTTATCTCCGCTATATTTAAAAAGCTGCGTCAAAACCACACTACGAATAGGCACATTGACCCCAACGCCCAAAGTATCTGTGCCACAAATGATTTTCAACAAAGATTTTTGAGCAAGCTTTTCTACCAAAATCCTATATTTTGGCAAAAGCCCCGCATGATGCAAGCCAATCCCTTGACTCAACCATCGTTTCACATCGGGTCCATAAGGACTAGAAAACTTAGTGCTTGCCATCGCCTCTTTGATTTGTTGCTTTTCTTCTTTGTTACACAAGTCCAAGCTCATAAAATTTTGAGCATTGACAGCCGCATCTGCTTGTGAAAAATGCACCACATACACCGGGGCTTTAGCCTCATGAATTAACTTTTGGACTGTATTTGAAATTTCTTGTTCACTATAAGAAAACTCCAAAGGAACCGGTCTTTTAGTTTCAAAAACAGTCACAGATTTTAAGCCCGTACGAGCAGAGAGTTCTTTTTCAAAAAAAGCAGTATTTCCCATGGTCGCAGACATCAATAAAAATCGAGCTTTAGTGAGGATCAAAAGAGGGACCTGCCACGAAACCCCTCTATCTTTGTCACCATAGTAATGAAACTCATCCATCACCACATCCGAAACGGCTAGAGACTCTCCCTCGGCCAAAGCCATATTGGCTAGCACCTCTGCCGTACAGCACAAAATAGGAGCGTCTTTATTCACGGTAGCATCGCCTGTAGAAAGCCCCACCATCTCTGGGCCAAATTCTTTACAAAGAGCAAGCCACTTTTCATTGACCAAAGCCTTAATAGGGCAAGTATATACAGATCGCTTAGCTTTTGCCACACTAAAAAAGTGCAAAGCCAAAGCCACCAAAGATTTCCCTGAACCTGTCGGGGTATTTAGAATCACATTTTTATGATCAAAAACTTCTAAAATAGCTTCTTCTTGAGCGGGGTATAAATCTATTTTTTTCTCGCTTAACCAAGACAAAAATAAATCTAAAATTTCTTCATCGGACTTTTCTTTAGCTTTTTCGATATAGTGGAGCAACATAAAGCAAAAGATACTTATTTAACGAAAAAAAAATCACAACCAATGCTTTAAAAGCTTCACATGCCATGCCGCCAATTGAGCCTGAAAAATAAAACCCATCGAAATCAAAAGAGCAGCCTCAGAGGCTTCCGCACCAAAAACGGTCATCACCAGAGCCAGGGCTATCGACAAATTTCGAAGCACCGTCCCATAAATAAAGGCCACCCCATTTTCACGAGTTTTTGCAAAACGAGCAAAAAAAGTGCTTAACACAAAATTAATCACAAAAAAAAGTAAAACAGGCAAACCTAAAAGCAGTAATATCCTTGGATTATCTAAAATATCTTTGGATTTTAAAGAAATAGCCAAAAACTGAACCCCCAAAACACCAATAGTCCCCCAAGGCCCAAAAAGTGGCTTCAAATCCTTCACAAACTTATTTTTCCCATAGCGTTTAAGCAAAAGCCTTTGAGTCGCAAAGCCCATAGCCAAAGGCACAAAAACAATGAACACAATTTGCTGCAAAGTTTTAAGCAAGGGCACATCTACACTGGCCCCAAAAACCTTCATCAAATAAATCGGAGTGAGCAAAGCCCCCACCACTAGCCCAATAATGGTCATTTTAACTGCTGCCGGCAAATTTCCAGAAGCCATTTGCGTCCAAGACAAAGTCATTCCACTGGTAGGCAACAAGCCCGTCAAAAAAAATCCCAAATGCAACAAAGGCTCATTAGAAAAAAACACCCACCCCAAAGCATAGGCAATCAAAGGCGTCAACACGAAATTCATCAAAAGGGCCGAAACCTGAAGCGTCGTATCTCCTTTAGAAAAAAGCTGCTTAAAATTAATCCCCACCATAGTAGGGTAAATCATCACAATAGTCAAAGGAAACACCAAGAACTGCAAAGATTTTGTATCATAAAACAAACCTACCCCAAAACCCAACAGCAAAACCATTGGAATAGAAAGCACCATATTCCTTTGCAACACTCTTGGAATCGCATGAATCATTCGCACATTTATCTCCATTCAATTACAACATTGACTTTTATTACTTCAAAAATCTCAGTGTAAGCAAGCTTGCACAAAAGGCTCGAGAAGGAAGCCAAAATTAATCAAAAAGAAATTCTTTGTAAGGAACTAAGTCACACAAGCCATCATCGCCAAAACAACTTGTTTTGACAAAATATGTCAAAAGCTAGCTATTGAAGTCTCACACACGCCTGGTTTTTAGAACATTCTAATAACAGAAGCCTCTATTTTAAACTAATATCGGATACAATTTAAAACAAGCTTGAATGGAGGCTCTCAAAAACGAATCTTTTTAATTGAAAGTACATTCAAAGAAAAACAAAATGAAAACTACTCTTCACACTCTCATTTTGTATTTTCAAAACTGTACACTTATCATAGGATTTATTATGGCATACGATATTATCAACCTAAACGAAGACCTAAGCTATCAAAAACAGGCAGTGATCAGTCGAGAAATCATCCGCAAAAACAACAGCACCGTCACTCTCTTTGCTTTTGACCAAGGGCAGGGCCTTAGCGAGCACAAAGCACCTTTTGATGCACTAGTTCATGTAGTCGATGGCGAAGTGGAAATCTCTATCGATGGAGAAAAGCACCATCTTAAAGCTGGAGAACTCATCATCATGCCTGCCAACATTCCTCATGCTTTACAATCTATAACAGCATTCAAAATGGTGCTCACCATGCTAAGAACCCCCAAAGAAGATAAAAAAGACTAAGGATACTCAGAAGCTTTATAACGCCCATTCAAATCAAAAGTCCTCAACCACTTCAAAGTGTGTTTGGGGGCTTTTTGTCTTTTTATTCCAATACTCGAAGGGACTTCACCATTAAAACCCTCTTCATTGAGCTTAGTCATACTCAACACCAAAACTCCGTCTTGAACTTGTACATTAGAAGGGTGCATCGTCACACGGTTATCATCAAAAGTCCAGTCTCCTTTACCCCAGCGAGACTCATCAAAAAACTCAAACTCATCGACCCACAACAAACTAAACACAGAATCTGCGTTGGGGGTGTATTCATAAACTTTCACCCAATCGATAAACTGCTGAACGGGCAATATAGATTCATCCCAAGGCCCCACCCAAGCAGGCACAGTAGAAGACCACAAATTAAACCTTAAACTTTGAGCTTTCACCAAATTTTCCACTTGATTTTTAAGATCTGTGCTCCCCACTTCTGTCCGTCGCATTTCCACGCCATTCACAAACCACGCCACATAAGTCGGGGTCCATTCTATAGCATAGATATAATACACTTCACTAGCAGCTGGGTCCAAAGCGTGGTGTTTTTCGCTCATCACTTGTTTCTCTGCACTCCCACTAATAATATTAGATTGAAAACTTTGTGGAGACTTTCCAAGCACTTCTATATCGATTTCCACCCATGGCTCTCCCCCTCCCAGCCAAGAATCGTCATAATAGAGGAACATTGAACTCACTAAAGCAGAACCTGCGGGCATTTTCATTTTTGCTTCAAACTTACCGTACTTAAAAGACTCTAGACTAAAAAGCTCTGCTCCAGAATAATCCTTAGCACATAAAATCACAAACGAGACTAAAATAAAGACAAATATATTTTTCATAATTCAACTCCTCGGCTTTTATTAAAATTACTAAAAAATTCACCTAAAACAAAGGTAAATTCTTTTAATATCTCCGCTGATTTTAGAAGCTTTTAATGTGGACAATTTGTCCACATTAAAAAATCGAATCAAAAAAAGCCCATAAAGAGCTCTTTTAATTTCACTACTCACTTATTGTATTTTAGAGCAAACTCACTGCGATCTATATTTTGAGGGGTCCATTTACCGGTATTTCGTATTTCTGCCTTTGGAAAACCTTTTTCTTGAAGTCTGGCTTCGGTGGCATCGATTTCACTTTGGGGCAAATTATAATCCAAAAGTTCTTTATTCAAGTACTTCTCATAACCCACCATATCTAAATAACCGTGTCCAGACATCGTGAACAAAATAGTCTTCTCTTTCCCTTCTTCTCGGGCTTTGATAGCCTCACGAATCACAGCCGCCACCGTATGAGAAGACTCTGGAGCAATGACCCAGCCTTCTGTCCTTGCCCAGCGAATTGCCGCTTGAAAGCACTCATTTTGAGGCACTGCGGTAGGGGTAAACAAACCTTCATTCACAGCCTGACTCACAATAGGCGACATACCGTGATAACGAAGCCCTCCAGCATGGATACTACTAGGGATATAATCATGCCCCAAGGTATGCATTGGCAAAAGTGGTGTAAAGCCTGTCAAATCGCCATAATCATAAGTAAAAACACCTCGAGTCAAAGAAGGGCAACTCGTAGGCTCCACTGGAATAATTTCAATATCTTGACCATGGATTTTATCATAAGCAAAAGGGAAAGCCATCCCAGCAAAATTAGACCCACCACCAGCACAAGACAACACAATATCAGGCTTTTTAATCCCAATCATTTCAAGTTGCTTTTTGGCTTCGAGCCCAATCACCGTTTGGTGGAGCATCACATGGTTCAGCACAGAACCAAGAGCATATTTGGTGCTCCCCGTTTTATCACCAATAGCAAGTTCAACCGCTTCAGAAATAGCAATTCCCAAAGAACCTGGACAATGAGGGTCATTTTGAAGGACTTTACGCCCCACCTCTGTGATCTCGCTAGGACTAGCAATACAGGTACCACCCCAAGTACGCATCAAAGCTTTTCTAAAGGGTTTTTGCTCATAACTCACCTTCACCATAAAAACTTTACAATCGATGCCCATCAATTTACAAGCAAAAGAAAGAGCACCTCCCCATTGACCAGCACCAGTTTCAGTAGTAATCGTTTTGGTACCGGCTTGCTTATTGTACCATGCCTGAGCAATAGCGGTATTGCCTTTGTGACTCCCTGCGGGGCTCACACTTTCATCTTTATAATAAATCTTGGCGGGTGTTTTTAAGTACTCTTCCAACCAATAAGCGCGTCGAAGGGGTGTTGGTCTAAAACGCATCAAGTGCCCTCGAATTTCGTCTGGAATTTTAATCCAAGAATCCGTGGACATCTCTTGTTCTAAAATATTATGGGGGAATATAGCGGCCATTTGCTCCAAAGAAACTGGCTTACCGTCGGAACCCAAAGGAGGTAGCATAGGGGTAGGCAAATCGGCGGCCAAATTATACCATTCTCGTGGCATATCATTAGGATTCAAGTAAATTTGAGCATGTTCGTACATAATAACACCTAAAGAAATCGGGAAAAACCCAAGTTAATAAATAAAAGATAAATACAATTCTAAAATCGCATCACCCCAAAGATAGACTATTGGCGCAGAAATCGAAAGGAAAGGGCCAAAAGGGATCTCTTCTTTTGAAGATTCATCAAAATCTGCACCATTAGGTCTTTTTATAAAACGCATCGGTAAAATCACTAGCAAACCCAACAAAGCCGCCATCACCAAAACCTCAAAAGCCGCAAAGTAGCCCATTATAGCTCCATAACCAGCCAAAAGCTTCACATCACCAAAACCCATCGCCTCTTTTTTCAAAAAACGAGTCACCAAAAAGCCAAAAACATACAAGCCTCCCCCGGCGATCAAAAAACCCAACAAACTATCCACCACAGAAATTCCACCTGGAAAAATGGAAAGCAAAAGCCCCACAAAAATCCCACCCACCGAAATAGAATCCGGGATCAAATGGTGCTCCAAATCAATCAATAGCACAGGCACTATCCCCAAAAGCAACCAAAACAAGGCCGCCATATCTTTAAACTCTGAAGCCTCCAATCCCCAAGGCCTTCCCCACTCTGCAAGCACCACACTCAAAGCCCCTAGCAAAGCACAAAGCAACTCCACCAAAGGGTAGCGAACACTAATAGGGCTTTTACAGCAAGCACTCTTCCCTCTCAAAAGCAACCAACCTACCAGCGGCAAATTAAAAAAAATCGGGATATGTTTTTTACAAGAAGGGCAAAAAGAAGCAGGTTTCACCAAAGACAAGCCTCTTGGCATCCTATAAATAAGCACATTATAAAAACTACCCACAGAAGCCCCGAACAAAAAGCCTAGAATTACAAAATACCAAATAGGAACAACAATCATATACCAAAGATAAAATTAGTTTTGTATAATAATAGCCTTCACTTCCAATAACATTTCTTTTTTACACTATATTTTAAGCATTCACCCCAAAATTGGAGTCTTTATGAATGTAGAAGTCGCAAGCATTTGTGATGCCGCCACAGACCAAGCAGGCAAACTCAACATATTGGGAGCCTTCGATCGTTTCGCTCTACCACTCCCTTACACCTATCCTCAGTGCAGTGCCGTGTTTCGAATCCGTTACCAGCGCTCCGAAGCCACGCACCATCAATTTGAACTCACCATCACCAACACTCAAGGTCAAAACTTAATCCCCCCTTTGCAGTCAGACATTCAATTTCCCGCTTTAAACCCAGAAGCCGAAACCGGCGTAGTGAACATGATCCTCAACATGCACCGAATCCAAATCACCAAAGAAGGCAAATACCTGATTCGCTTGCGTGTGAACCAAATCGAAATCGCCTTACTCCCCCTTTATATCTTTGACACCACCCCCAAAGAACCCAACCCTCTAGAATTTGAAAACAAATAATTTTTAATTTAGAAGTTTCAGAAGCGCCTGGCTTGAACACAAAAAGATTTCCCTCACCCATCAAAAAGCATTTCAAAGATTCTAAAAGATAAAGGTCAAAACCTTTTCATTTCAACCACAAAGCAATAAAAGCCCATTTTCATATGAATTCACAAAACAAAAATCACTGAAAAGCACTAATGATACAGCACGAATAATCCAGCCTCTCCTCTAAAACACCTAGATCGGGCTCCCAAAAAGAATAAGCTCCAGAATCTTCATTTAACATTGAAACTTTTAAACTACCCTCAAAAAAAGACCCTCCAAAGCACTTATAATACGCTTCTTTGCGACACCACAACTTATAAAACAGCTCCAAACTTTGCGACTCGGGCAAAGACTCTATCAGCGAAGTCTCCTCTCTATTAAAAAACCGTCTTGCCAACCGAATGTGCTTTCTTTTTTTATAAAACTCCAAATCCACGCCAACCCTAGCATTAAAAGAATAAACCAAAACACAAGTGTTCTTAGAATGCGTCCAATTAGCATCCATACCATAGCTCGAAAAATCGGGTCGTCCTTTATCGTTGAGTGGGATTTGTTTGCACTCTATCTTTTGATTCAAAGCCGCAGACAAAATAGAATCGATCACCTTGTGATGATTTTGAACATCAAAATGCGAATAAAAAATGTCACCCTGCAAAGTGGTATTTCTCTTAATAAGTGGTAGCATGCATATATCCAAAACTAGAATCTTATTAAAAATAATCTAATAAACACCAAAAGGCATCCAATAACAAAAAGATAAGCTTATAAGAAGCTCCACAAACTTATAAATATATTCCTAATTCAATGGCACCATATCTTTTAGAGCATTAACCGAAATTGGAAAGGTTTCTAATTTATCTACAAACTCTTGAAGTGGAATAGGCTTAGAAAAATAATAGCCTTGAACAAAATGACAACCTGCATCTCGTAAAAACTCTAATTGTTCTTTAGTCTCTACCCCTTCGGCTATAGAAATCAACCTCAAATCTTTAATTAATCGAAGCACAGAAATCACCACTTTCTTTCCTCTTTCACTATTTATGGTGTTTTGTAAAAAACCTCTATCCAATTTAATGATATTCACATCAATCTCCTTGAGCATTTTCAAAGAAGAATATCCAGATCCAAAATCATCCATAGAGACTCTAAAACCTACAGTCAAAAGTTGATTGAAGAGATTTAAAGCAGCACTATCATTCTCTAAGAGCACCGTCTCTGTCATTTCTAACTCAATCAAACGACGAGGCACTTCGTATTTATCCACTATACTGATGAGCGTTTCTAAGTAATCTGGTTGGTAAAATAAAAGTCTGGATTGATTCACCGAAATAGGAACTATGGGTTTATTTTCGATAAGTCTTTGTTGTTGTATTTGGCATACTTTTTCTAACATATAAGTGTCTAATTTTAAAATAAATCCACTCTTTTCAAAAATAGGGATAAAAGAATCTGGAAACAAGAGTTCATTGGGAGTTTGCCATCGAACCAAAGCCTCTGCCCCCACTAGCTCTTCTGTATTGGCATCGTATTTGGGTTGTAAATACACCAAAAACTCCTCATTGATAAGAGCTTCTTCCATACGACTCTCCAACAAAATTTCTTTTTCTACAGACTTTTGAACCTCCGCATCATAATAAAAAAGCGTTTTAGAAAACTCTTTTGGACTATTTTTAATAGCCATATCGGCAAGAGCAAAAAACTCTGGAGAAAGTATTCTGCGGCCTTGTTTTTGAGTCAAATAAATTCCAAAACAATAATTCACCGGAAAGCCATTCACCACATCTTGATTAAAAAAACGAAGTTCTTCGGATAATTGAATTAAACGATGGTTCAACTCTTCTTCACTCTGATAGCACAAAACCAAATAAAATCGATCGGCAAAAGAACGGGCCAACAACTCTTCTTTTTTAAGTTTTTTTGTCAAATACAATTTAGTTTTTCTAATAATCTCATCACTACGAACTTGGCCAAAAACCGTATTAAAAAAACCAAAGTTTTTGATATTAGAAACCACAAAGGCCACCTTACAATTCGATGGAGGGTTATAAGAGTTTTTCAAGTACAAAAATAGTTTGTCTTTTGTAAACGCACCCGTCAAAGAATCGTAAGAAAGTTGTGCTTCTAAATCTCTCCTAAAAAACAATCGAAGTGTAAAACTATAAAACAAAATCCCAATCAATAACACAAAAAAAATCAAAGTCATCGCTTGAAAAAGTATTTTAAACATTGAATTATGAGTATCAATAGCTTTGTCAGAATATACAGAAATCAAAAACCAATCATTATACTCCAAAGGTATAGAGATATAATAAGCAATTCGTTTGTCTATATTTGATTTTAAAACCTGAGCCTTTTTTTTAGATACATCCATACTCAAAAGCTCATTTTTTATTGTTTCTACCAAAGAACTATCGTTTTCTACTCCAAAATCAAACTCGTGCGTTTGAACTTCTGTAAGCAGCATATCTTTGATATATTCACCTTTTGAATTCACTATAAAAAAGGCTTTTTGATGTTCAGTGGGCAAGGAATACAATATAGAATCTTCCATCACTGCAATCAAAGTCCCCACTCGATTCTTGTCCTTATTATATACACCTTGTGTCAAGCTTAAAAAATAACGCTCATCATCTCTTAAAAAAGAAAGATAAAAATCTTTTGTTAAAACCGAATCTAAATAAGCTTTTGAAATTTCTGGATTAAACTGTTCTTTTTCTTTGACAAACCTACAATTCCCTTCTAAATCGATCCAACCTTTAGCGTACAATACAGAATACATGGTAGTATCCTTTAAATATGCAGAAAAGTTTTGATCATTTAATCCTTTTTTTTGTGAAATCGTTTCTAAAAGTTCAACACGCCTATCTATTTTAAAAGAAAATAATTGCGCATCTCTAGAGGCAATATTAAGCAATGAATTCAAGACACTTTTGTGGTGCCAAGAACCTATAAAATAAGCCACCCCTAATTCAAGCACTATTAAAACAAAAATTAATAGAAGGCTAACAACTACAACCCTTAAATTCAATCGATGCTTAATGCTTTTTAAGTTCTTCATACAAGCAACCTTTTATCTTAAACCACAAAAAAAAAACAGCCAACATAAAAGAACAAGATAAAAGTAACGGCTATTTATCGTGTTTCACAAAGTCCTACTCTATAATAA
>JAAYJH010000009.1 GCA_012523035.1 Fibrobacter sp.
AAAAGCCAGGCGTGTGTGAGACTTCAAATAAAAGGGGCTTCTTGTCGGTTTTTGCTTTTATATTTATCTTTATAAGGTGTTGAGTTTGTTTTTGACTTGCAGTTTGTAGTTTTATTTTTTGGTAGGTTTTTTGTGGCGTTGATTTCGGTTAAAGATCTGAGTATTGGTTTTAGTGGACCTTTGCTTTTGGATAGTGTTTCTTTTGATATAGATAGTGCTGAACGAGTGTGTTTGGTGGGGCGAAATGGTGAGGGTAAATCGACTTTGCTTCGAATTTTAGCTCAAAAAATACAGGCGGATTCTGGTGATTTGGTTTTAAAAAGTGGATTGAAGGTGGTTTATTTGCCACAGGAATTTCCTGTGAACCTGAAGGGGAGTGTTCGTTCTGTGATTTTGGGAGATGAGCTTGAAAGGAATTCAAATAAAGAGGCTGCTTTGGGGCGTACAGGCTTGGATTTTGATGTGCCTTATGAATCCCTTTCTGGTGGTCAAAAAAGACGAGTTCTGATTGCTAAAGCTTTGGGAGAGGCTCCAGATTTGTTGCTTTTGGATGAGCCTACGAATCATTTGGATATTGCTTCAATCCAATGGCTAGAAGATTTGTTGAATCGATTTGAGGGGGCTTTGCTTTTTGTGAGTCACGATAAAGCTTTTGTGCAACAGCTTTCTTCTAGAATT
This sequence comes from Fibrobacter sp., assembly GCA_012523035.1. Classification (GTDB taxonomy): domain Bacteria; phylum Fibrobacterota; class Fibrobacteria; order Fibrobacterales; family Fibrobacteraceae; genus JAAYJH01. Next base: position 679 of record JAAYJH010000009.1, read on the forward strand.
TTAGAATTGGATAGAGGAAAAATTCGTTCTTGGAATTGTCGTTTTGATGAGTTTTTAGAGCGAAGGGAAGCTGAGATTGAAATTGAAAATCGAGCGAATAAACTTTTTGATAAGAAGCTTGCTCAAGAAGAGATTTGGATTCGAAAGGGGATCAAGGCTAGAAGGACCCGTAATGAGGGCAGAGTTCGTTCTTTGAAAAAAATGAGAGAAGAAAGGAGAGCTCGTCGAGATAGGACTGGGAGCGTTTCAATGCATATTAATGAAGCAAGTCTTTCTGGAAAAATTGTGGCTCGCCTTCAGTCGGTGTCTTATAGTTATGATGAGAAAATTCTTTTTGAAAATTTTTCGACCGAAATTGTTCGTGGAGATAGGATTGGAATAGTGGGAGAAAATGGTTCTGGTAAAACCACTCTTGTGAAAGTTATTTTGGGTGAGCTTCAAGCAAAAACAGGGAGTGTGGAGCTGGGGACTAATCTTGAAGTTGCTTATTTTGATCAAATGCGTGCGGCTCTAAAAGAAGATTTGACTTTGGTTGAAAATATAGGTGATACTAAAGAGTTTGTAGAAATCGATGGCAAACGACGCCATGTGTTGAGTTATTTGCAAGATTTTTTGTTTTCATCGGATAGGGCTCGAGGGCCTATTAGTGCTCTTTCTGGTGGAGAGAGGAATCGATTGTTGCTGGCCATTCTTTTTTCTAGACCTTCTAATGTGCTGGTTTTAGATGAACCTACGAATGATCTGGATATTGAAACTTTAGAATTGTTAACGGATTTAATTGCTCAATATCGAGGGACCGTGCTTTTGGTTAGCCATGATCGTTCTTTTTTAGATGCTACGGCGACGACTGTTTTTGCTATCGAAAATGGAGGGCACATTCAAGAAATCGTAGGTGGTTATTCAGAATATGCACAGTTTTTAAAAGAAAAAAAGAGCCTTTTGAACGAAACTCTTTCTTCAAAAAAACTGGCTAGCACCAAGTCTTCAAAAGCCAAATCTAAACGAGCTTACCATGAAGAACAAGAGTTTCAAAAACTCCCAGAAAAAATAGAGGCCTTGGAGTCGCAAATAGAGTCTCTGCATCAAGAGCTGAGTTTGGAAAGCGTGTATACCGATGCGACTAAATTAATAGCTTTGCAAGAGAAGCTTAAGCTTTTGGATAGGGAGCTTTTAGAGGCCTATGAACGCTTTGAATTTTTAGATGCTTTGGGCTCTTGATTTATTGCTTTTTTAAGAGTTTTTATTTTGTTTTTTTGTAGTATAGGCGCTTCTGACTACCCATAATAATGTTTTTTTTGTGTAGAGCCATTTGTTTGTAATAGATGTGTGTTTTATTCTTAGATTTTGTCTCATTTTTGTGAATTTTAGGTTAAATGCACTTCAATGTGGATATTTGCTTGTTTTTATAACTGGGCTTTCTAATTTAATGAATAGAAAGCAGTCACTCTAGCTTACATTATGAAGTTTACCCTCTTCTTTATGAGTCATGCTGCATCTCTAAAACATGGTGTTTGTCACGCTTGGTTCTATTAGAGTTGCTTATATAGGATAAACTTTAAAAGATACTAAGAGTTGTTTTAGAGTTTTTATACAATAAAATACTTTTAGAGGAAACATAATGAAAAAAATAATCGTAGCTTTCTTTTTATTCTCCACATTTTTATTTGCAAATAATGCAACGACTGTTTCAAAAGATTTAATTTTAAATCCAAGTCCAGAGCAAATTGCCAAAGCGATTCCTTTAAATAATACGATTTGCCCCGTTTTTGATTCTAAAATAGGAAGCATGGGCAAAGCAGAACAAGTTGTTTATAAAGGAAAGGTGGTGAACTTGTGTTGTAATGGGTGTCCTCCGCTGTTTGCTAAAGAACCAGAAAAGTTTTTGAAAAAAGCAGAGGAATCTACTCCTAAAAATAAATCTTAAGAAGCTCTGTTTTGATTTTTATATGGGCTTCTGTTTATAGAAGCCTTTTTTTTTCCACTAAATTTTAATGAGATTAGGTCCTTTATATGAAAATAAGGTATTTCTTTTATTTGTTTTTTTTTAGTTCCCTGTTTGCTGATTTCGTAGCTTTTGATTCATTGCACGATTTGTTGGATTACTATAGAAAACATTCCCCTATGCTTGCATTAGAAGCATCTAAAAAAGATTTGGTAAAAGCTGAGGCCGAGTCTTATAAGGCATATCCTGCACCCGAGCTTTCTTTGGAATGGGGTTCTCAGTCTGATATGTATTATGGAGGAGTGACTGTGAGTCAAGAGTTTTTGTACCCGGGTAAAAGGAAAGCAAACTTGAATTTGCAAAAGGATAAAGAAGTTTTAGCAGAGAAGTCTTATGTGATTTCTAGAATTAATGGTGAACTACAAATTGCGAAATTCTATTTGGATTTTTTGCTTGTCCAAGAAAAAGAGCGGTATTTAGATTCTAATTTAAGCAGTCTCTCATTTGTTTTAGAAACGGCTAAAAATAGGTATGCACTTGGCTTTTCTAGTTTAGATGAGGTTTTTCGAATAGAATCAGAAATGTCTAAATTAAAAATAAAAAATTTAGATCTAGTCCAGGAAAGGCAAAGTGTTTTGTCTTGGATCTCTTCTTTGCTTAGCTTAGATTCAATAGAGGTGAAGGTAAACGGAGCTTTAAAAGAGCGAGTCTTGGACCTTAAACTAGAAGAATTGCTAAAGAAAATCAACCAAACACCTGAGTTTCAAGCGCTGGAAATCCATAAGAAAATCGCTAAAGATGAAATTCGTGTCGCCCAGCTAAAATCTAAACCGAATTGGATGCTGCAAGCCAGTTATATGGTCATGAAGGAGCAAAACGATTGGTCTTTGATGTTGGGTTTTCAGTTGCCGTTTTTTCCTTGGGCATCGAGTGAGTTTAAGGGGAGCGTGAATGAAGCTAAAGTGCGTGAAAGGTCCTTGAAACTAGAGGAAAATAACTTGAAAAGCCGGTATGAGCAAGAAATTAAAAAAGCGTTTCTGGCTTATCAAAATGCAGTGTCTAAAAAGAATTTGATTGTAGAGATACATGAAAATATTATAGAAAAAGCTTTTGAAGCTTCTCTTATTTCTTATGCGAATGGAAAGTCCGATTTAACGGCAGTCCTCGATTCTTTTCGAGAAAAAATTTTGATACAAGAAGAGCGATCTTCTGCTTATAGTCATTTATATTACTCTGTTTTTAATTTAGAGCAAATTTTAGGTTTGACTCCAGGAGAATTATGAAAAACAAAATATTTTTATTTTCTTTAATAGTGTTTTCTGCTTTTGTTGGGGCTGCGGTTGTTTATGTCTTTGTGGATAAAGCGGCTCATGATCATGTGGAAAAAAAAGAAATGTACCATTGCCCCATGCACCCCGCTATAATTCAAGATCATTTTGGGACTTGCCCTCTTTGTGGTATGGATTTGGTTTTGGTGAAAGAAGAGAGTGTTTCGAATGGTGATCACGAACACGAAGGAGCTATTTCTGTAAACCCTGCTATAGTGCAAAGCATTGGTGTGACTGCAATGGAAGTGAAAGAGTCGGATCTTAAAAAAACGATCAGAATACCAGGCATGGTGAATTATAATGCAGAGCGTATGGCCGTGGTGAATACTAGAGTGGCTGGCTGGGTGCTTTCTAATCCAAAAGGAATCGAAGGGACTAGAGTCAGGAAGGGTGCTAAACTTGCTGAATTTTATAGTCCCGATTTGATAGCGGCTCAAGAAGAGTTTTTACATGCTTTGAAAATAGACTCCAGTTTGGCAAAAAGTGCCAAGCGAAATTTAGAAGTGATGGGACTCTCCTCTTCTTTAATCGAACAAGTAGAAACTAAACAAGAGATTGTGACGAAAGTGCCTATTGATGCGCCCATACCAGGGGTGATCATTAAAAAGAATCTAATCCAAGGGGATTATATTTCTGCAGGTACTGAGCTTTATAGGATTGCCGATTTAAATACGGTTTGGATTACAGGATATGTGTATCCCAAAGAGACTAAGTATTTAAAATTAGGGATGAATGTTAGCCTAGATCTGTCTGCTTTGCAAGAGAAACATGCAAGTGGAAAGCTTTCTTTTATATCCCCTATGGTAGATTTTGACACCAAAACAACAGAGCTTAGAGTGGAATTTAATAATACGAATTACAAGTTAAAACCAGGCATGGATGTGGATTTGTTCTTGCACAAAGATATCGGCAAGGGAATCCAGGTGCCAAATACAGCGGTGATTCGTACAGGAGAGCGAAATTTGGTGATACTCTCTGTGGGTGATGGGCATTATAAACCTCAAAATGTCCTTTTAGGAGAAGACTTAGGAGAAAACATTCAGATTTTGGAAGGTTTGGCTATTGGTGATTCTGTGGTCACTTCTGCTCACTTTTTGCTGGATTCGGAAAGTAATTTAAGAAAAGCAATGGATGCTTTTATGGAGAAAGATACACATGCTCACTAAATGGATTGATTTTTCTATTCAAAATAGAGTGTTCATACTTTTAAGTAGTTTGATCCTCATTGCTATAGGTGTGTTTTCATTAAAAAACACTCCCATTGATGCTTTGCCAGATTTAAGTGATGTACAGGTGATTATTTACACGGAACATTCCGGACAATCTCCAAAAATCATCGAAGATCAAGTCACTTATCCGCTCACTACTACACTGGTGTCTGTGCCAGGGGCTAAAACTATAAGGGGTTATTCTTTTTTTGGATATTCTTTGGTTTATGTGATTTTTGAAGATGGCACAGACCTTTATTGGGCGCGCAGTCGCGTGCTAGAAACACTGAATGCAGCTCAGCAAAGATTGCCCGAAGGGGTTTTACCCACCCTAGGTCCAGATGCTAGTGGGGTTGGTTGGGTTTATGAATATGCTTTGGTTTCAAAAAAACACTCCCTTCAAGAGCTTCGATCTATTCAAGATTGGTTTTTAAAATACCAACTTTCTGGAGTTCCAGGAGTCAGTGAAGTCGCTAGTGTGGGTGGATTTGTCAAGCAATATCAAGTGACAGTGATTCCAGAACGCTTGCAAAATTATGGGATTCGTCTTTCTGATGTGGAAAAGGCTGTGCAAGATGCCAATGGTGATGAAGGAGGCGAGGCTATAGAAATAGGTGAAGCTGAATTTATGATTCGAGGCTTGGGTTATATAAAATCGGTAGAAGATTTAGAATTAGTCCCTCTATTGAAATTGAAAGGAAAGCCGACTGTCTATTTGAAGGATGTCGCCAACATTAACATTGGTCCCGAGATGCGTCGAGGAATAGTGGATTTAGATGGTAAAGGAGAGGTGGTAGGTGGAATTGTGGTCATGCGTTCTGGGCAAAATGCTCTGAAAGTGATAGAAGGAGTTAAAAAGAAACTAAAAGAATTGCAAGGAGGGCTTCCAGAAGGTGTGGAGATTGTAGCTACTTATGACCGTTCTAATTTGATTTTAAGTGCCATTAAAACTTTGAAAGATAAACTTTTAGAAGAAATTTTGGTGGTTAGCTTGGTTTGTTTGCTCTTTTTATTGCATGCTAGAAGTGCCTTGGTTGCTGTTTTTGTGCTTCCTACTTCTATTTTAATAGCCTTTATTGTAATGCATATACAAGGTCTCAATGCAAATATTATGTCTCTTGGAGGTATTGCCATTGCTATTGGGGCTATGGTGGACGCCGCTATTATAATGATTGAAAATGCTCATAAAAATTTAGAATATGAAAACCTAAAACCAGAAAATGAGCGTTTAAAACATTGGGATTTAATCGCTAAATCTTCTAAAGAAGTAGGACCAACACTTTTCTTTTCTCTCTTGTTGATTACTATTTCTTTTATACCAGTTTTTAGCCTTGGAGAGCAAGAAGGTCGTTTGTTTAAGCCACTGGCTTTCACTAAAACATATGCTATGGCAGCAGCTAGTCTTTTATCTTTGACGGTTGTTCCTGTTTTAATGGGGTATTTTGTTCGTGGAAAGATTTTACCCGAAAGAAAAAATCCAATCAATCGTTTTTTAGAAAAAATTTATCATCCCATTGTGAAATTTGTTTTAACACACCCTTATAAGGTCCTTCTTGTGAGTTTATTTGTGTTGCTCTCGACTTTATATCCTTTTAAAAAATTAGGGAGTGAGTTTATGCCACCTCTAAGAGAAGGGGATATCCTTTATATGCCAACCACATTTCCTGGCATTTCTATAGAAAAAGCTAAGGCCCTTTTGCATCAAACAGACAAGTTGATTGCAAGTATTCCAGAAGTAGAGCAAGTGTTTGGAAAAGTGGGACGGGCAGAGACAGCGACAGACCCCGCTGATCTGGATATGTTAGAAACCACTATTCGGTTGAAACCACAGTCTCAATGGAGAAAGGGCTATACATACAATGATATTATAAAAGAATTAGATAAAACGGTGAATGTGCCAGGGCTTACCAACTCTTGGATTATGCCCATTAAAGCAAGAACGGATATGCTTTCTACAGGAATCAATACTCCAGTGGGGCTTAAAATTTCTGGACCTAATACCGATACTTTACAGCTTTTAGGAGAGCAAGCCGAAGCAATCATTCGAGAAATTCCAGGCACTATTTCTGCTTTTTCTGAGCGGGCAATGAGTGGAAATTATATGGATGTAAAAATCAACCGTCAAGAGGCTGCTCGTCATGGAGTTTCCGTTGCAGATATTCAAAAAACATTGAAATTAGCTTTAGCAGGGATGCGGGTGACTACAACTGTAGAAGGTTTAGAGAGGTATAGTATTAATATTCGATACCCAAGAGAACTAAGAGATAGTCCAGAAAAGATTTCTAGAATTTTAGTGGATTTACCAAATGGTGGAAGCCTCCCTCTTTCCATGCTTGCCGATATTTCGTTAGTGCAGGGGCCAATGTTTATTCGCAGTGAAAATTCACGGCCAAATTCTTGGGTTTTTGTGGACATAGAAGGTGACAATATAGGAGCTTATGTGCATCATGCTCACGAGATTTTATCTAGCCATTTAGAGCTACCTAATGGCTATACATTTATTTGGAGTGGTGAATTTGAATATATGGAAAGGATGTACGAACGGCTTTCTTATGTTATACCCATCACTTTATTTTTAATTTTCCTTTTGCTTTTTTTGAATACAAAATCATTTGTAAAGACTGGAATTGTTCTTCTAGCTATCCCATTTTCTTTAATAGGAGCCATTTGGATTTTATACTTTTTGGATTACAATATGAGTCTGGCAGTTTGGATTGGGATGATTGCATTGGCCGGTTTAGACGCAGAAACCGGTGTCATCATGTTGCTATATTTAGATAAAGCCTATGAAAAAGTGAAAAAAGAAAGCTCCAAAATGACTTTGCCTTTACTATACAAAGCTATAGATTTAGGGGCTGTTCGTCGAATTCGACCTAAAATGATGACAGCTTCTGTTATTTTAGCAGGTTTAATTCCAATTTTGTGGAGTCAGGGTTCTGGAGCCGATGTAATGAAACGAATTGCAGCACCAATGGTTGGTGGTGTTGTAAGTTCGGTGTTGATGGAACTATTAGTTTATCCAGCCATTTATTTTTTATGGAAAAAGAGAAAATTAGAAGTAACGACATAGTTTAACAAGGCTTTTTTTAACTAATATTCCAGTTTAGAATAAAAATAAGTTTTGTTTTTTTTGAAAAAAAAATAGATTAAAAGTATATGATACAAGAAAAATTTAAAGTTTTGGTGGTAGATGACACTAAAACAAATATTGAAGTTTTAGAAGCTGTTTTATCTTCCGAATATGATGTTTATGTGGCATTGAATGGAAAAAAGGCGATAGAACTGGTCCCTAAAATAAAACCAGACATTGTTTTATTAGACATTATGATGCCAATGATGGATGGTTATGAGACTCTCACTAAGCTCAATGAAAAAGGTTTAATAGACAATGTTCCTGTGATATTTTTAACAGCTAAAACTGATCCCAAAAGTGAAGAGCAAGGCTTGAGTTTGGGAGCGGTAGATTATATTACAAAACCTTTTTCTCCTTCTTTGGTAAGACTTCGTATTCGAAATCACCTTCTTTGTAGAAAAAAAATTGCTTTTTCTACTCCAAAAAGTAATAAAGTGAAGCATTCAGATGATTTTAACAAATTGTGCATACATTTAGGAGCATTTGCAGAATATCGTATTCATAAAAAAGAAGCTCATATCAAACGAATGCAAATTTTGATTCGAAGTTTGCTTGAGATTTTGGGTAAAAAAGAAAAATATAAAAATGATTTAGCTGATTGGAGTGAATTTGATAATTTTATAATGGCTTCTTCGCTTCACGACATTGGTATGCTAGCAATTCATGCTCCTATTTTAACGAAGGCTTCTGAACTAGATCCAAAGGAGCGAGAAGAAATGCAAAAGCACACCATATTGGGGCATGATGTTTTGAATGCAGCCAAAAAAGACTCCCAAAACTCATCGGTACTTTCTTTTGCCGTGAATATAGCTAAATCACATCATGAACACTGGGATGGATCGGGATATCCAGAAGGATTAAAAGCAGAAGCAATCCCTTTGGAAGCGAGATTAGTGGCAATAGCAGATGTGTATGACGCTTTGGTTTCTAAGCGAGTTTATAAAGAAGCTATTCCTCATGCTGAGGCGGTATCGATTATATCTAAGGAACGCTCTAAACAATTTGATCCAGAAATTGTGGATGCATTTTTGAGCATTGCTGACCGATTACCCAAACAGTATGAGGAATTGAGTATTTGAATCCGATTATAGAAAACAGGCGTTCTTTAAGCTGGCGAATTTCTTTGATTTACGCTATCCCTATGTTTGTGGGAGCGATTTTGTTGGTGCTTCTTTTTTCTTTTTATGCACGATCATTTTTGCTGAGTACAGCTCATAGTGAGTCAGAAATTTTATTAAAACAAGTCTCTACGCAATTAGGGAGTCGGTTGTCAAATTATGAAACTTCTTTTTCTAATTTAACTAAAAACATACAATCTAAAAATTTAAGTGAATCTGGGTATAAAAACACTTTTTTTGCTTACACTAAAGAAAAACCATACTTAGTCGATGTTTATTTTGGTGCCTCCAATGGCAATTTTATCAGTTCCAAGGGTAGAGTTTTAGACGAAAAAAAGACAGAAGTTCGTACAAAAGAGTGGTATCTAGAAGCCAATCGTTATAGGGGAAATGTTTATACTGGCCCTCATTACAATGAACAAGCAAAAAAGCCGGTCCTTACTTTATCAACACCTATTTGGGGTAAAAATCAAAAATTACGGGGGGTAGTTGCCAAAGACATTGATGTAGTTTTTTTGCGTCGTATGTTGGCACCTTTAGCCAGGGAAAGAAGTGGTGGGATCACTCTTTTAATTGAAAATCGTTACGATAGTTTAGTGACATATTTTCCTTATGAAACCACTTTAGGTTCTATAACTAGAGACAGTGCCTACAGTTTATATAAAGAAGTCACAGAATATTATGATCCTGACTCGATGCGAGTGGGTGAAATTAGTTCTTTTAACTTATCTATTCAAGAGAATAAATACACATACCTTGTGAGTCTGGTTCCCAATCATTCTTTTCATTTAATTCATATTTTACCCGAAAGTCGATTACTCGCCCACTTAAAAGTACAAATTATGGATTTGATCTTTTTGGCAACCACTCTCATTATAGTGATTTTTTTAATCTCTTTTTTATTGAGTCAGATTATTTTTAGATTAAAAATATCAAAAGATCTCAACGACACCATCACTACGAGCATCCTTTTTGACACTCTGTTGGGTTCTAAGTTTTTTTCTTTAATATTAACCGATTTTGATTATCAAATTTTGCTTGCTAGTGCCAATATAGCAGACTTTTCTGGCTCTCAAAACTTATTTTCTATTCGTTCAAAAAAAATATGGGAGGTGATCCCTAACGAAGAATTTAAAAAGTTTGTTCAATATGTTTTAGAGCATGCAGACTCTATAAAAGAAGAAGATGCCAAAATTCAACTCCCTATCGTCAATCACTTAGGAGTTGTACAATGGTGGCAAATTTCTTTTAGAATTTTAACAGAAGAAGGTGGATCTTTAAGATTTTTGTTTTTAATTTCTGACACTACAAGTCTGGTAGAGAAAGAGTCTATTTTAGATACTATAATGTCTTCATCAAACTCTGTGATGTTTATTTTTGACAAAGAAAATAAAATCAGCTATGCTTCTAAAAAAACAGACGAATACTTTTCTATCGACTCACATGCTCTTTCTGGAAAAAATCTGTCGGAATTAAAAAATTATGGGTTTCCAGAAGATGAAATTAGAAATCTTGAAAAATCGGTTAAAAATGTACAGTTATGGAACCGTGTGTTTTTGTTAGACAATACAACTGTTTCTAAAATATGGTGTCGTTTAGAAGGAGTGCCTTTACTCGCTTCAGACTCCTTAGTCGGTTATATGATTTCTATAACAGATATTACAGAAATAGTCAAAGCACGCGAAGAAGCCGAACGAGCCACCAAAGCTAAAAGTGATTTTTTAGCCAATATGAGTCACGAGATTCGAACTCCAATGAATGCAATTATTGGAATGTCTCACTTAATAGCGGATACCAATTTAGATGAAAGGCAACACGGTTTTGTCAATCGTATCATCAGTGCTTCTAAAGCATTATTGCATATTATCAATGATATTTTAGACTTTTCTAAGATAGAGGCTCAAAAACAAGGGCTTGAATGTATTCCTTTTATGTTAAGTAAAATACTAGATGAAGCCTCCAATTTAGTTCAAGTTCATTTAGCTGATAAACCTATCGAACTTATTTTAGATATAGACCCTGAGTTTCCGGACTCTTTAATTGGAGACCCTTTAAGATTATCTCAAATTTTAATCAACTTGTTAAACAATGCAGCTAAATTTACGGAAAGGGGAGAGATTGTACTCAAAATTGAATTGCAAAAGAAAACTCCGACAGAAGTGGAACTTCTATTCAGTGTCAATGACACAGGAATTGGCATGTCTCCTAAACAGGTGTCCAATTTGTTTCAGGCCTTCAGCCAAGCTGATGGTTCTATCACTCGTAAATATGGTGGCACTGGATTAGGGCTTGCTATTTCAAAATCCTTGGTAGAACTAATGGGAGGGACTTTACAGGTTTCAAGTGAGTTAAACAAAGGAACTTCTTTTTATTTTACTATTTCTTTACCAATAGATCTAGAAAACTCTCAAAAAATATGGTGTGAAAAACTAACAAACACCAAAGGCACTGTTTTAGTATTGGTTCCAAACTCTACCAATCAAAAGGTTATCCAGCGATATTTAAATTGTTTAAGCTATCAGGTGCACACTGCATCTACCATAAAAGAAGCTGAATCTATATTAAAAAAACATCAATTTGACTTTTCATTCATTGATTGTCAATTTCCAAAAACAAATGCAAAAGAGTTTTTTAAACGAATAGCATCTGAGTCCAATGCAGGAGTTAAAATTCTTTTACATAAAATCAACTTGAACGAAGAGTATCGTGTAGAAGCTTTACAAAAAGGTTTTTTCACTTGTTTGACGAAACCCATTCAAATTTCTTCTTTATACCAAATATTTCAAGAAGCTTCGGGAGATGTCATTCCAAACAGTTTAAGAAATAAACTAAAAATAGAAGAAACATTTTATTTTAAGTCGGCCGACATTTTGCTCGTAGAAGATAATATTATCAATCAAGAGTTAGCTATTGCTTTATTGAATAAAGTGGGGCTCCAACCTGTAGTGGTTGAAAATGGTTTGTTGGCATTTCAAAAAGCCCAAGAAAAACACTATGATTTGATTTTAATGGATATTCAAATGCCTGTAATGGATGGGATTACTGCCACCCATAAAATTAGAGAATTGGGCGGATTTTGGATGAATGTTCCTATTTTAGCAATGAGTGCACACGCTATGTCTGGAGACACCAAACGATTTATTAAAGAAGGGATGAATGCCCATATTATAAAACCTGTAGTTCCTTATTTGTTTTACAAAGAACTAGCCAATTGGTTGCCATTGAAGACAAAAGAAGAGGAAGAGTCTGCTTCCACATCTTACACTTCGGAAGAACTTTTGTTTTTAGAGTTTTTTAAGAATATTCCTAAATTAGATGCTTCTAAGGGACTATATTCCTCTATGAACAATATTGATGTTTACATTAAAATATTGCAACATTTTGTCAAAGAATTTAATGAAGGGGTTTTTGATTTTAACCAGTTTCAAGATTTAGAAATCCAAAAAAGAAATATCCATACCATTAAAGGAATAGCAGGTACAATAGGCTCAGAGGCTTTGCAGCGTTTATGTGAAACCATAGAAGACGAAATAGAAAATGAAAGTTTATCTAGCCAAAAAATAGAAGAATTGCATTTATTATTGGCCAATCTAACGAGTAAAATCAATGAAGCTCTTTATAAGTACTCAAATAAGTACCTTGTTAAAAAGACAAAGAAAAAAGACCCTAATGCACAAAAAAAACTAAAAGAAATGTTAAAATCTTTAGAAAAAGCTGTTGTCATAGGTTCACTAGGAAATAGTCGAACTGCAATTAAAACAGTTGCAGAAATTTATTACAAAGATGAGCAAAAAACTTTATTAGATGAGATCACTTGTCTATTGGATGACTTTGATTTTAACGGGATTGAAGCAAAAATTAAAGAATTAAGAAAAACAATTAAAGAATAAAGGCTAACACAAAGGCGATGATTATAATAACTGAAACAAGACTTAGGAACCAGTTTTTTGGACGAGGTTTTCCAAATTCATTTTCTACAATCTCTTCATAGTCAGGCAACAACCAATCAACATTAGCATCTTCTGACCAGCCTGTTTCTGCATCAGAACCGCAGTGAGGGCAAAACTTTGCTTTTTCTTGAATAGGGCCTCCACAATGAGGGCAAATATAATCTTCCATAAGCCTAAGATAAAAAGTATAAATAAAAAAAACCACTGGATTTGAGGCCAGTGGTTAAAATGGACTGAATGAATTACTTCACTCGGTTAGCGGAGCCAAGTACATTTAAGTTTTTGGCTTTATAAAGTTCTTTTAGAGCTTCGCGAGCAGGACCTAAGTACTTTCTTGGATCAAATTCAGCAGGTTCTTTTGCAAAAACCTCACGAATAGCCGCAGTCATTGCAAGACGGCCATCGGAATCGATATTGATTTTGCAAACTGAAGATTCTGCAGCTCTACGGAGTTGGGCTTCTGGAATGCCAATAGCATCTTTAAGAGCACCGCCATATTGGTTGATGGTGGCCACTTTATCTTGAGGGACAGAAGAAGAACCGTGCAACACAATAGGGAAATCAGGGAGTTTTTTCTCTATTTCTTCTAAAATATCAAAAGCAAGAGGAGGAGGGACCAATACACCATCTTCGTTTCTAGTGCATTGAGCCGGTGTGAATTTGTTGGCTCCATGGCTTGTACCAATAGAAATAGCTAGAGAGTCACAACCAGTACGAGTGACAAATTCGACTACTTCTTCGGGTTTGGTGTATTGAGAGTGTTCAGCCACTACATCGTCTTCTACACCAGCAAGGACTCCGAGTTCAGCCTCAACAGTCACATCGAATGAATGGGCATAATCGACCACTTTTTTGGTCAAAGCGATATTTGTTTCAAAATCATGGTGAGAGCCATCGATCATCACAGAAGAAAAACCCATATCGATACAAGACTTACAAAGTTCAAAAGTATCACCGTGATCTAAATGGAGTGCGATAGGGATATTTAAACCAAGTTCTTTAGCGTATTCTACAGCTCCTTGGGCCATATAGCGAAGCAATGTTTGGTTGGCGTATTTGCGAGCACCACCAGAAACCTGTAAAATCACAGGGGACTTGGTTTCTACGCATGCTTGAATAATAGCTTGCATTTGCTCCATATTATTGAAGTTATAAGCTGGGACAGCGTATTTGTTTTTGATTGCATCGGCAAACATTTCTCTTGTGTTAACAAGGCCTAGATCTTTATAGGAAATAGCCATTTATATACCTCTTAAGGAGTGGGTGAAATCATATCGCCTCTCTAAAAGAGGCTTTGAAGTTCAATTTAGAAAATTGAAGAGAACTTTGGTATAAAGAATTTATTTTTTTGCGTTTTTTAATCTAGACATAGCATCTAAAACCTCTAGTCTAAGGTTTTGCAAATGGAGTCTTTTCTGGGCATCACTCAAAACAAGTGTTTTCTGGCTTTCATACTTATCTCTATTAGAAGAATTTAAAGCAGGTTTTCCATCGATTTTTTTATTTTCAAGCCTTACAAGTTTTGTTAAATTGGAGAGTGACGGATCATCTTTTTTTTCGAAAGCTTCATCAATGCTTGTGTTGTTTAGCGACTTAGCTGTGTTTTGGATAGTATTTTGACTGTCTTCTTTTAACGCATCTTTAAGAGCCAAAATAAATTGAATATCTTGTTTTCGATAAGTCCTTCTGTTGGCTCTATTTTTTGGTACTTGCATAGCAGGTATAATTTTTTCCCAGTATCGTAGGGTGTGGGCTTTCACGCCTGTGATTTTCACAACTTCTGTTATAGACCAATAGACTTTTTCTGGAGAAAAATCAGAATAATTCATATGAACAAAACCTTGTAAGAGTATATCTATCTATAAGATATATAAAAATGCTCAGAAATAGAATCAATAATTTAATCGATAGAAAATAATGAATAAAAACAAATAAACCTGTTAAAATGTTTTATACAGAGTAGTATTCAACAAAAACATCAGCTTTTTTATGAAGTCTCACACACGCCTGGCTAGTAGCTTTACAGCAAAAAATCTTGAACGCTTGAATTATCAAAAAAAACACCCTTCTTTACAAAGGGTGTTCCTTTCACAAAAGGTATGAATTATTTTGAATTTTCTTCTATTTGTTTGTATGCCTCATTGGGAGTCAATTCAATAAACTCACAGACTTCTTCGACTAGTTCAGAAAATTCATTGTACCAATCGGTAAATACACCTAGTTGTACATTGTCTACTCCAGGAATAGTGAGTCGTACACCGCAAATTTCACCTAAATATTCAAAATAATCTGCAATTCTTTTGTCAATAAGGCTTAAATCATAGCCATCGAAATCGCTTTCATCAACCACTAATGTATCATCATTGTCTTTGCAGTCACAGTCTTCACAGCCCTCACAATCATCTTCATCGGCATCTTCAAACTCATCAAGATCATCACATTCTTCGTCGAAGTCGTCAAAAGAATAAGGACTTTCATAGAAAAACTCATCACTTTCTAAATACAGAGCTTCTACGAAAATAGCTTTAGCACCGAGTGCTTTTGCACTTTGGATAAAACCTGCAAAATCTCCTGTATAATATCGTGTGGCGAGCATTTCGTCATTCAAAAGTTCAACTGGAATGGGTAAAAACCCGTGCTCTGAAATGTTTTTAGAGACTTCATCTATTATAGATTGTTTGTTTTTACTGCTCATAAGGACTCCTTTTGGTGGTATTTAGTAAGAGAAGGTGCTTTTTCTTGGATTAATTTTAAAATCCTAGCCACAGCTTCGTCTCCGCGAGCGGTGTCTTTTACACTTACCAGAGGTAAAAATAGAGGACTGTTAAATAGGGTGCCAAGAGGGATTGGGTTTTTTCTACAAAATGTAGTTTCAATAAAGTCTCGTGCATCGTCTTGTAAATCGTCGGCAGCATCAAACTGACCGTCCATAAAGGCTTGCCTTAGTTTGATAAATATAGAAGCTGCTTCTGGGATATTAGCCGATGCACTAATGAGTCCTTTTCCACCCATTTCTAAAATATCAATAAAAGCACCGTCTTCTCCGCTCAGTACAGAAAAGTCATTGTTCTTAGATTCTTGAATCACTCTAAGGGTGTCTTCGTGATATTTTTCACCAATTTTAAATTCTACTGCTTGCTTTAAGCCTATAATATTAGCGTCTTCAGAAAGTTTTATCAAAGTATCGGGGTGTATATAATTTGATGTACGCCCAGGGACATTGTATAATACAATTTTAGCACCTGTTTCTTGACTGAGTGTTTTAAAGTGGGTTTCAATTCCTTCTTGAGAAGGACAGTTATAATACCCTGTCACACAAAGCACTGGAACAGAAGCGATTTTTTGTATTTCTTGAATCATTTGGACGGACTCACGAGTGCAGTTAGAGCCTGCTCCAGCAATCACAGAAACGCGTCCATCGACATAGTCTAGCACGAACTTTACAATTTCTAGGTGTTGTTTTTGAGTGACTGTAGCACTTTGTCCAGTGGTTCCTACAGGTACAATACCACTGACTCCCACCTCAATCAAGTCGTCTATCATTGAGGCTAGTTTGTCGTAATCTATTGAATTGTATAGATTTTTTGGGTCATCTTTTTTTAAAGGAGTGAAAATAGCTGGAAAAACTCCAGTCAATTGAGAAGAATTTGTTATTTGCATAGTGTAAAAATACACTTTTTTTGTCAAATAAGAATAGTAATTACTAAATTATTGTTTTAATTCTATCCATTTTAAAAGGAATCCTTATGGAAACAATAACTCAATTATGGAAAAAGATTCAATCTCCTGAATTTAACCCCACCACAGACAAAGCTTTCATTGACACCATTTTAGATGCAGCATTGCATTCAGATCAAAAGGCTGTAGTGAATTTTGGAACATCTGGTTGGAGAGGAGAAATTGGCTCAGAATTTACAGTTCGTAATTTGCAAGTGGTAGGGCTCGCCTTGATTCGATTGTATCGCGAAGCCAGTCCAGAATTATTTGAGTCTCTTGGTATTCAAAGTTTTAAGGAACTTCAAGAAAGAGGGGTAGTTATTGGGCATGACAATCGCTTTTTAGGGAAAGAGTTTTGCATGGCAGTAGCTGGAACTTTCCAAAAAGCTGGAGTTAAAATTTATTATGGTGGAGAAATGGCCACTCCAGAATTTTCAGCTGCAGTAGAGCTATTAGGCGCTGCGTGTTCCATCAATATGACACCAAGCCATAATCCGAGTCATTATAGTGGTATTAAATTTAATCCAGCAGATGGTGGCCCTGCAGGCACAGAAATCACAGATCTTATCACGGCTTATGCAAATGAACTTATGGAAGATCATGTTTTTGAACCAGTAGGGGACGTAAACTTTGAAACCTTTGACCCTATTGCTGTTTATAAAGATTTTTTAATTAAACAAGATACCATTAAGTTTGGTCGAATCCAAAAGTTTGTTGAAGATGGTCGTTTGACCTTAGTGTGTGACCATGTTCACGGTTCTACTCGAGGCCGTCCAGCTGCTTTACTCAATCATCCGGACTGTTTAATCAGTCTTCGCACCGAAGATGACCCTCTTTTTGGTGGGGTGGCACCAGAGCCTAGTTCTAAAAATTTACAACTTGTGAAAAATGCTTTGGATGAGAGCAAAAACTGGTTTAAATTGGGGGCCATTTTTGACCCAGACGGAGACCGAATCCGTTTTTATGACGGCTCTCGTGAGATAGACATGAATAGTTTTGGAGCTATTGCTTTTCATTACATGGTGACATGGCGAAAAGAAGAGGGGGTCGTAGCCAAGTCTGTGGCAACTTCCAATTTTGTCAATATTATTGCAGACAAGTTAGGAGTCAAAGTGATGGAAACTCCTGTAGGTTTTAAAAACTTTAGACCTTGGCTTGCTCGCCATGCAAACCCCAAAGCCTTGATTGCATTCGAAGAATCCGATGGCATTTCTGGATTGAATAACACTTTAGAAAAAGATGCTCAGTTTGGACTTCTTTTAGCTATAGAAATTATGGCGGTGACCGGAAAAAACTTAGGTGAATATTTAGATGCTCTTTACGCTGAATATGGCCATTTTTACCCTACTCGTTCTGCTTTTGAAGTAGAAAAAAGTTTGGTGGGGGCTCCTTTAATTGAAAAGGTGGATGCTATCGCTCAAAGGGCCCAACCTAAAATGTCTATAAAAGTAGGTGAAACTCTAAAAGAAGTTAAAGAGCTCCTCACGCTAGATGGTGTTAAAATTATTTTTTCAGACGATTCTTGGATGTTAGTTCGACCATCTGGTACAGAACCCAAAGTACGGATTTACACAGAATGTCGAGATCCCAATGAAAAAGATGCTCTTTTTGAAGCTGCAAAAGCTTTGTTTTTTGAAAACAGCTGATTAAAAAAAATAAAAATTTATATATTCATTTAGAGTACTTTTAAAATGATTTTCGTAAAATGGTATCCTAAGGCGACGCAAGTTTTGGTTCATCTAGCTTGAACACTTTAGTAAAGCGTTTATAGTTATTGTTTTAAAAGTCTCTTATTTCAATAATTTAGATTGGAGTTTTTTTAGTCAGAGCTTAGGCTCAAGGTCTTAATATGAAACGCTTGTTTTTAATTTTGCTTTTTTTAAGTGTGCCTCTTTTTGCTCAGGCAAAACCAAAGTTTCAAGCTTTTACTGGAACTCTTTTAAGAATCCACGAAGCGATTGACGGTTATCATGAGTTTTCCATGCGTATCATTTCTGCTCCTTGGGCATTCCATGTGCAAGGTCGTGTGAAAAGTCCAGGCGGAGACCCTGATGCTATATTTAACGCTCTTTTTGAAAGAGAATTGGTGGGAGTTTTAGCTTATATCCCTTCTCCAAGCCCTGGAACAGACGGAAAAGAGTACGAAACTGGAATTTTTAATTTTATGATCTATTATTATGATTCTCCAACAATTATTCAGGATTTTTCTATTAAGTTAATGGCACCAGCCAATGATAGCTGGGCAAAAGAATCTTTTCAAATAGCAAAAACAGCTGGAGAGGCTCTGACTTCTTTGTGGAAAGGAGATTTTGACAAAGAGATTACTAGAGCTGCAGCAGTACCGCTTACACGCAAACGATTGAATCAAAAGAAATGATTATTACGAAAAAAACTCCTTTGTTTAGGAGTTTTTGTGTTTAAATTGAAGCTGAGTCCATTCTATATAAAGTGGATTTTATAAATCTTTCTCGTCGATGTCGGCATTATGATATACATCTTGCACATCATCATTGTCTTCAAATTTATCAATGATTTTTAACAACTTTTGTGCGTCTTCGGAGCTTAATTTGACGGTATCATTTGGAACATATGCTAGTTCTGCGTTCATCATGTCGATTTCTTTGGCTTCTAAAGCTTTGGTCACGGATTCAAAAGAGTCTAATGTGGTAGAAACTTCGTGGATTCCTTCTTCTGTGTTCAAATCAGTAGCTCCTGCTTCTAAGACAATATCCATAATTAGCTCTTCAGAATATTTTTGAGCATCAATCAGTATGACACCTTTATAAGTAAAAGCCCAAGCAACAGAGCCTGTTTCTCCCATACTCCCGCCGTTTTTATTGAAAATATTTCTAATTTCTGCGACGGTTCGGACTTTGTTGTCGGTCATGCAAGTGACCATAATCGCAGTGCCTCCTGGCCCACGACCTTCATAGATAGGCTCATCCATATCTGCAGAAGAGTTAGCACCCACAGCCTTAGAAATGGCACTTTCAATGTTTTTAGCGGGTAAACTTTGGCCCTTTGCTTTGAGAACTGCGGCTCTCAATCGTGGGTTTGCATCTAAATTGTCTCCACCAAGTTTAGCAGCAATAGTGATTTCTTTAATTAGTTTGTTCCATGCTTTAGCGCGTCCAACATCGGTTTTTGCTTTTTTACGCTTAATAGTAGCCCATTTAGAGTGTCCAGACATAAATAC
>JAAYJH010000010.1 GCA_012523035.1 Fibrobacter sp.
CAAAACATCTCCATTGTACAAAGTTCCAGTAAAAAATATAAACCAGAACGATGCAAAAGAGGACTCCAAAAAAGCTCCACCTAATTTTATCGTAGTGTTTCTAGAATCCCATCGAGCACTCAATGTGGGTTTTCTCAATCCAAAACTAAAAGTCTCTCCCACTCCTTTTATGGATTCTCTTTCTTTATATTCTAGATTCTGGTCTCGAATGCACACGAGTGGACTTCCCACTACAGGGGCTTTACTTTCTTCTCATATCGGTTTGCCTCACCACTCTCACTTGGCCCAAGCCACTGATTTAGCTCACATTTCTATCCCCAGTTTTGCTTCTGTCTTGTCGGATTCTGGTTACAACACCCATTATTTTTCTGCCGCAGATCCAGCATGGGATAATTTAGGAGTTTGGATGAGCAAGTGGTATCAATCGCAGCATTATCACCGAAATAGAGAGGATGATTCTACTTTTTTTAAGCATGCCAGTTCTTATATCAAAGACACCTTAGCTTTGAATAAAGCTCCTTTTTTAGTCACTTTAATGACTCGATCGAATCACTACCCCTTTAATTTTGCCGCTGGAATGTCTAGCGAAGATAAAAAAAAGCCTCTCATCGAACGTATTAATATTACAATGAACTATACCGACAGGCAACTCGCCCGGTTTATTCGATCCATACAAAACGAAGCTTGGTTTCAAAACACATACTTGATTGTACTTGCTGACCACGGGTTCCCTCTAGGTGAAAATGGCGTATCCACCATGAACGGCGGTGCGTTTTCAAATGCGACTTGGATTCCATTTTTAATTTATGGAGAAGGCCTTGAAAAAGGAGAGGATTCTAGAAGTGCTTCTCAAATAGATATTGCTCCTACTATTTTGGATTTGGCAGGCATTTCTGTAGAAAACTTCTTTATGGGACACAGTCTCATTCAAAACAACAATGGTTCTTTGTCTTTGGGGGCTTATTCAAACTCGGCTGCCATTGGATACCAAGGCTATCGATTGATCACCCCTTACCCATGGAACCAAAACAGCCACTCTTGGTTGTTTCGCGAAGAGGATATATATCAGACACAAGATCTGAGCAAAGAAAAACCTCAAATAGTAGATAAACTTCGAGCTACTTTAGATACTTTGATACGGCTTTCAGACCATCTCTTAGAAAAAGGGCTTCCATAAATTTTAGTGGTCTGTCTTTTTGAACTGCCTTTGATTTACCAAATAAACTAGTCCCAAATAGAAGAAGAAAAAAACCAAAAGGGAGTTTTCTACTAGATCACCGATGCGTGTGTATAAAGTGATCCTATTTCGCAAAGGCATTTTTTGATGGATGATAGTTTCTGAAAAAAGCTCTGTCTGGTGTTTTAAATGGCCATAAGAATCAATGAATACAGATACACCACTGTTGGCGTTTCGTGCTACAGGGTATGCATTTTCTATGGCTCGGTACCGAATTAAGTTGAGGTGTTGCCATGGAGCGGTGCTTTTTCCGAACCAGCCATCATTAGTGATATTGACCATGAGCCGAGAACCTTTTCTAATGGCATCTCGGATTTGATCTCCATAAATAGCCTCATAGCAAATATAAGGTGTCCACTGGTATGAATCATACACAGGTGTTTCTGTTCCTGGAGTAAAATCACCTTCACCAAAATCCACATAATTTAAAATAGAAAAAACATCATCGAAGGGAATCCTTTCACTAAAGGGAACCAAATGCTGTTTAATGTACCTTTGAGGAGTACTCTCTGGCACTGGATCAAATAAAAAGGCGGCATTGTAAAGTTCTATGTTTTTATTGTGTTTTGGATGGGGGAGCACTTTATAATCCAGTGCACCGATAAACAAAGAAAGCTGGTGCTTCTGAGTCACTCCTTGGATAAATTCGATTTGTTCGGCGTGTCTATTCAAGACATCGGGGATAGCGGTTTCTGCCAAAACCAATAAATCTATAGAATCTAATCCTTTTTCTACTTTTACTAAATCCCATGTTTTGCTAGTGACCGAATCAAAATAAGCTTTACTCCATTTTTTGATTTGAGGGATGCTGGGTTGCACCATTGCTATATTAGGGCTTTCTTTTTTATTTGCTATATAAAAGGCTTGCGCTTCTTTTTGTGAAAGCACATAATTCCCATGAAACCACAAAAGTCCTAGAACTAAAAGAGGGCTTAGGACCAAGTAATAGCGTTTTTTTAAGATAGCATGGCTCACCAAAAGATTAGTACTCACGATTAAAGTGGTGTAACCAAAAATCCCGATCCATGGGAGTGTTTGTAACAAACTGAGGTGATGGCCCAAACTATACCCAAGATGACTCCATGGAAAACTAAAATCACCTTTGCTACGGGTCATTTCTAAACCAGCATAAAATAGAGGGTACAAAATCACTAAAAATGCTTTGTCTCTTATTTTTACAAATACAAAAGCTGCCAAAACATGATAAGCCGCAAAAAAAGACACTAACAAAAAAAGTCCCGACAAAATAGCAAAAGCGGGCCCCACTTTCATTACATTATAAATCCAATAGTAATTGACAATATTGTAAATAAATCCAGCCCAAAAAGAAGCAAAAAGGGCTGTAGAAACGGATTCTTTGTATAAGATGATGAACCAAGGCACCAAAAGCACAAAAGCTAAAGGGCCTAGAGGGAGTGGGGGAAAACTAAAAGCATAAGCAAGCCAAGATAGAGTGGCAATAGCCAAAACTCGAATGGAATTTTTAGTTTTAAAATGCAATGAGTTCCATTTGGCAAAATAAATAAACCATAAAATAAAAAGAGGCAGTGTGGATAATGCTAGCGAAAAAGAGCCTATGTGTCTGTAAAAAAGATAATCTATAATTAAAAACAAAAAATACAAAGCAGAGACACAATATATCCCTTTTAAGAATGGAGGCCGTGTTTTTTTCAATGCGAACAAAATCAAAGCCACTAAAAAGGGAATGACTTGCCAAGGATAAAAGTAAAAACCTTTAAGATGAGTTGGAGTGGAAAAGAATAATACGACTTGTAAGATAAATTGAATTAGAAAAAAAATGCGGAAACTCATAAACCACCTTTTCCTTGCGGGTGAAATATTAAAACATACTCTCCTTTAGGATTTTTATTTTGGTAATGCTCTATGAGTTCTGATGTTTTTTGGATCAAATGTTCTTCGAATTTTTTGGTGAGTTCACGCATTAAAGCGAGTAGAATGTCTCCAAAAACAAGGTGTATTTCATTTAAAAATTTAAGGAGATGATGGGGGCTCACATAAAAGATCAATGTGCTGTCTGCTTCTTCTTTTAATTTTTCTAAAAGTCGTATCCTTTGGGCACTTTTTTTGGGAGAAAAGTTTTCAAATCTAAATTTATCGGTGGGCATGCCCGAAGCCACAAGAGCGGTGAGCATGGCACTAGCACCGGGGATGGAGCGAACAGGAATCTGTTCGCGCACGCACTCCCGAACTAAATTGAAGGCGGGGTCTGCAATACCGGGAGTGCCTGCATCGCTTATCAAAGCGATGCTCCCCTTTTCTTGTAGGTATTCTACATACTTTGGGGTTTGCCTTTCTTTATTAAAATCATGGTAAGCCTCTACAGGAGTTTGAATCCCATAGTGATTTAACAAAAGTCTAGAATGTCTAGTATCTTCGGCCAAAATCAAAGGAACTTCTTTTAAAATGCGTACAGCCCTAAAAGTAATATCTTCTAAATTTCCAATAGGGGTAGAGACAATATAAAGAGTATTCATATTTAAAATTTAACTTAAAATTCAAAAATAATGCCTTCATCCACTTTTTTTTGCAGTTCCAATGCATGCTGTAACCTATAAATTAACTTTTCGTGCACCCAATCCACTCGATTCATTAAGGATTTTTCTCTAAAAACTCCATACCAAAAAAACTCAAAGTCCTCTTCTTCTATAAAAACCAATCTTTGCACCAAAATATCACCACAAATCAGCTCTAATTTCCCTTTTAAAACAATGTTTCCATTTACAGGGAGTGCCGGCCAAAAGGGTACAAACATGGCAAGTCCAATATACCAGAGACTCTCTTTTTGATGTTGGATTTTTTCTTCGATATGCATTGAAAACTGACACGCCGTTTGAACAGAATCGGGTAAAATTTTTGTGTAGGCTAAAATCAAATTTTCTGAAGGAACAATCGCTTCTCCATTTAAATAAAGGGAAAATGTTTTGGGCCTATAGGCTGTTTCTGCAAGGGAATGCTTTAACTTAGTCCCAGAATAATCAGGACTACAAGCTTGTAAAAACAAAGCTAAAATGAGAAGAAGGATTGTTAGCATATCAAAACAAAATAGAATAATAAATTTATTTTACTTAGAATGAGTGTCGAAATGTGAAATAAACCAGGCGCTTCTGAAACTTCCTATTTTAATCATATAGTTTTACTAAATTTAAAAAATGCGAGACAAGATTTATTTTATTCAGATGCCCATTTAGGGGCTTTTCCAGAAAACTCCGTGAAGGATCGAGAGGAATGGCTCATAAAAACTTTATTGTCCTGGAAAGAAAAGGCTAGCCATATTGTTATTTTAGGGGATTTGTTTGAATTTTGGTTCGAATATAAACATTATGTCAATCGACATCATTTTAAGCTTTTTAAGGCTTTTTTAGAATTGAAAATGTCGGGTGTGGAAGTGCATTATATCAAAGGAAATCATGATTTTGCCTTAGAAGATTTTTTCCCTAAAGAATTAGGGGTTCAAGTTCATAAGGAGTTTGTTTTAAATGCCCATGGAAAAAAGTTTTTTTGTGTGCATGGCGATGGGATTCCCCCTTCTGATAGGGGCTATCGATTTTTGCGTCGAATTTTAGACTTTCCTTTGAATCGTTTCTTATTTAAACTTTTGCATCCAGACTGGGGTATGAACTTAGCCGCCATAATAGGGAAAAAAAGCCGCCAATGGAATCAAGAAGCAGAAATCGATCTGGATTCTTATTTCAAAGCAGGCGAAAACAAAATAAAAGATCTAGGTGTGGATTATTTTATCCATGGACACCACCATATTCAAGGAGTCTGGGACATTCCAAACGGTCAAGTGGTGAGCCCTGGACAATGGTTGTTCTTTTTGTCTTATGCTGTTTATGATTCCCAAAACGGCTTTCAACTGGTAAAAGTAAAACCTGAACTTTTGTAAAATTAGAAGTTTATTGATTCAATCGTTCTTCAGAAGTTTTTCGATAGCTATTCACCTGTTTGCTACCCCACAAAGTACCCACTAAATCAGTACTGGCAATGCGATCCCACCACTCGTCTAGCCAACACCAATGGTGAAGCTCTCCATTTTCATCGGTGATAGTCCAATCTTGATGTACAGAAAAACGCATTGTTTTTTCATTTTCAGTGAGAATCCAGACTCGATCCACTGTTTTTTTGTAAACGAAAACATTCAAAGCAATGATGATCGCTGATATAATAATACTTCCCCTGTGATTTTTTTTACTCAACATATAAATCAAGGTAAAAACAAGTAAAATGATAAAAGCTCCAACATTGTAGTGGACCGAGTAAAATTGTTTAAGCACTTCAAACATTTAGATCCTCCCAAAAAATGATTTTATAACACTATTTTTGAAGCATCTTCTTCACACTAAAAGTGACGGTATCTCCCTTAATATGACAGCGAGTCCTGTAGCTTTCTTTGGGGAGAGGGATACCTTCTGCACTCAGTGTACCCATAAAAGAGGCGTTGGCATGGCTTGCAATGGAGCGTACATTGATAAAACCTCTTTGGATAAATTTCAAAGTAAATTCTTTCTTCTTTGAATCATAATAAGGGATAAAAGTGTGGTTTTTTCTTGTATCAATCTCTTCCATGGCTTTTTTGTCAAAGATAAGAGTCCCACGAGTGCTAATAGAAACCATAGGGAGTCCAGAAGAGTTTCGACAAGGATAGTGCACCCACTCTCCGCCGGTGGGGAGATTATCAGGACTTCTTTTGCCAGAATATATAAGACTTTTACCTTCTCTTTTTAACTTTAGGTGGCCTATAGAAACTTTAATTCCCGCTTTCGTCATAGCTCCTTTTAAGAAAAGGATAAAACCTTTATTACTAGGAATCACTCTAAATGAAGTTTCTGTAACATTACTTAATGGAGTGATACGAATTTGTTTTGTTGTGGAATTGTATTCCAACTCCGCATAAGGGGTGGATTTTAAGTTTAATTCTTCGGCAGCCGCAGCTTGTATGCGAAGAAAACCGCGGATGTCCATTTTGGCATTAATACTTGTTAACATATTGACCTCATTTTCATAGAATGGTTAAAGTGTATTTATAAATGTATTTTAACAAACATTTTTATTTGCTCCAAACAAATAAAGTTTTTTATATCTTATAAAAAATGTAGCTTATACACATTTTAACGCTTTACTTGGAGGGTAAACTAAGTAAAACTGGAGTTGTGGAGTTTCATCTATATAAACTAGAAAAAACATATTTAAGAAACTAGTCTTTTTTTACAAATAGCATTTAATTATACAAATTCAAAGCATTTTGTAATACTTTAACAAAATCATCTCCATTTCGTGAGAAAACTTTAACCTTTTTGTGGTTTTGAATAGAATTTTGAGTGAATTTGGCTTTTTCGATCTTATCCTGAATCAACAGGATGTTTTTTTCATTCCCTGTAGATAAATCTTTTAACTTGGTCGTATCTCTGATTAAAAACTTGGGTCTCAAAAAACGATACTTTTCGTTCACTTGTTCTTTAATGCTTGGGATAGGGTCTATTAAAATCAATAGTTGATCTTTTGTCACTCGATGACTTGCCACAATGGCCCCCACCCCCCTTCCTGCTAAGATAAGATTTGGATTTATTTGTTGAGCACACTCTAAAATGGCTTTTGAGTCATCAAGAAAAGTTTGTTGAGAAGCTCGTCCTTTATTTCCGGCAGAACCTCTATAATTAAATGCAATGACTTCAAAATCTAAAGTATTTGTAGATGCCAAAAATTGTGCCGCATCTTCTTCGGAATCGGGGTAGTAGAGTATAGATTTTTTAGATTGATGTTTTGATTTCCATCCATTTAAAATAGTCTTGTCTGGCAATACGCAGTGTATGGGAATGCTTGTAGATTCTATGTGTTTTCGCGATTCTTGGTGTGTAATGGCTCGTGGATAAGCTTGTTGCCTTTCCGTAAGCATCAAATAAAAAACCATAGAAAAATAGACTAAAACTAGAATGCCTAGTATTCGCAGTAACCTGAAGAGTGTAGATTTTAGAAATAACATCAAAACAATAATAGCTTTTTTAGCGGACAATAAGCTTTGTAAAAATATTAGCCAGAAACTGTAGTGTTTTAAATTTTTGCGATAAAAAAAATAAGGAGCTCTGTTTATTAAACAGAACTCCTAAGGATGGGATTGGGTGTTCTCTAATTATAGGTAAAAAAAGAAGTAAAAATAACAACAAAAACAAATTTCCCCCTAAAAGTGTTCTCAAATCGTTCTTTTTTTTTCCTTAGGTGTTCCCGAAATTCTATAAAAAACTATATTAATAAGTATGAATGTTTTCGCCTATTACAATTATCGAAATTATTTAAAAGATTATTACGACTATCGTAAATCGGTGAATCGCTATTTTTCTTATAGAGCATTTGCAAAAAAAGCGGGTTTCACTTCTTCTGGGTTATACTTAGATTTGGTCAAAGGACGAAAATCTCTAACACCTCAAATGCTCATTAAATTTGTTACAGCACTTGGTTTAAATGAAAGAGAAACTAAATACTTTAAATTGATGGTGGATTTCACTCATGCCACAGACCCTCAATCTAAACAATTAATTTTTGAAAAAATGTCTTCTCTATTGCCAAGAAGCATTAAATTGCTCACTAGGAATCAGCAAGAATATTATTCAAAATGGTACCACATTGTGGTTCGAGAAGCTTTAGCAGTGCTCCAGATCAACAATAAAAACATTCAAGAATTGGCTTTGTTTTTAACTCCAAAAATCACCCTTCCTCAAGCAAAGCGAACTATACAACTGTTGCTAGATTTAGATTTAATCGAAGAAGTAGACGGTTTTTACAAACCAATGCACAAAACCATATCTAGTAGTCCAGAACTTTCACCCTTATTTGTACACGAATTTCAAAAGCAAATGATGGATTTAGCAAAAAATGCTTTAGATCACTTTAGTGCTGAGCGGCGAAATATATCTTGCACCACAATGAGTGTTTCTGCACAGGGTTTAGAGAGAATTATTCATAAAATAGATGCATTTCGACAAGAAATTATAGATATTGTGAGATCGGATGAGGATGAAACTATGGTTTGTGAATTTAACATACAATTTTTTCCAATTTCAAAAGAAAAGGAGCCCCAATGAAGTATTTATGGACTCTTCTTTTTTTTGTTTTTATTTCTTGTACTTCTGAGCCCACTTCGACAGCTGGAACAGCTACAGATACTGGAAACACCATTGCAGGGTACATTGAAACTTCAACGGGAGAACCTGCAAATCAAGCATTTGTACGCATGATTGCTCGCTCCAAGCCTTTAAACTCTTTCTCGGTAAATGACTTTATAGAAACACAAACCGATTCTGTTGGTTTTTTCAGTTTTGACACTCTTTTGTCGGACACATTCGATTTAGAAGTTCGTTTAGAAGATGCCAATATTTTAACTGAAATGATTGTTTTAAAAAGTTTAGTTGCTAAAGATTTCGATCAAAAAAACAAAAAAACAATACAACTACAAAAACCATCTTATATTAAGGGTTTCTTTGAACACACCAATTCAGAAAAAGCCCCATTGAATTTAGGTTCCCACTTCACACTGCAAATAGAAGGAACTTCGTTCGAACACAGTCTTTTGTCTGGTGAGCCGTTTATCATAGGTGTTGGCGTGGGGCTTCAAAACTTAAAAATTTACCCTGCAGATCCTTTTATGATCAACAAGATAAAAGAATTAGGCATTTCTGATTCCATGATTTATCAACAAGTGAGCTTTAAAACAAGCAAAGGAGACACGCTAAATTTAGACACTTTGCGTTGGGAATTTCCTTACCTTGATTCTATTGCAGACACAGCAACCACCCCCTCCACAAAAGCGTGGCTTCAAGGCTCGATTTTAGATATGAATGGAAAGCCAAAAGCCGGAGCCGAGGTCCGACTCATCGACGATATATATGGCTTTCGCTTTGCTAAGGCCAATGAAGATTTAGTAAAAACAAAAACCACCACCAATGAAAAAGGCTTATGGACTTTAGCTTTGGATGAGGTACCAGAAGACAGTTTTCGAGTCGAGATTATCGCTCCAGATTCTACAACAGCCGTGTCGAATTACCTTCATAAAAACAGCCTTAAAAAACAAGGGGATACACTCAAAGTAAATGAAATTCAATTAAAAAAAACTTCTGCATTTTTAGGGCTTATCACTTTGGTGGCCAATCCTGATGACCCTATTTCTTCAAAAAATTGCATACTCAACAGTATCATTGTAGGCTTTAAGGGTACCAGCCACTTTGTTCGACAAATCACTTGCTACTCAATTTATATGTCAGCACTTCCAGCAGGGCCTCAAGAGCTTGTTTTTTACACTGCTGATTTTAACATCTTGGAACAACTAAAAAGTGAAGAAGACTCATTAACACCTTATTTACAAAATCTCATCATCAATTTGCCCGAGAACGACATATTATCACAGCAAGGAATCACTTACACTCCTCCAACAAAAGCCAAGTGATTGTCTCAAGGTATCAGTAAAAACTATTTTCTGGAAGTCTCACACACGCCTGGTTTTTAAAGCAGGCTTCTCACTTCCAAGTTCCCCCTATCATCTCGTATAGATTACTTCGAACAAAGTCCGTAAACAAACTAAAGCCTCGCCGTGATGAGGAGGAATCCTTATGTTGCAAATAAATTTTTATAAAACACACTTCGAATAAGAGTTTATTCTAGTCAATACTCTTGTTTCACTGTTATTTTTTTTATAAATTTGTCAGACCTTATTCTTAAAATTTATATGGTGAGCTATGGTGTAATGGTAGCACAGCAGTCTCTGAATCTGCTTGTCTTGGTTCGAATCCAGGTAGCTCAAATTCTTATGATGAATCCAGATTTTTACAAGTTCTATTTAGAGCAATATGGTGACCGTTGGGAAACACTTTTAAAAGCTTTACTACAAGAAGGAGAGTTTTCTAAATTGAAGTTTTCTAGTGATCTAGAAGCCTATTACTTAGACCCCGCCTCTGTATTTGTAGCAGAAACTCTCGAGGTGAAACCTGGTCAACAAGTCTTAGATATGTGTGCGGCTCCAGGTGGAAAATCTTTGATTCTAGCCAAAGCACTCCAAGGGAATGGTTCTTTACAATTAAACGATCGCTCCAAAGAACGATTACACCGTTTGCGTCGTGTTTTAGATAATAGTTTACCAAAATCATTAAAAAGTATAATTCAAATCACCAATTTCGATGCTTCTCGATTTGGTTTACATCGTAAAAACTTTTTTGATCGTATTTTATTAGACGCTCCATGCTCTTCGGAGCAACATGTTTTAAAATCTCCCAAACACCTTAAGGAATGGACTAAAAGTAGAAGCAAAAGATTAGCTGTAGAGCAAGGTTCTTTGTTAGCGTCTGCGGTAGATGCCTTACAAGTAAAAGGAATTGTGGTCTATAGCACTTGTGCTTTATCTTCTCTAGAAAACGATGCGGTCATTCATAAAATTCTAAAAAAAAGAAAAGGGAGCTTACGAGTGATTTTAGACTTTCCCATCTTAGAAGGTGCGGAACGAACCGAATATGGAGTACACATATTACCTGATCGAGCAAAAGGAATGGGCCCCATTTATTGTGCTAAATTGCAAAAAATTTAATCCAAGGTATTGGAGTTAGATTAAAAAAGTAGCTTGCCATTTGAATTCACCCTTACAATAAAAAAAATGCCCTTACAGATTGTACTGGCATTTGTCAAATTATAAGGACATAGCCTTATAAAACTCTAAAAAGAAACTTTTTAGTCTTCTAATTCAAAATCTGCTTTTAAAACACCGCATACTGGACAAACCCAGTCCTCTGGAATATCTTCAAACTTGGTGCCTGGAGCAATGCCAGAATCCACATCGCCTTCAGCTTCATCGTAGACATATCCACATACGGTACAAACATATTTTTTCATAAAACCTCCAATAATAAAATGGGTGAATGCCTAATAATATACTTTTTTTTCAAAAGAAACAATACTATTTCTTTTAATGGCATCGATTTAGTATAGAAGTCTATTGGAAGTCAATCCTAAGGATCGTCTTGCAACAACTCTTCAGCACTTAAAATTTTGACGCCAGAAGCTTTTAGCTTAGAAATAGCCACATTTGGGTCATTGAATCTAAAAATCATCACAGCAACATCTTTTTTACTTGGTGTTGGGTAGGCGTAAGCATAATCAATTTGCAGTTTACCTGCTGGAGTGCTTAAAAGTTTGGCTAAACCACCTTTAGATGCCGAAACTTCACAAGCTACCACATCGGTAATGGTGGCCGCTAAGCCAGAATCTTCTAAAATTTGAACAGCTTCTTTGGGCTTAGAGACAATGAGTCGTATCAACCCAAATTCACCACTATCCGCAAGAGTCATAGAAAGTAAATTGATATTCGCCTTGGCTAGAGACTCACAAAGAGCGTGCAAACGCCCTGGTTTATTAATTAAAAAGACAGAAATTTGAGGGATAATCATAGTGTAGCTCCTTGTTGTCGTTTGTCTAGGACTCGTTTGGCTTTGCCTTCACTTCTTGGAAGTGAACCTGGCTCACATAGACTCACCATAATAGAAATCCCTAAGATTTGTTCTATGGAATGACTGAATCTTTTTTTAAGGGCTTCCATATCTCCTATGTTGTCACTTAACATTTCACGAGAAATTTCTACCTTGACTTCTATAGTGTCTAGTCTATTTTTTCGATCTAAGATGATTTGATAATGAGGGAGGGATTTTTCTGCTTTTAAAAGTGCTGCTTCGATTTGGGAAGGGAACACATTGACTCCTCGAATAATGAACATATCGTCAGACCGCCTTCCTATTCGTTTGATTCGTCTGATGGTGCGACCACAAGAACAAGGAGTGGTTTCTATAGAAGTAATGTCTCGAGTACGATAACGAAGTATGGGCATCGCTTGTTTGCTAAGAGTGCTAAGGACCAATTCTCCTTCTTCGCCATCGGGCAAGCTTTTTAAAGTTTCAGGGTCTATGATTTCTGGATAAAAGTGATCTTCGAAAATATGAATTCCACTTTGACACTCACACTCAGAGCCCACACCAGGTCCTATAATTTCTGATAAACCATAAATATCAAAGGCTTTGATGTTTGCCTTTTTTTCGATGTACTCACGCATGCCGTCTGACCACGGTTCTGCTCCAAAAAGCCCTCGCTTTATTTTAAGTTTCCTAAGATCTACTCCCATTTTTTCTGCAACATCAATCATTCTTATAAAATAACTAGGTGTTCCAGCGATGGCTGTGACTTCAAAATCTTTCATAATCATAATTTGTCTTTCTGTGTTTCCACCACTCACTGGGATCACAGTAGCCCCTAAAGATTCTAAGCCACCATGAACGCCAAGCCCTCCTGTAAACAAACCGTATCCATAAAAGTTTTGTACAATATCTTCGCTAGAAAAACCTGCAGCCAAAAGGCCTCGTTTCACCACTTGAGCCCAGACTTCCATGTCTTCTTGAGTGTAACCAACGACAATAGGTTTGCCTGTAGTACCACTAGACGCATGCAAACGGACTATTTTCTTCATTTCGGCTGCAAAAAGCTGGTAAGGGTAAGTGTCTCTAAGGTCTTTTTTGGTAGAAAATGGAAGTAAAGTGATATCTGATAGTTGTTGGATATCTGTGGGCTTCAGCTTTAAATCCTCCATTCTTTTGCGAAAAAGAGGAACTTTGTTGTAACTGTGCGTTACAGTGGCTTGCAATCGTTGCAATTGAACTTGCCTCAATTTTTCTGTCGGCATAAAATCCAAGGCCATTTCGGGGAAAAAAGAACCATTTTGGTCGTTCCAAAAACACTTTTTCATTAAAACCTCATCAATAATACTCATCTCACACAAAGAAGTTCAAGAATATTATGAAAATAGTTCCATGAAACGACTTTGTTTTGTATGGTAAACTTTAAACTTTTTTTAATCTAAATAAAAAAAAGCCGTATATCACAAATAAAGTGTTAAATTAAATTTTAATTTAGCAAAACCACTGAACCAGGCCTTAGTTTCTTTATAGAGGCTTTTTTTGATAGCTTTTTTTATATCCTTGTTGGATTTAGCTTTTAACTTTTGTATTTTTTGAACCTAAAATGTTTTCATAAGTGGGTTTATTCTGTTTTTCCGTATTTTAATTCCATTATTTTTTGTTGTAAGCATTGTCAATGCCCAACTTTTAGATGTCTCAGAGATGTCTGTAACCGAAAATAAAGTTCAAAAAATTTCGGTAGAAGGCCATGTCAATATGGATGAACGCTCTGTATTGAGTCGTTTATCTGTTCGTGAAGGGCAGGCTTATTTTCCGGCTGTACTTGCCGAAAAAGTTCAAAGTAGTGTAGCCGCTCTATATGAGTCAGGTTTTTTTGATGATGTGAGTGCTTGGATTGAATATATCGGGACAGGAAATGATGTCCATTTGTTGTTTAAGGTTCAAGAGCTCCCCGCTTTGGATACTTTTGTTATAGAAGGGAATGACGCCATTTCTACCGATGATTTAGAGTTAAAAGTTTCACTCCTTCGAGGGCAAGTTTATAGTCAAAGCCAGCTCGAAAGGGATCGTCAAAAAATGCTAGAACATTATCGTTCAGAAGGTTATCTACTCGCAGAAGTCGGTTTTAGAGAAATCCCAGTTTCAGAACATGAAAATAGAGTAGAATTTATCATTCACGAAGGCGAAAAAGTCAAAATTCAAAAAATTGAGGTGAACGGCAATAAAACAGTGCCACGAGATGCTATTATAGAGCACATGCAAAGCAAAGTCACTCGTTGGTGGGGAGAAGGAGAGTTTAAAGAACACCTTTTTGAGGCAGATAAAGACTCTGTGTTAAATGTGGCTCGCCACTTTGGCTTTTTAGATGCAGAATTAACAGAAT
Organism: Fibrobacter sp.; assembly: GCA_012523035.1. Classification (GTDB taxonomy): domain Bacteria; phylum Fibrobacterota; class Fibrobacteria; order Fibrobacterales; family Fibrobacteraceae; genus JAAYJH01. The sequence goes on from JAAYJH010000010.1 coordinate 14,078, forward strand.
ACAAATCAGAATACCTTCCAGACTCTTCGTGTCGTTACTATATGGGGCAAGCGATAGCAAAAGACACTAAGCTCGCTCTATTGTATGCTCAATTAAATACAGCGGTTCAAGAAAAATCGAACCCCATGCACCACATAGCGGGTAAAACTCAAAGTCTATCTTCTCATTATTTTAGGCATCATAGAAAAAACTACAATGAAAAAGCAAAGGCCATACCTCTACCTCAAGTTCAAGACGAAGAATCTGCTCTCAACATATTGAATAAGATTATCACTTACGAAGAATTACGAAAAGAATGGATTTCAACCTTAAGTTCCAAAAAATGGAAACACCCTAAAATTGCTGAATTGCTCAACACTAAAAAAAGAAGTGTTTTTGAAGAAAAACTATTGGTTCGATACACTTTAGATGAAACTTTTTCTTCTTTGAGATCTTATGACTCTGTAACTACTTCTAACGCTATAAAAATCACTATTGGGCTTCACGAAGGGCAACGCTATTATATGGGCAATGTCCATGTATCAGGAAACCAAGTCCTTCCTGAGGCTTTACTAAAAAGTGTGGTTCGTTTAGATAGCGGTGAAGTTTTTGATTACTACGCTTACGATGCTTTTAGAAAAGCTTTTATGGATCTCTATAGAGAAGAAGGATATTTATTTGCTCGCTTCGATGAAACTCGAACTTTTGAGTCGGATTCTGTAGTCAGCCTAAGCTTTCACTTTGAAGAAGGTTTGCCGGCTCAAGTTCGAAAGGTTTATATTCGAGGAAACACCAAAACGAAAGACAAGGTGATTCGTCGTGAAGTACGATTGTTCCCGGGTGACACTTATAGACAATCTGCTTTAGAAAGAAGTTTCCGAGAAATTATGCAGCTGAATTATTTTGATGCAGTGTTACCCGATATTAAAATTGCTGGTGAACAAGAAGTGGATTTGGACTTTATGGTTTCAGAGCGAGAAGCTGGAACAGGACAGTTTAGTCTAGGGCTAGCTTATAGCCAAAGCGATGGCCTTACTTTCACTACTAGTATTGCCATTCCAAATTGCTGCATGGGAGACGGTCTAAGCACTGCATTAAATGCAGAATACGGAGAAGCAAAAAAAGGCGCTTCCCTCAGTTTTTCTGATCCTTGGTTTTTAGACAAGCCCATCACTTTTGGGTCTTCAGTGAGCTATACATGGTGGGATGGTAATGGAGATCCAGATATTACTCGTTATGGTGCAAGTGTATATGTTGGAAAACGATTAAAATGGCCCGATGACTATTTTTATGGACAAGTGGGCTATAGCTGGCTCATGAATGATCAAGGGCCAAACATAGATGGAAGCTATATTTTATATTCGGGTTTGGAATCGGCTATTAATTTTAGATTGATACGAGACGATAAAAACCTTCCAATCTTCCCTACAGAGGGCTCTCGATACGAGTTAGGAGTTCAGGTGGCTAGTCCCATTTTGGCTAGTGATTTTGACTTTGTAAAAACAGACATCACTATCAAATGGTGGTTCCCAATATTTAGAGATAAATTGGCTTTACAGCTCACCAATGAATATGGCATTATGATTGGAAATCCACTGCAATACCGCACACTCTATTCTATGGGAGGTGTGCTTGGATACGAAGGTATGATGCGAGGTTATAGTTCGGGTTCTATAGGCTATAGAAGGCTTGGCCGTAGCTATCAATATATAGGGGCAGAATTACAACTGGGAATTGTGCCTAATACATTCTACCTTTTGCCTTTTTTCTTTGATGCAGGTAATGTTTTTGGAGCTCGATACAACCCAGACGATAAAATCTCTAAAAATCAAAAAAATCCATTAAAAGAGTGGGACCCTTCATCACTCAAAAAAGATATTGGCTTTGGCTTTAGGGTGATTGTGCCTATGCTTGGAATCATTGGCTTTGACTTTGCATGGCCTTTAGATCCAGGTGAATATTACTCTGGGGTCCAGGCTCCTAATGTGGGCTCTATGGAATTTAACTTTGTGATAGGACAAGGCTTTTAAGGGTTTATATATGAAATATCATCTCTTTGCTCTTTTATTGTTTTTCTTTTCTATGAGCTTTGCCGTAGACGGTCTCCGCGTGGCTCATGTGGACTCTAAATTGATATTTGATGGCTATAAGGGAACAAAAAAAGCACAAGATGAGTTTGATCGCCAAGTCGCAAAATGGGAACAACAAGCTAATTTGCTACAAAAGGAATTGGCTTCTATCAAAGAACGACTTGAAAAGCAGGCTTTGATGCTTTCAGACGAAAAGAAAGGTGAACTAGAAGCGGATTATAGTAAAAAAGAAACTGAGTTAAAAAACTTTATTTCCAAAGTCTACGGCCGTAGTGGAGAGTTGATTTCTGAAAATGAAAAAGTCAGCTCACCTATTATCCAGTTGATTCGTAAAGCCATCAACGAGATTGCCCTCCAAGAGGGTTACGATATGGTCATAGACAGAGCAACGGGGGCCGTTTTGTTTTGGAAAAATGAAAACGACCTCACTCAAAAAGTCTTGGATTATTTAAATGCTAGATAAGCTTTGAGTTTTTTCTAGAGATCTCATATAAACCGAGGGATAAAGCAACAGACGCATTATAAGAGTGGGCTTCGGGCATCATGGGGATTCGAAGCACAGCATCGCACTGTTTTTTTATAAATGGTGGAAGCCCTTGGTCTTCACCGCCCACAGCCAAAATCACTTGCTTTTGAAACTTATAGCCAGCTAAACTAATGTTTGTAGCCGCATCTAAGCCAGTGACTTGAAAGCCTTTTTCTTTTAATTCTTTAATAACTCCTTCTAGATTAGAAGGTCTACAAATGCGAAGTTTTTCTAAGGCTCCTGCCGCAGTCCTTGCTACAGTAGGAGTGATACCACACATTCCTTTTGCAGGGATCAGCAATAAATCCACATTTAAAGCGAGGGCAGAGCGAATACAAGCCCCTAAATTCCTAGGGTCTTCGATGTTGGTAGCCACTGCGATTATTTTATCTTCTTTTTTTGCTTTGGCTTCTAAAAACTCTTCTGCAACATCTTCCCATGCAAGCAACGATTTTTCGTTACATAGAGCCACCACTCCCCCATTGGGTGTCGCATAAGAATCTAAAACGCGGGCTTCTACTTGTTGCACATGAATGTGATTGCGTTTCGCATGTTTTTGAAGAGAATAGAGTCGAGGATTTTTAGATTGGTGTAAAAATAAAATCCGATGCACTTTGTAGGGTTCTTTTTCTATAAGCTCTTGAACCTCTAAGATCCCTCCGACTGCCACCTGAGGTGTTGTTTCTGTATCACTCATGGCTACGGCTATATTTTTTGGAGAAGGCCGCTTAGAGAAAGAAGTTTTCTTAAATTGGGGGTTTCTGCCAAAAGGGCGTGAATTAGCTTTGTTCATTCGAGGTGTCCTTGTTTCGAAATTCTTTTGCTAGAATATAATTCATCTTGATGTCATGATCTTTTAATTTCAATGATTTAGAGCTAATTTGAGTCGAAAATGCGATTCCCACTTTATAGGAGTGTGGGTATTTTACTAAAAGACGATCGTAATAACCTTTTCCATGCCCGTGTCTTGCTCCATCTCTAGAAAAACGCTTTCCTGGCACTAAAAATAAGTCTATCTCTTTTTGCCACATAGGGAGTTTTGCAAGCGGTTCTTGAATGCCAAAATGTCCTGTTTGCAGCTCTTGTGTTAAATCTTTAATTTCAACAAAGTGCATTGTAGTGTCACTAGTAACTAGTGGAAGTAAAAGTTTTTTTGTTTGGATAATAATAGAGAGCAAAGGGCTAATATCGGGTTCTGTTTTTAATGGAAAAAATGCCGCCACCGTTTTTGCTTTTTGAAAAACCGAGAGCTTTTGAACTTCGTCTACTATCCATGCGGATTCTTCTGGGTGTGTTAAATTCATAGGAGTTCATTTTCATTTAAAATTTTTTGCCACAAATCTATTTGAAAATTCATTAAATGGGCTTGGCTAAAACGCTCTTCCCAAGAAAAAGGAGGCCTGGTTGCCAAAGCGATGAGTTGCGGACGATTGGCGATAATAGAAGGGTCTATTTGCAAAGATTCGGCTTTTTGATTTCGAATGGTTTTAAGCTGGTCTAAAAGCTTAACTTCGGGTAAAAGTTCGGGTGGTGGTGGGTGTTTGTAGGGTGAAGGATAAGATTCTTTTTTAACACTAAAAGCTGTTCTTAAAGTATTATAAAAAGATTCTAGCCTCTTTGCAGTAAAACTTTTAGGTAATTTAGGTAAAATACTAGGGTCGAAATCCTGGTGAGGTGTGATCCTTTTGACCAAATTCAGCATAAATCCTGGAGCTAAAACCTTATAAGAAGGTCGATCTAGTTTTTTTGCTTCTTTTTCTCGCCAATACCAAAGGTGTTTTAACAAGTTTAGGCTTTTGGCTGAGAGTCGATGCGAACCAATAATTCGCCACGGTTCTTTTTTTTCGGGACTAGGGATTTGAGTGACTTGAAGTAAATAAGCTCCCATTTCTTTTAACCAATGGAATCGATTCTTTTGGAGTAACTGTTCGCCTAGTAGTGCACAAAGTTCGTGTAAAAAAACAGTGTCGTTCATTGCATAGCGACACATTTCAGCTGGCAAAGGTCTCAAAGTCCAATCGGATTTTTGTTTGTCTTTTTCTAAAACTTCTTGAAAATATTTATAGACCAAATCTACTAGTCCTAATTTTTTTTCTCCCAAAAATTTAGCTGCAAGCATGGTATCAAAGACAGAAACTGGAGAGTATTTAAAGTTTTTCCATAAAAGTCTCAAATCATAATCAGCACCGTGCAAAATAATATGCTTCATGGCTTTTGAAGTAAAGATTGGAGATAAATCAAGCCCCGCTAAAGTATCCACAAGCCAATGAGTCTCTCCGATGGTGATTTGAATAAGACACAATTTAATCTCATAATGATACATAGGATCGGCTTCTGTGTCCACAGCAGCAATATCATAAAACTGCAAATGGTATAAAAGTTGCTTCAACGATGAGTCATCATGGACAAGTGTATATTTGGGGTTTAAAGTCACAAGTCTTATGAATCTAATAAAAAAAACAAAAGAGAGAACATTTTAAAAAATCAAATGTTAAATTTGAAATTATGAAAGCTATTTCTCTTACGGGTATTAAACCCACAGGAACCCCACATTTGGGAAATTATTTAGGAGCTATTCGCCCTGCTTTGGACCTAGCTCAACAATATGAGCCAGTCTATTTTATCGCAGACTATCATGCTTTAACTACCGTGCAAGACGCCTCTCTAATGCGAGACAATATATATAAGGTAGCCGCCACTTGGCTAGCTTTGGGATTAAATCCAGAAGAAGCTTTGTTTTATAAACAAAGTGACATACCCGAAATCTTTGAATTGAATTGGGCTTTGAGTTGCATTACTCCCAAAGGCTTTATGAATAGAGCCCATGCTTACAAAGACAAAGTGGCAAAAAATATAGAAGCAGGCGAAGATCAAGACTATGGTGTGAATATGGGTCTTTATGCTTACCCATGTTTAATGAATGCGGATATTTTAATATTTAACGCCAATGTAGTCCCTGTGGGTAAAGATCAAAAACAGCATGTAGAGTTTGCTCGAGACATTGCTCTTCGATTCAACAAAACATTCGCTCCAATTTTCACCATCCCAGAACCCATTATTCAAGAAAAAAGCGATGTAATTCCTGGTTTAGATGGTCGAAAAATGAGCAAATCTTATGGGAACACTATCGAAATCTTTTTGGAGAGCAAGGCATTAAAGAAAAAAATCGGGAAAATAGTCACCAATACACAAAGCATCGAAGAAGCAAAAGATCCAGACTCTTGCCACATTTTTGCCTTGTACAAGCTTTTTGCAAGTCCAGAAGCTACAGAATCTTTGGCTACACGATACAGAGCAGGTGGTTTGGGGTGGGGGCATGCCAAAGCAGAGTTACACCATCTTTTAGAAGAGACTTTTCAAGAAGCTAGGACTAAGTATTTTCATTTAATGGCCAACCCCTTAGAGATAGAAAAGATCTTGGATTATGGAGCCCAAAAAGCAAGGCTTAGAGCCAAAGAAAACATGGAAAAAATTCGAGAAGCTTTGGGAGTCTCTTAAAAGGAGTAGGAATATCCTATAGCCCACAAGTAAGAAAAGTATTTTTCATTGTAAAATATAGGGACTTCATTTTTAACAAAAAATCCAAAAAAATGAAAGCTAGCCCCTATAGATATATCAATGAATTCTTTTTGAGAATAAGGGAGTAAAAAACTGGTTTTTTGAATAGAGTTAAAATCTTGGTGCATTTTATTTTCTCTTCGAGCATAAAAATATCCTCCACTTAAAAAGATTTCCATAAAAGCGGGTCTTTCTCTAAAGAAAGATATACCGCCATTCCCTCTTACACTAAGCCAGAATTTATCGGCATTAAAGTAAAAGCCCATCGACTCTAATCTAGTCAATGCAAAAACAGAAGCCTCTATTGGGTGGTGATAGGCAAGTCCCAAAAGCAAAGGACTTGGATTCGCTACGGATATGGAAAAATCCCAGTGTTTCTTTGTGGATGTATTGTTTGAAAATAGAAAAGAGCTTAAAAGCAACAAAAAAAAGAAAATTCTCTGGAAATACAATATGCTAGAATTTAAGTTAAAAATAAAAACCTCCAAAAAGCTATAATAAAGATACCAAATGGCGGTCATGAAGCAAGCCAATTTTTCTAAAAACACACCGATAGCGTACTACAAAAGAGTACTTCGAGTCTATGCAGAAAATTTAAACGAAGCAAAAGACTTAAAAACTAGAAAACGAGTTGGATTCACAAAAAAATCAAATAATCGCCTAAGAAAAAGTTTAAATGATGAAAACCCTAGTTTTTTGTTTAAATTAAAAAAAGAATGAGGTGACTTCGCTAATTGAATTCACAATATGAAAAAATCAATAACTTAGGTTTTTGACTTCGTATTGCATTAAAAACTTGTATTCAGGAGTGTAGAATGATGGGTGTTTTTTATATACTACTTTTATCTTTCTTAGTGGCATGTAGTGAAAAATCAAATGAAGCACCTTTAGAAGACTATTCGATTTCTTCTAGTCTTTTTGAAGAGCACAAGCCTTCTTCATCTTCTTTATTTTTGGATACTTCTCTTAATTTATCTTCTGAAACTCTTTTTTCTAGCTCTTCTTCTAACACTTATAAACTAAGTTCTTCCCTCTATTATGTTCAAAGTTCAAGCTCTTTATTGCCTATTGAAAGCTTTAGTTCTAGCTCTTACTCTGCTGATTCTTTGTCTATGCAAGATTTGTGTTTAAAAATAGTCAATGACTACCGAGCTAGTGAATCTATTTTACCTTTGAATCGAGCTACACAAGCACAAGATTCTTGCACCCTCGCTCAATCTGCATTGGACTTAGAAGAAAAAAAAGCACATGGTCATTTTGGAATATGTAAAGAGCGAGCACAAAACACCGGGCCTTCGATCTCATTAAAATATTATAATACTGAAACTAAAATTTTAACTGCTTATTTAAAAATGATGTGGGAAGATGAAAAAGAAATGGTTTTAAACGGTGAAACCGAATATAATAAGATTGGTCACTATTTGAATATGAAAAACGAATCTTACCACTCCCTTGCTTGTGAAATCGCTTACGATGAAACGAGGTCTGTGGCCTGGCTCAATATGAATTTCTTTTAATAAAAAAAGGCAAAGATAAAAGCACGACCTTTATCTTTGCCAATAAGTAAAAGCAGAGTCTTCCGTCAATTTTACCCCGTGATTTGATCCAGCATCCCTTCTCTAAACCAAAACTAACGGAAGACTCTATTCATAATATACAAGACTCTAGATTCAATTGCAAGTTTTTTTTTACAATTGATGATTTAAAGTAAAATAGTCTAAATTGGACTAGTCTTTTTGAGCTAAATACACGCTTTTTTTGAGAATCACTCTAAAATAAAAAAACAGCTGGATTCTTCCAGCTGTTTTTAAGTACCGCCAGCGCGGTTCGAACGCACGACCTACTGCTTAGAAGGCAGTTGCTCTATCCAGCTGAGCTATGGCGGCTCAATTTGAAGTAAATTTAGTTTTTTTTACTATTTATTAAAGTGTTAAATGTTATATTATTAAAAGAATGCTTAAAAAGTTTTAATTATTGGACTTATTTTGAATTTATTTCATTCAATTTTGTTTGGTTTTAGCTTTTTAACCTCTATTTTATGACTACTTTATAGTTCATTTTTATTTTAAAGGATTTTGCCATGTTCACTTATGACAATGCACTTGAAATTGCTACCGAAGCACACAAAAATCAAAAGAATCGTTCTGGAGGACTTTATGTGGATTATCTAAAAGCTGTAGTTCGAGACCTTCAAGAAGCCCAAGAACCAGAAGATGTTTTAATTGTTGCTATTTTACAAGATATAATGGGAGAGTCCACCCACTACACCGCAGAGAAATTAAACGAATTAGGAGTTCCACAAAACATATTAGAAATCATTTCTCTTTTGACTCATCGAAAAGATCAGGCTTTTATTGATTCTTATAGTTGTGATTTAATGGCTTCTGCAATGCCCGCCGAAGAAGCCACCTACGAGGCCAGAGAAAAAGAATACCTTCTCTATATCGATAAACTTAAAAAAAACAACATTGCAAAAAAGGTTAAAACAACAGCCACTCGAGTCCTTTTAAGTGAAGACTTTTTACCAAAAAATCAAAGGCGAGAGAAAAAAAATAAATATCGAATCCAAAAATACGAAGCAGCTCTTAAAAAACTGGAAGAATAATTTACACTTTTTATTAAAGCGAGGCTTAAAGATTAGGCTTCGCTTTTTTATATTGCAAAAGCCTCCTATAATAGAAAAGGTATAGCCGAAAAGCAAAGAATCTACTAAATTTGTTTTGTCACTTCATCATGCTTAGGAAATCCATGAATCAAAACATTTATAACTTTAGTGCAGGCCCTTCAGTGCTTCCCAAAGAGGCCACCAAGCAAGCTGCAGAGGCCATTTTAAACTTTGCCAACACAGGCGTTGGTATTTTAGAGATGAGTCATCGTACTCCTCCTATAGAAAACATGGTTGCACAAACCGACTCTCTTCTCAGAGAGCTTTTGCAAATTCCAGATTCTTATGAAATTTTATTTCTAGGAGGTGGTGCTTCTCTTCAATTTTCTATGGTCCCATTAAACTTATGTTCCAGCGACGACACCGTGGACTATACAGACACTGGAGTATGGGCGGCAAAGGCTATTAAAGAAGCAAAGCAACTGGCTCATGTCAATGTGGTATCCTCCTCTAAAGAAAGTATTTATAGTTATATCCCCAAAGACTTTAATCAAAGTGCTAAGGCTACCTACCTTCATGTCACTAGTAACAATACTATTTATGGCACTCAGTGGAAAACATTCCCAAAGGCGAACACCTATTTAGTGTCTGACATGAGTTCTGATATTTTAAGTCGAAAAATCAATGTCTCTGACTTTGGATTGATTTATGCTGGAGCTCAAAAAAACATGAGCTGTGCTGGTGTCACGGTGGTTATTGTTCGAAAGGATATCCTTGGTAAAACCAATAGAATTGTCCCTACTATGCTCCAATACCAAACTCATATCGAAGCTAAGAGTATGTTCAACACCCCTCCTGTGTTCCCCATTTATGTGATGAATCGCACACTAAATTGGCTTCAAGAAAATGGTGGTGTCGAAAATATCGAAAAAATCAATATAGAAAAAAGCAATCTACTTTATGAAGCTTTAGATCAGTCCAAACTCTTTATGGGAACAGCAGCAAAAGAAGATCGTTCGACTATGAATGTGCCTTTTGTGTTTAATAAAGAAAATGTTTCTGAAAATCAGATTCAAAGTTTAGAAAAAGACTTCTTGAATTTCACTACTGAGCAAGGCTTAGTTCAACTAAAAGGTCATCGTTCTGTGGGTGGATTTAGGGCCAGTATTTATAATGCTATGCCCATAGATGGAATTAAGGCACTGGTCCAAGCTTTAGAAGATTTCGAAAAGAAAGTGATTTAAGTAAAAAAAAACTCCTGAAACCAGGAGTTTTTTTATTAATCCCCATCAATGCAACGCACTGAATACGCATGATTTTTGCTAGGTGCCAGTTGACGCACCATGGCTTTTGACATTTTACCCATAGCCCACAACCATATGGTCTCATTTCGACCATTTTGAGCCGACCAAAAGCCGGCATAAACACCCATATCTACATATCGAAAAGACTTGCTACCTATAGGAGCTCGATAACCAGAAGAGTAAACGGTGAAACCATACTCATCGGAGCCACCACCGCCTTGCCAGCCAGTTTTTGCCTTGAGCTTGTGACCAAAATCTCCACACTTTTCGACTCCATCGTAACACTTGGTGAGGTTTTTTAACATGTCTTGCCATTCGCGGTCTCTTGGTAAATGCCAACCTTTGGGACAAGCTTTGCGTGCCCCTTCTAAAGTATATAAGCGACCACTTCTCTCGCAATAGGAGTCTTTGTCATCGTAACAAAAAGATTCACCATCGACAGCATAATTGGCATTTTGAGCATACCATTTTCTACCTTCAATTTCAATGATGCGATAAGTTTGACCGTCTCGAGGATCAGTGAATTCTTCGGAAGCCGCTTTGACTCGTCTTTTGTGCTCTTGCTCTTCGATTCTAAACAAAGCCAGCTGATCTCGTTTGTTTTTCTCTATGGTTTCAAACTGACTCGTCCACCAATTTTGAGCCTCTTTGTTTGGAAATTTTAATTTTAAATTTCGAATAGCATAGAGCTCGTTACCACAGGCTAAATCAATCCCTTTAATTTCTGTGACAAGCTCTAGTCCCATATATTTTTTGGGTTTGTTGAAATGAGATATCCATACTTCTTTAGTTTCATTACAAGCTTCATGTAAACCTGCTTCTAGTTCTTCTGGACTCACTCGTATGTCTCCTGTAACCGCAAAATTAAAGACCCCCTCATTGACTTTAAAAGCTATAGTTTGAGATGGTGGGTAATTCACATATTTGGTAAAACGAATAGCACCTTCTATTTTGGCAGAAGCATAGTCGCCTTCTCCAAGAGCGTTAAAAATATGGTCCCATGTTTTGGGGTTAGCAAAAGTAGAAATCAAGAACATTTGAGAAACTAAAAAAAATGCCTTTAATAATTGCATAAATCTCTCCTAAATAATTTTTATAAGATATTTTTATTCTAATTTAGCAAATAAAATAGATTTAAAACATCTCATTTTAAATATCTGTGCTTTAAAATGCACATAGTTTTTTTTCGATGAGTTCTTTTGTAAAATAAGTCCAAATCATTCTTGCTCCAGCGCGTTTAATACTCAATAAAGACTCCAGAATAGAGTTTTCTCTGTGGAGGACTCCTTTTTCTATGGCAAAGGCAAGCATAGCATACTCTCCACTCACCTGATAAGCAGCAATAGGCACATCGAATTGTGCATTGATTTTGGAAATGATGTCTAAATAAGATTGGGCGGGTTTTACCATCACCATATCCGCCCCTTCTTGAATATCTGCAGAAACTTCTAAAATTGCCTCTCTTGAATTGGCGGGGTCCATTTGATAAGTTTTTTTGTCTCCTGATTTGGGAGCCGAAGACAGTGCTTCTCTAAAAGGACCATAAAATGCAGAGGCATATTTTGCACTATAAGACATGATCCCTGTGTTTTCAAAACCTGCTAGATCTAGAGCTTTTCTTATTGCTCCAATACGACCATCCATCATATCAGAAGGGCACACAAAATCGGCTCCCGAAGCAGCGTGCATTAAAGCCATTTTACAAAGCACTTCTACACTGGAGTCATTTTGGATTTCGCCCTGGCTACCCACAATGCCATCGTGTCCATCACTATTAAAAGGATCCAAGGCTATATCTGTCATGAGCAAGAGTTCAGGAAATTCCTTTTTTATAAGGGAGATCGCATTAGAAATTAAGGAGTGGGGGTTATAAGCTTCTGTGGCTGTTTTTGTTTTTTTGTGTTCGGGTACTACAGGAAATGGAGCTATGGCTTGGAGGCCATTTTTGACTAAAATTTCTAGATCTTTTACTAGTAAATCTAAAGATAAACGGTAAACTCCTGGCATGGCACGGATGGCTTCTTTTTGTTGCGTGCCTTCTGTGATAAACACTGGATAAACCAAATCTGAAACATGCAATTGAGTTTCAGAGACCAAAGCCCTAATGGCTGCATTTTTTCGGTTGCGTCGGTGTCTATGTAAAAGGGGGTAAGGGTATAAGTCTGCATTCATGTGCTAAACTTAATAAAAATTAATGGTAATGTTTTTGGTGTTTTTTAAAAAGCTTGTGCAAAACTCTTAGGCCATAAGCCCATACATTTAAGTTCGAGTATTCTCCAGCATACCTGGTTTTGATGGCTCGTTCTTCGATTTTAAATCTCCTAGAATCTGCAATGGCTAAAATTTCTAAATCTATATCAAAGGAAGAGCTTAACTGGTCTAAATCTAAGTTTTTTAAAAATTCGTGCGAGTAACAAAGGAATCCACTATGCCTGTCGGTTAATTTTGTGTTAAAAAACAAATTTTCAATTTGAGTTAAGAAAAAGCCCCCTATGATTTTATACAAAGGCATTCCCCCTTTTTTAGCAGAACCTTTCTCTAAATGACGAGAACCTTGCAAAACATCGATGCTGTACTTTTGCATTTCTTCAAAAAAATAAGGGATGGATTCTGGTGGATACTGCCCATCTCCATGAAGGCAGCAAATGTATTTTGCTTTTGATTCTAAGCCCATTTGAAGCCCTTTTTTGACCACAGCACCATAACCTTTATTTTTAGAAAAAGTGTGTATCTGATAATTCAAGCCAGGCGCTTCAAAAACTTCCGCTTCTAACAAAGTGTTGTCTTGAGAACCGTCGTTGATCACACAAATTCTTGCATTTTCCCATACAGTCCTGGGGATTCTAGAAAGTAACGGCGAAAGCTCTTTTTCTACATTGTAAGCAGGAATAAATATAAAGTAATCCACCAATTATCTCTGCGTTTCTTGATTTTCGATAATGGGAGTGTAGTGGTCTATAAACCATAAAATACTTTCTTTTAGCGTTTTTTCTAAGGGTTCTGTAGGCAAATAGCCTAATAATTTTTGCGACTTTTGAATTGAAGGGACACGCCTTAGAGAGTCTTCGTAACCTTTGCCATAGTAATTTGTGCCACTCACTTCTATGGGACTTTTATATTCTTTTGGATTTTTGTGCGTGATTTCTGCATGGATTTTTTGCATTAAAAAAGATAATTCTCGTATAGAAATTTCGTTGTCGGGATTCCCTATGTTAAAAACTTCTTGTTTAGATAAATGAGGCTTTTCTAAAACTAAAAAGATAAAACGAATCGCATCGTGAATTGAGGTGAAAGATCGTTGTGCCTTGCCTCCATCGACTAATTTCATAGCTTCGTTTTTGACAAGTGCTCCGCAAAAACTGGCTAAGACTCGCGGGATCCCTTCGCCGTCGAGCCCCGACACAAAGTCCATCCGTGGGCCTATAAAGTTGAATGGCCGAAGGATGGTCCATGAGAGATGGACTAAAGAGGCTATGTAGCGTTCAGAAAGTTGTTTGGCTATTGCATACGACCACCGGCTGGCATGGATAGAACCATAAACAAAGTCTGATTGGTCTTCTTCTAATAAAAGCGCTTCTGAAGAGGTTTTTCCGTAAACTTCGGAAGTCGAAAAATAAAGAAGCCAAGAGCCAGAGTCTGCACAAGCTTTGGCGAGAGCCGCTGGAGTGAGAAAATTACTTTCTATGACTTTTTGCGTTTCTGTGTTGTATCGACTAGGAGTGCAAATAGCGGCTAATTGAATCACAATAGGGTAAGAAGAGATTTTTTTTAAAACAGATGGCTCTTCTAAGTCTTCACAAAGGAATTCGATGCGATGGTTTTGGAGATGCTGTTGGACTTTGTGAAAGTCTAAATCTACAGCAAATATACGCCATTGAGTGCGTTCTAATATGGCTTCTAATAAATGTGAGCCAATGAATCCACCAGCACCCACAAGGGCAACCGTAATGGATGGGTCATTAAAATCGTATTTCAATTTTATTTTTGGAGTTCAAAGTTTTCAGAGATACCCGAGACACTGGCTCTATTGTAGTCTTGCACTTTTATCCATGCTTTTTTAGAGGTTTCTAAATCTTTATTCAAATACAGTGTCACACTATAACATTCTTTGCCATCAGGAGATTCTGGCCCCACGCTTTTTGTGCTTAAGTCAACGGGTCTAGCGTCTTCGTTTGGAAGATAAAGCACTCTAAAACCAGCCCCCATTGCATATTTGGCGGCAAAAAGCACCGTGATAGAATCTCCCAAGGAGTACACCTCACCCGCCTTTGGTTTTAAAACTTTTACGGTTCCATCTGCTTGAATTTGACAGTCCTGAGCTTTAGGGGCATCTTTTTTTTCGGAGGCATCTGTGCCTTTGTCTGTGCATGCTAAAAGCAACAAAGAAGAAGCGATTAGTAGTAAAATTGTTTTTGTTTTCATAAAATCCTCACGGTAATAAAGTTAAAAAAAGGACGCCTTGATTCCAAATCCTAAGGTCCACTGTTGTAAAAAATCTTCAAAGTCGGGTGCTCGCCATACTTTCATGGGGCTAGGGTCGTATTCATTGTCTGGGTTGCTTTCTCCAGTTTTGCTATGCAAAGGCAATGAAACTGCAAAATATAAGGGATAATCTGATCTTGAAAATTCTAAGCCATAAACAAGTGAAGCTGACCAAGTTTGGTGGTCTGGGTCGGGTCTAGGGTCGTAGCTATCCGTCTTTTCTGAAGAAATCCAAGCCACCCCTAATGGAGCAGAAAAGTGAAGGCCAAACGAATGCACAAAACCGCGTTGCCCTCGATAGCCATAGGCCAGAGAAGTATTGATGGCGGGTGGTGTGTAAGCCCCTAAATCATTTTCTCCATAATGCTTGAAGCGATAGTGGAATCGTTTGTCATTGTCTGTTTCTATGTTTTTAAAATAAGTTTTATTAAATTCATTTTCTCCACTCCATAATCGCATGGCAAATGGGTGAGAATAAGAGATATTGTAAAGCCACATGCCCATATCGGTGTCTTTGGTGTAGTCAAAACCTAGTGATAGTGAATAAAGCCCTGAACCTTTTTGAAAACTACCCGGCAAAAACTCTAAAGAAGCATCGGAGCCTCGTTTGATATCGTATTGTCCTGTGGGTAGAGTCAAACTCAAAGATATAGAAGCATCGCCCGTGGTGCCTACGATTCTAGAAAAATCCAAAGATAAATCCCCTAAGCCTCCTGTGCTTTTATCGACAGGGACCTGGTTGCTGCGGTATTGGACTTCCCCTTGATAAGAGCTAAATGGAATGCTGATTCCAATTTCGGTATGCCACAATGGTCTCATAGAAAAATGAGGTGAAAAACTAAAGCTAGAGAAGTTTTGGCCCACACTTTTTTTTACAAAAATTTCGCTGTTGATGCGGCCTCCCGAAACCCCTTGCCCTATCCACTGGATGCCATCAGAAGCCCCTCCACCAGAACCACCCGCTCCACAACCCCCTATGGATTTCCAAGGAGTGCTAGGTTGGATTGGCACCCAAAAGGCGAACATAAAAGAGAGGATAGAAAAGAAAATGATAAAAAACCAGTGTTTCATTGGACCTCAAGGGAGTTGTAATAGATAACCATTGTTTGTGCCTGTGGCTAAAAAACGACCATCTGGAGAACGGCCACCGGTCATAGGGATTTTAGCCAGTTCTTTGATTTCAGATCCCCATTGTACGGCCATATCTAATGGTAAATTCCCTGCTAACAATTGCACTTCTCGCATAGCTGTTCGGCCAACAGAAGCGTCGTAAATCGAGGGGTTCATAAAATCAGCTTTATTGAGCATGGTACTCCCCGATGGAAACTCTGCCCAGAGCAAGTAAAGTTTGTCTCGAAACTGCCACCAATGAGGCTCTGCACCGTGAGAGAGCATGGGGGCCTCAAAAGGCACTAGAATAGCTTCTGAATGTGGAGATATTTCTTGTATATAATTTTCCCAGGTGTAGGAATTGCTCATTAGATTGTAAGTGATCCATAGGCCATCTGGAGATATTAAAGGACTGTTTACAAACCATGAGCGTCTATTCGTAGGTTTTTGAAGGTAACGGGTGACAGTGTCTTTGGAGTAATCGACATATGCTATTTTTTGATCTTCTGTGACATAGCTTAATTTAACTTGAGTGTTCTTAAAAAATCTTTGTACAGAATCTTGAAAAGTTGGGGCTGAGTCTAAGCTATCCAATCTAAGGTCTGCTTCTGGATGGATCCATAAATGGGGAAAGGCTTCTTCTATGATTTTTTTTGAAGCCAACCATATCGATTTTTTGCTTTGGAGGTGTATGGCCATAATTCCATAGTCTATATTGTTGCATGAATTGCTGTTTTTAGAGTCAAAACCGGCAAGAGCCACTATAAAATCAGGGTGGGTACTCCACTCAGGGTCTTGAAACTGGCATTGAACCCCCATGGAATCATGTTTTACATACCACAAGACCTTGCCTGCGGTGTCAGAAATGGTGAGGCGATCGTGTTGCAAAACTTGAGATAAATTGTAGCCTTTGGGTGCATCTTTTAAGCTTAGAGTACCCGAAAAGTTCAACCACAATAAAGAGGCGGGATAATGAAGTGTATCGTTCGAAATGGAGGGGTTGCATATTTGTTTGCCTGGATTTACAGGATAAACTGTGCCAAATTCGGCCCTAGAAGTGGTGCTTTCATTTTTAGTCACTGCCTCAAAAGCTTCTGGTTCGTATATACAAGAAGGCAATAAAAAAAGAAAAACGAATAAAGCGAGTGCCGATAAAAAAATCTTATGTTTTTGCATTGAAACCCAAGGTTAAAAACTTTATATCTCGCTTATAATATAAAAAATTAAAATCAAAGTGTATATGTGCTTGTTCGGGCTTGTGGTCTCTAGACTCCTTATTTCACTCTAGTTCCTTTGAAAGTGCTTTTGGACTTATTCCGAGCTGATTTACGATATCTTTTTGAAAGAGTCCGCCCTCCAATAAGACCATAATTTGATCTTTTAATTCACTGTTCAGTTTCATCGCTTGTCTTTTTCTTGGTCGAAAACGCAAGTTAGAAAGCTAAGCATCCCTAGGATTCATTTTCTAGGGGTTTTTCTACCAAGATTGGATTTACTTGACCATGAATATTCGCGATTGTATTAGTCACTGGACTTCGAGTATTCAAAAGGATTTAACCGGTAAGACACCTAAAAAAAATTAAAAAGAAGCTTTGAATTTTTCTCGGATGAGGAGTAAATCTTTTTGGTAGGGGTTTCGAACAAAGTCTTCAAAAGCCCACGCCGTTGGCTTGAAACTCCCCTTTGAATAGGTGAGGAGCATGTCTAGCCAAATGCCTTCGCCTCCGTAAATTTTAAAGGGTCCCCGCTTGTAAGAGGGTAAAACCACTTTATCTAAGTCCATGTAAGCAATGTCTATGTTGACTTTTCTAGTCTCCGATTTAGAAAATTCAATTTCTAGTTCGTTGGATTGAAGCTTTGCTTCGCCTATTTTTTCGGGAGAAATTCGAGTGGAAAAAGAGAGCACCCCTCTGTAAAGGTTGGGCCCCATTTCGGCTTTGTAATATGATGTTTGGTCAAAAGGAAATAACTTTCCCAAATGGAGTAGAGGAGCCCATGTGTTTTGAAGAGCGTTTAAGAGTTGAGGGTCCCATTCTTTGCCTTGTTGTAATACAAAAGCTAGCAATTGGGCCTTTTCACTAAAGGTGTTTTTTTGAGCCATAAATATACACTAATGTTCTATTAAACTTAGGTTTTTTTTCAAAATTTCAAGCTGTTCTTTTGAAAATCCTTCTATTTTTTTGGAATTTACATAGGGGAACATGAGATTGCTTGCGTCGGGGCAAGCTGCAAATAAATCGTCCATTTCGCTGTCTGCTCTTACGATCATTTTGGGAATAATAGGCAAAGGCCAAGAGAAACCTCTATTTTGAATGATTTTTGCCTTTGATTTGCCATATCTTAAAACCAAGTCGCAAACTGGAGTGTCTTTTAAGCCATCTTCTATTAAAGAAGCGTCTCCCAAAAGCATGATATCGGTGCTGGTCGAAGTGGTGTGCCGAAGTCCAAAAAAATGTCCCGATTCGTGGACCGCGGTTTCTATTATTTTTTTTGAAGTGAGGGCTTCTTCTGTGTTTGCATTTTTTACATGAGTCCCTAACACTATGGTGCTAAGATCTCCACCCCCTAGATTGGCAGAAAAAAGAGAAGAGTAACCCAAAACACCATCGACATCGATACGATGGACTAAGACTAAATCTAAAGCATAAAAAGTAGAGCCTTTTCCCCAGCCACCTAATTCCGTGAGCATGATGTCCTCCGAAGAGCTGCCTGCAAGCCAAGGTTCGTCTTTGGGATATTTTTTACCTAGGCTAGGGTGATGGTGTGCATAGTGAATATAACAGGTGTCTATTTGAATGCCCACATAAAATTTTCTGAAAGCAGCTAAGAGTTCGTCGGCTAAGGCGTTTTCATCTAAGCCATCTGTGGTGCTTTGAAAGTCTCCGACTACAATCAAATTTAAACTGAAAGATTGAGAAAAAGAACCCTCGCCTTCAAAAAGAAAGTTTTTGATTTTTCCAGAATAATTGTCTCCATTTTCCCCTAGCAAAGTGGTGGCCCAAATAGCGGATTCGGATTCTTCTGCCTGAAACGAATACTCCCAACGATCTTTGATTTTTTTGGCTTTGAGATGGCGTATTTTGCGAGTGGTATAATTTACTTTATTATCTTCTCCCGTGCTTAGCAATACACGATGCAACTGCAAAATTGGAGCAGGTAAAATGGGGTCTGAATCCATAGAAAGTGTGTAATAAGCTTGAGGATGCACAGTGAAAGCTGCACCATAGGCTAGGTTTGCCGCTACGGAATCGTTTTTTGCTTTATCGTTGGGATAAAACATAAAGGCAAGTCCATTGTCTGGGAACAGCGTCACCTCTTTTTCTATGTCGCTACAAGCTTGAAAAAAGAAGAAAAAGCTTAAAAGAAAAAAAAATCTAAACATTATAGCCCATTGTTCGTTTAATAGATATTGGTACAGAAAACTATGGCATTCAAGTGAACACACACACCCTTAATCTAAGTTATAAGTGAGAAAATGCAAGAAGAGAAATATTTAAATTCATTGTTTTATCCTTTAATAAAAAGAGAGGCTTTATCGGCATTTATTGGTGTCTCGGCTCTTTATATCATGGATGAATATTTTTTTTATGGCCTGGCTTTGGCCTTAGTGTTTTTTTTAACATTGCTTCGTTTTTCTAAAAACACTAAAAAAACAATGCTTTTCCTTTTGGTTTTTGCATACCTTAGTCTGCAATTTCATCAAAATAAGAGCGAGAGACCGGTTTATATCCCCTCCAAAGACAATGGAAAAGCCCTTGTAAAAAGCCTATTGCCTAGAAATAACGGGATTGCGGTGATCCTTCAAGATAAAAACGCTGTCTATAGACTCACACACAAAAACAATGACAGCCCTCCCCCTATGCCAGGGGATTCCATAGAATACTTTGCCAAATGGTATAGTATCCATCCTCCCACAATCCCTGGGACTTTTGATACTAAAAGCTGGTTAAAAAGTCAAAAATTGAATGCTTATGGAGAATTAAAAGATTTTAAAATATTGTGTTCTAAAAAAACTCCAGAATATTATTTTTATACTTTTAAAAAATGGATGTTGTCTCGATTGAGAGCTTATGCTAGTCCCGCAGAAGCAGGCATGCTTTTGGGCTTGCTGGCTGGAGATCGCTCTGGTATCCCAGAAACTTTGCAAAACAATTTTAGACGAACAGGCTTAGTGCATGTGCTTGCGATTAGTGGCTTTCATGTGGTGCTTTTATCGGAAATACTCCTTTTAATTTTAAAAGCCTTTAGACTTTCTCACTTGAGTGCAAAACTCATCGCCTTTATTCTTTTGCTTGTGTATATCCCGGTCACGGGTGCATCACCTGCAGTTTCTAGAGCTGTTTTAATGTTTATTGTGGTGCAATCGGGTAGTTTTTTTAATAAAAAAGCCGATGCTCTAAACAGTCTAGGTTTTGCTCTGCTCATCCTTGTGTTTATCAATCCAGATGAGCTTTGGAACCCCGGATTTCAACTTTCTGCCGCTGCAACTGCGGGTATTATTATAGGCCAATCTTTGAAATTAATTCAAAAAATAAACTTTAAAAATTTTTTATTTAAATCATTAAAAACACACCTTATAGAACCTTCTTTTGTCACCCTTTGTGCCACCGTTTTTACAGCTCCTTTTTTGATATATCATTTTCAAACTCTTTCTCCTATTGCTTGGCTTGGTAATTTAATTATTGTGCCCTTGATTGCTTTTGCTATGCAAGCAGGTCTTTTTGCTTTGTTGCTTCCTATTTCTTATATAGAAGCCCCTCTTGTAGAAACTTCTACATTTTTTTTAAGACTGGCTTCGTATTTAACTCAAATCCTTTCTGATTCTCCGAACGCATCTGTGACTGTGGGGCCATATTCTACCCCTACTTTGTGCTTGTTTAGTGTGTTGCTCATTTTAAGCCCTGCCATTTGGAAAAATAAATCAGCAAGGTGGTGCTTTTTAATTTTATGTTTAATCGCTAGTGTGTCATTTTTCTCTAATTCAGCTCTGCATAAACTAAATCCTTCTTGGAAAATCACAGTATTAGATGTAGGGCAAGCAGAGTGTATTGTTTTACAAACACCTTCTAAAAGGACTTATATCATCGACGCTGGAGTCTTACAAAAAAGAAATCCCGCCACAGAAAAAATAATCCCTTATCTAAGAAATCAAGGCATCCAAGAAATCGAAGCCCTCATTATCACACACGGAGATGCAGATCACTATGGCGGTGCGAGTCTTTTATTGAAGATGTTCCCTGTCAAAGCCCTTTGGATGAGTGAATGCTCTAGAATAGAAGACAAAAAAGAATGGCAAGAAACGGTGGCTTCGGCCTTGGATCAGGAAGTTTTAGTGAAAGACTTAAAACGAGGCGATGTCATTCGTGAAGAAATCCCTCGCTTTATTTTTCAAAAAAAAGAGTACTTTGAAATGAAAGTTTTACACCCTAATCCTTTCTTATGTAGAGACGCCAATACAGAAAGTATCACCATGCATGTCAAAGGTTTAGGTCGCTCTATTTTACTTACGGGAGACCTTACAGAAAAAGGAGAAACAGATATATTAAACACCGATATTCAAATACAAAGTGATTTATTAAAAGTAGGCCACCACGGCTCTAAAACTTCGAGTCAGACTCGCTTTTTAGAAGCAATAAAACCACAACACGCTTTGATTTCTTCTGGTAGAAACAATCGTTTTAGACACCCCAGTAAAATAGTCACAGACCGTTTGGAGGCATTGAAAATTCCCTACCTCAATACCGCTTATGAAGGGAGTCTTTTTGTAGAGTTTTCAAGAGATTCAATAAAAATAAGCACAGCCCTGCACCCATAATTAAAGAATGTCTTTTAGAAATTTTAAAGTTTTTTTATTTTATCTAGCTGTGGGTAAATAGAGTTTAATTCTAAAAGGAGTAAAATGTAATCTATATCTCCATAAATCACATCTTGCTCGGATTCATAAAAAAGAATTTGTTTTTGTTCCAAAGGAGAAATAGAATTTATACGAATAGAAATACCCAGACTCGATTCTTTTGCTTTTTCCGCAAAACTTTTTAGGTGGAGTGCCGTGTATTCATTAAAACAAAAGCCTTCTTTTTTGCACAGTTCAACAAATAACTGCAAGAGGAGTTGTTCCGTAATAGAAAGTATGTGCTTTGAAATATCTTTATGAATGGCTCTAAAAAGCAGTGCCTCATACAACATAGCGATCAATTTCGTCTTTTTTTTAAGAATGACTGACTCTTTTATTTGAATGAGCCCAAAAGACTCCATAAGTGAAAGGAGCTCTTGAGTGTTTTCTAAAGAAACTCCGTTCAAGGTATAAAGTTTTTGACTGAATTGTTTAATATCTACAAACTCTTCTTCAAGATTTGCCAAAAGATACAGCACAGCAGGCAAAGCTCGTATAAACTCATATTGCTCTGTAACTATTATCGTTTCATCATAGCGATTGAACAAAAATCTTATTAAAGAAGAAAACCATTTTGGTTCTTTGGCAAGCACTTTTTGTAAATTTTTTGAGTCTAGTGCATAAAGTTCAGAATCCACAGAGGCTTGGACTGAATACAAAAGCCTTTTTCCTTCCAGTAAAGTCTCTTCGGCAATCAAGGAACCTGGCAAATAAGTTTCAACTTCTCTCGTTTTACCAAATTCTAATCGATGAGCCTTCAAAAGGCCTTTTTGAAGCACATACAAGCGATTGTTAAAATCACCTTCTTTAAATAAATATTCACCTTTATTTAATTTCATAAGATTATTTTTCGTAGGGAAGGAGCATGACGGATTGCCAAAAGAGCTTTTTCTATTTTGTAAAAATCAGCTTGAAAAGTCCCATCTTCTTTTTGAAAAAAAAGACCTAAACTCTGGAAATGAATCCATTCTTTGACACTAATGCTTGGGGTTAAATCTTGAAGCCACTGTAAGTAACCTGCCGATTCCATCGGAAAATCTACTGGAGATTTTAAAAAAGATTCTAAACAAGAGAGCTCTGTGTCAGAGAGTTGAAAAGGAAAAAATTGATTTTTACTTTGTTTTGCGTCCCAAAAGTCCAACAAAACCGCAGTGATTAAAGGCTCAGGAAAAACAATATGAGTGGATTGAGACTCGCTTTGCTTTTTTAATTTTAAAAAACCTTTGTTTTCTAGATACCTTAAAGCTTGAAGCGTGACTGTAGCAGTGGCTCGAGTCAAAAAAGAAAATTCTTTGAGAACGCGATCTAATTCTAAAGCTTCTTGTTTTTGATGAAACAAATAAAGGGTCAAACTATGCAATAAATGTGGAGCGGGTGTTTTCTTTTTTAAGCTTTTAAGCTCACGAGTCCGCATAGAAAGAGACTTGATTAAAGCTACCAACCACACTGGTACAAAAGACAGCTGTGACTCCATGCTTTCTTCGTTGACAACACAATACTTAGACTCTTCTAAAGCTATAATTTTCCAAGGAATGGCCTCTTTTTCTAACAAAGATGCCACTCCAATCATATCGCCTTTTCTAAGTTCAAATACAGCTTTGTGCGACCTAGATTCACACTGAAAAGCTCCCAAACAGCCTTCTTCTACTATGAGTAATTGCTTAATGGGGGTTTCTGGACTATAAACTACAAAACCCGCCTGAACGCACTTTTGCACGGGCGGGATTCGCTTTTTCATAAAAGTCCTAATTAAACCTTACGCTCTTTAATTCGTGCTGCTTTACCACGAAGCTCACGCATATAATAAATACGAGCTTGTCTCACTTTACCTGGACGATCCACTTCGATAGACTCAATGTTGGGGCTATGCAATGGAAAAATGCGTTCAACAGAAACACCACCAGAAATTTTACGAACAGTTAAAGTTGTAGAAATACCTGTGTTTTTCTTTTGAATGACCACGCCTTTGAAAGGCTGGATGCGTTCTTTGGAGCCTTCTACCACTTTTACATTCACTGTTACAGAGTCTCCAGCACGAAAGTCTGGCAAATCGGTTTTAATGTTTTCTTGGTGAATACTTTCTATATTAATGGACATAATACGACCTCGTTTATTTAATTCCAAATTTAGTATCTGTTTTTAATTTTGAAAAGATGTCAGGGCGTCTTTCTTGCGTTCTTTTTAAGGATTTCGCCTTTTTCCACTCTAAAATCTTATGATGATTGCCCGAAAGCAAAATTTCGGGGACTTTTTTACCTTCAAAAACTTCGGGGCGCGTATAAACCGGCCACCCTAAAGTGTTATTAACAAAAGAATCTGTTTCTGCTGAAGCTGAATTTCCAAGTACACCAGGAAGGAGTCGAACTATAGCATCGCTGAGTAGCATCGCCGGCAGTTCACCACCGCTCACCACAAAGTCACCTATAGAAATCTCTAAATCCACTTCTGATTCTCTAACCCTTTCGTCGATTCCTTTATAGTGTCCACACACAAGGACCAAGTGTTTTTCTTTAGATAAAGACAAGACTAATTCATGATCCAGAGGGACACCATCAGGAGTCAAATAAATCACTTTGCCTGCATTTTCTTTGACTTTAGTATGGCGGATGGCTCGAACCAAAGGCTCTGGTCGAAGCACCATCCCCGGTTCGCCTCCATAAGGAGAATCATCCACCTGTCCATACTCATTAATAGCAAAATTTCTCAACGGAATAGTTTCAAAAGAAAACAGTGCTTTTTGTTGGGCTCTACCCATAATAGAATGTTCCATAGGTCCAAACATTTCTGGAAAAAGTGTAATACACTGGATTTTCATTCTAGCGGGTCCTTTTCCATTAAACCATTTAAAAAGTGTGCATACAAAATCAGCATTCGATGTTGAGAATCTACTTTTAAAACAGCGTCTGCCACCCAAGGGACCAATAACTTCTTTTCTTTAGAACCAGTAAAAGATGCACTCACTTGGATATGAAAAGCATTGACCGATGGATAATCAATCAATTCTATGACCTCGCCTATCACCGACATATCTTCAAGACAAACTTGATAGCCGGGGGCATCAGAAAAATAAATCATACCATCTGGAGCCTCTAAGCGCTCAGAACTAGGCACACAAATCTCTTGATTCGTCAAATCTATCAATGATTCTGGATCATCAAAGTCTTTAAACTTTAACAACCAAGCATCATTTTGAATCAAAGCCTCTTCAATGTTCAAAGCTTGCTCACTTCCTTTTAAAAACACATTTTTCAATAAAAAAATTCGTTCCATATCATGAGTCAATGGAGTGCATTTAATAAAACCTTTAAGCCCAAAAGGAGCTCTGAGTTTACCAATTACAACAAATTCGTTCATATTAAAATGTGATTTTCTAAAATGGGATGACCCACTCGAGCTTCAAAATTACTCTGCAGACTCAGAAGTTTCGGCCGATTCTTCGACTTTAGCTTCGCTCTCTTTGGCGGCTTTTTCGGCTTCTAATTTAGCTTGTGCTTCGCTCTCTTTGGCTGCTTTCTCGGCTTCTAATTTAGCTTTAGCTTTGACACTCAAGGCTTTTGCTTTCACCTTGGTAGGTCGAACTTGGGCTTCTAAGCCTTCGATAGATCGTTTTGCCTTTTGTGCATGGAACAAATCCATGATCCCTTGGCTACGGAGAAGTGAATTCACAGTATAAGAAGGTTTTGCACCCACTCCCAACCATTTCAACACCTTTTCTTGATCAAAACGAATATCGGGTTCTTTTAAATTGGGATTATAAAAACCCACTTGTTCAATAAATTGACCGTCTCGTGCTTTGCGGCTATCAATAACCACAACACGATAAACAGAATGGTGACGCTTACCAAAACGAGAAAGACGAATCACTGTTGCCATTTTTTACCTCTTATTTAATTCAAAATTCATAGACATTTTAAGCAAATCACTTGTATTCAATCGACGACTTAAAAAATCACACGCAAAATATAATTCTTTTGAGCTTGTGTGTAAAGGACTACTCACAAAAAAAATCGTTGTTTGCACACAAACTCCCCTTTTGTTGCCTAAAAACAAGTATTTTCAGTATGATGAAGTCTCAGAAACGCCTGGCTTTTTCTTTTTTAGACTTCTTACACAGACAATCGTCATTATAAATCACCATTTGCAAAATTTTTCTTCATATTTTTAAAAGACTTCCCACTTTCATCTCCAGAATGTTCCCGACCTCATCGTATTGCCATTCGCGGGTGTAATTTCGCATAGCACTGCCGTCCTGCGGGCTAATTTGCGCCTGGTTGTAGCCTTCTGCTTCAGGTTCGCTACTCGCATTGATTGAAACATGTTCTCTGCCCGTCGCCTTCATTAATTTATACAAGGCGTCATATTCAAACTTCTGACTGGGGCTTACGACACTGCCATTGAAGTAGATCGTTTGTTGGGCGTTGTCGTCAATTTGAGTGATATTGCCTACAGGGTCATAGGTGTAATTTAGATCTTGAAGTGTATCGGCTCCGTTGTTGCGTGTAGTTAAAAGACGTCTTAAGCGGAATGTCTTTTCATCGTAAGTGTAACCTGTGGTTGAACCATTACCATACCGAATGCGTTCTCGTTGCCCTTTGGCGTTGTAGTCGATGTTATTTACAAAATTCGTTGAAGTTGTTGCTCCACGTAGTTTGACATCGACTCTTTCAAGAAGGCTTGCTTCATTGTAACTTGGCAATACTTCACTAGCTGGAATATTGGCGTTGTGCGGGGTCTTGATGCTTATGGCTCTATTTAATGCATCATAAGCCGTGATTGTGGTAAATGTTTCTGATTCCAACAACGTATCGGGTTCAGCGATATTCCAGTCAATCGTTGCATTATATACCTGTGTAAACTGACGTGTGCTTTCTAGCAGG
>JAAYJH010000056.1 GCA_012523035.1 Fibrobacter sp.
CGATCCAAATCATTAAAAATTTAAGTTTATTTTTTTTGAATTTAATTTTAACAATGCTCCTGAATGCCTCCAGTGAATAGAAAGCCTTGTATCTTTTTTGAAGCACTAACGAAGTTTAGTTTGTTTCATTTTGAAACCAAATCTATGCATTTAGTTCAAAAAGCTTAAATTTAGTTTTATTTAATCCATATATAGCTCCCTAAAAATAGGCATGCTTTTTGCTATATAAGGAATAAATCTTCAAAATGCTATTGAAGAAATTTTAAATTTTTGATTTTAAGGAATTAAAATGACCGCTTCTGAAAACGATAAAAAACACAATAGCCAAAATGCAAGTGCTCCAAATGATGGCATAGAAAAAAAACAAGAAAACCCACAAGAGGAGTCCAATGATGTAAAGAATGAAGAGATAAATACAGAAGAAAATGACATTTCTGAGCTTTTAGAAGAAAATAACGAAGAGGCTGGATTAGAAGAACTACAAAATTCTCTTCATGCTGCTAATGATCGTTATTTGCGTTTAATGGCAGAGTTTGATAATTATCGAAGACGAACTGCAAAAGAACAGCTAGATATAATTGAAACAGCAAATGCAAAACTTTTAGAAAAACTCTCCGAAGTCTTGGACAATTTTGAAAGGGCCGCTCTTCCAGAAAACCGCGGCAATGATATAGAGGCTTTTGCTAAAGGCATGGATTTGATTCACGATCAGTTCAAGAAAACCCTAGAAGATGCTGGGCTAGAGCAAATCAACCCATATGGTGAACCTTTTGATCCTTCTTGTCAAGAAGCCTTGATGAAACAAGCTTCAGATAAATATGATGAAAATACGGTGATCGAGGTTTTTCAAAAAGGATATAAATTAAAACATAAAATTATTAAAACTGCCAAGGTCATTGTATCTGCAGGTAAAGAATAAAAACATCAAAGCGTTTCAAAATGAATCAACACATCTAAAAACGCTTCAATTTTAACTAAAAAGCCATTTTTTTGATTGGCATACATTTTGCTACTGCTTTAGTAAAAGAATTTAATGAGGAGACTCTTATTATGAGTAAAATTATTGGAATAGACTTAGGTACCACCAACAGCTGCGTTTCTGTAATGGAAGGCGGTAAGCCAGTGGTGATTGCAAACGCCGAAGGTTTTAGAACTACCCCTTCTGTGGTTGCTTTTGGTAAAGAAAACGAAACTTTAGTGGGGCATGTTGCAAAAAGACAAGCCATCACTAACCCAGAAAAAACAATTTATTCTATCAAACGCTTTATGGGCCGCACTGCAAGTGAATGTTCTGAAAGTGAAAAGAACATGCCATACAAATTAGTGGGCAGTGGATCCAATCCTGTTCGAGTCAAAGTTGATAGCAAAGAATACGCACCACCCGAAATTTCTGCCATTATTCTACAAAACATGAAAAAAGTAGCAGAAGAATACCTTGGTCAATCTATAAGTCAAGCTGTGATCACAGTTCCAGCTTACTTTAACGATTCTCAAAGGCAAGCCACCAAAGACGCAGGTAAAATTGCTGGACTAGAGGTCCTTCGAATTGTAAACGAACCTACTGCTGCAGCTTTAGCTTATGGTTTGGATTCTAAAAAAAGTGAAAAAGTGGCTGTTTACGACCTTGGTGGCGGTACTTTTGATATTTCTATTTTAGAAATCGACGACGGTGTGTTCACAGTAAAGGCTACCAATGGTGATACCATGCTTGGTGGCGATAACTTTGATGAAGTGATTATCGATTGGATTAACGATGAATTTAAAAAAGACAATCCAGGTATAGACCTTAAAAAAGATAAAATGGCTTTACAAAGATTAAAAGATGCCGCAGAAAAAGCTAAAATAGACTTGTCTGCAACCACCACTACTTCGATTAATCTACCCTTTGTCACAGCCGATGCTACAGGCCCAAAACACTTGGACTTAACACTGACTCGTGCAAAATTTGATCAGTTGACAGCGAATTTGGTCGAAAGGTCTATTGAACCATGTCGTAAATGCGTGGCAGACTCTGGCCTTTCTCTCTCTGAAATCGACGAGGTGATCCTTGTTGGAGGTTCTACTCGTATTCCTGCAGTTCAAGAAGCAGTTAAAAAATATTTTGGAAAAGAACCTCACAAAGGAGTAAACCCTGACGAAGTGGTGGCGGTGGGTGCTGCTGTGCAAGGTGCTGTACTTTCTGGTGATTCTGCTGTGAAAGATGTCCTCCTTTTGGATGTGACTCCCCTTTCTCTTGGAATCGAAACTCTTGGCGGTGTGATGACTCGTTTGATCGAGAGAAACACTACTGTGCCTACCAAAAAAAGCCAGGTATTCTCCACTGCCGAAGACAACCAACCAGCGGTGACCATTCATGTGCTTCAAGGAGAACGAGAGTTCGCCAGAGACAACCGTACTTTGGGTCGTTTTGATTTGCAAGACATCCCTCCAAAACGCAGAGGTGAGCCTCAAATTGAAGTGACTTTTGACATTGATGCCAATGGTATTGTTCAAGTGAGTGCCAAAGATAAGGCTACAGGCAAAGAACAATCCATAAAAATCACCTCTTCTAGCGGGCTTTCCGACGAAGAAGTCGATCGCATGGTCAAAGAAGCCGAAGCCAATGCCCAAAAAGATAAGGAAGCTCGTGAGCTGATTGATCTTAAAAACCAAGCAGAACAATTGGCTTACCAAGCAGAAAACCAAATTAACGATGCTGGCGATAAAATCCCTGCAGACACCAAATCTCAACTAGAAGCAGCTATCCAAGAAATTAAAGATAAAAAAGATAGCAATTCTAAAGAAGAAATTCAGGCTTCCATTGATAAACTTCAAAACATGCTCGGTAGCATGGCTCAAGCCGCTTCGGGTGCCGAATCTGCTTCTCCAGAAGCCGACGCAGCTACTTCTGCAAACCCAGACTCTCCTAACGATGAAGGGCCTATTGATGCAGAATACGAAGTTGTCGATGAAGATGATAAAAAATAAAACAAATATCTATCCTTTAGAAAAGCTAAGCATCACTTTTATCTAAAGGATTACTAAATTACTTCTCACTAGCCTTTTATTTTAAAAGGCTAGTTTTTTTAACAAATCGAATATTATAACGAGACTTTATTATGGCAACAAAACGCGATTATTACGAAGTTCTAGGAGTCGCCAAAGACGCAAGCGACGAAGAGCTTAAACGCGCTTACAAAAAACTCGCAATAAAATACCATCCCGACAAAAACCCCGGGGACAAAGAAGCAGAAGAAAAGTTTAAAGAAGCTGCTGAAGCTTTTGATGTGCTTTCTAATAAAGAAAAACGAAGCCAATACGATCGCTTTGGTCACGATGCACCAGGTGCGGCAGGTTTTGGAGGCGGTGGCTTTTCATTTGAAGACATATTCAGTCAATTTGGCGATATCTTTGGTGGAGGTTTTGGCTTTAATAGTGGAAGAAGCCCTCAAAAAGCAGGCCCTCCTCGTGGGCAAGACTTGCAAATCAAAGTAGCCCTATCCTATAAAGAAATTTTAGATGGTGTGACCAAAAAAGTCCGCATTAAACGCTACATCCCGTGTACTTCTTGTAATGCTAAAGGTGGTACCGGCTTAAGCACTTGTGGAACTTGTAGTGGAACAGGACGCGTTCGACGAGTGACTCAATCCTTTTTTCAAATGGTCAGTGAGTCAGTTTGCCCTACTTGTAACGGTATGGGAGAAACCATTCAAACGCCTTGTTCTGTATGTCATGGGAATGGCCGAGTACTCAAAGAAGACACCATCTCTATCAAAATCCCTGCAGGTGTGGCCGAAGGCCAATACATTAATATGCGAGGAGAAGGGCACGCTGGACCCAGAGGAGGCGCTTCTGGAGATTTATTAGTAGTCATCAGCGAAAAACAAGATGATTTTTACTCTCGAGAAGGCAATGATTTACACTGTGAAATCAAAGTGCCTATCCATCGCTTGGTATTGGGTGGCACCCAGAGGATTCCAACTTTAGATGGCAACGAAATTAACATTAAAATCACCTCTGGTACTCAAGTTGGTAGTATTTTAAGACTCAAAGAGCAAGGCCTTAACGCACTGCATGGTCGTGGCGGTCGTGGAAGTTTGTTTGTTAAAATCCAAGCTGATATCCCACAAAATCCTTCTTCAAAAGAAAAGCAGCTCTATCAAGAAATAGCAGCTCTAAGAAAAGATGAAGAAGAAATCGAAGAAAAAAGTTTCTTTCAAAAAATAAAGAAACGATTCTCATAAAAGCATTTCCAAAAGACCATGAAGAAATTTCATGGTCTTTTAATATTTAGAACTTATATTTTTCATATTTTTAGGATGCTACGACTTATTATTTAACTTTTATGATTTTTTGATTATCTTTAGTGGATAAATCTTTTTTTTTAACTCTAATTGATTGCAGTATTAGCTTATGAAATTCATCCATCGCATTTTGCTTGCCTTATGTATTTTTCTCAACGCCCCCCTTTTCGCAAAAGACAAAAACCATGTTTATAGCCCTAAAAAATCAAAATTAGCTATCTCTGTACCCAATAAACCAGAAAACACTAAAAAGAAACTCACTTCAAAATCCACTGATTATACAGAAAAAGAGAAAGCAACAAGCCACAGTGAAAGCATCCTTGCCTTAGAAACTGATTCTACAGAAGAAGACTCTTCGGGAGTTATTTTAGAAGATTTATTTGATGATTCTTTAGCCACAGCTCCCCTACTTCCAGATACAGTGACCTTGAATCTAAACGAAGCACACATGCCATGCGAGACCCCAAGAATCACCTCTCCATATGGGATTCGCCGGTATCGCATGCACAAAGGAATCGATGTGAAAGTCGCTATCGGAGACACTATCCGAGCCGCTTTTTCTGGGGTGGTTTCTAGAGTGAGCTACGAAAGGCGAGGCTATGGGCATTTTATCTTTATAGAACACGAAGGACAAGTCATCTCCACTACAGTTTATGCTCATCTTTCTAAAAAATTAGTCAAAGTAGGGCAAGAAGTCCTTGCTGGCGAAGTCATAGGACTGGGAGGCAATTCTGGCCGTTCCACTGGATCTCACCTTCATTTTGAAACTCGTATCGAAGGCAAAGCGGTAAACCCTATTTACTTTTTTGACTTTGAAAACAATCAAATGATCTCTGATTCTTTAGTGCTTTCGCTAGAAGATATTCGTTCAGAAATCAAAAGCATAGAAACTGAGCTTGCCAAACACCGATATCATCGTATTAGGCCAGGAGATACCCTGAGTAAAATCGCTCGAAAATACGGCACCAGCATCGATAAAATCTGTCGTCTCAACGGTATCAAAAGAACTACTATCTTAAGAATCGGCCGAGTATTAAGGTGCTCATAGCAGGCAGTCACCCAATATATATATGAGTTCAAACCCATAAGTCTAGAACACACAAGGACTTACACATAAGAGCTCGCAAAGCATTTACACTCTAAAACTCATCAAAAAGTCTAACTAAAAAGCATCTAAGACAGGTTCCCACTCTTTCCAAACAGCTTCACAACCCTCTTTCATCAACATAGAAGCCACCTCTTCTGGGGATCAGTCGTCGTTGACCATAAGGTGCTCATAGTAGGCAATCATCAAGAACATTTATGAACGCATTCTCATAAGTCTAGAACATACAAGGACTTACATAAAACAGTTCATAAAGCATTTACTCTCTATAGCTTATCAAAAAGTCTAACTAAAAAGCATCTAAGACAGGGTCCCAATCTTTCCAAACAGGTTCATAGCCCTCTTTTATCAACATAGAAGCAACCTCTTCTGGGGATCGATCGTCGTTGACCATAAATTGAGGCAATTCCTCTTTGGATAGGCTATAACCTCCAGGATCGGTTCTAGACCCCGCCGAAAGACTAGTCACAGCCACTTTCACCGCATTGTCTCTAAAAACAGGACTCTCACGAGTACTCAAAGAAATTTCGACATCTGGATCAAAAAGCCTGTAGGCACATATCAATTGAAAAAGCTCTTTATCGGTCTGGAAGTTTTTTTGATCTTGAAGCCCTGCATGGGGTCTTAATCTGGGCAATGAGATAGAAAAACGAGTACGCCAGTATTTTTTCTCTAAAAATCTCAAGTGCATTGCCGTAAAAAAACTATCAGCTCTCCAGTCTTCTAAACCTATTAAACAACCTAAGCCCACCTTTCGAAGCCCCGCCTCACAAATCCGTTCTGGAGCCTCTAATCGATAAGAAAACACACTTTTTTTACCCGAAGTGTGGTATTTTTTATAATTTTTTTGATGGTAGGTCTCTTGATAAACCATCACCGCCGACACTCCTTCTTTGGCCAGAATTTTATATTCTTCGGTGTCCATAGGCTGCACTTCTATAGAAATATGTTTAAAATGCTCCTTACAAATTTGCACTGCTTCACGCAAATATTCAAAACCCGCGTTTTTAGCATCTTCTCCAGTCAAAAGTAAAATATGCTCATATGGCCATTGTTTGATCACTTGAATTTCGGATAAAAGTTGTTCTTTATTTAAAGTAAGCCTGTGAATATCTTTGTTTAAATAACTAAATCCACAATAAGTACAGGCATTAGAACACTCATTAGACAAATACAAAGGCAAGTACATTTGCATGGTGCGGCCAAATCGTTTTAAAGTAATGGCCCTACTTTTTTGAGCCATTGTCTCTAAATATGGGATTGCAGCCTCAGAAATCAATGCCGCAAAATCTTCTAAATCTAAGTTTCCCGTTTTAGCTAAAGCCCTTTGAACATCCACTTCTGTCTTGCATTGAATTTTATCTTGAATCTGTTCCCATTCAAATTGTGCGTGCCATTCATTAAAAGTCATGGTTTAATCCAAAAAAGCAGTGAGAGGACTAGAAGCTTCAGCCTGTGTTTGCACAGCAGGAAGCCCAGAAGTATAAGCAATTCTACCCGCATGCACCGCCATTTTAAAAGCTTTGCCCATGATTTTTGGGTTTCCAGCTACAGCAAAAGCAGTATTGACCAAACAAGCCGAAGCTCCCATCTCCATAGCCTCACAAGCATGCGACGGAGCCCCAAGCCCTGCATCTATCACCACAGGCACCAGAGACTGCTCGATGATAATTTCTAGCATAGATTTAGTTTTGAGCCCTTGATTGCTACCAATGGGTGCTCCCAAAGGCATCACAGCAGCACAACCCACCTCTTCTAATCTTTTACACAAAACAGGGTCCGCTTGAATATAAGGTAAAACCACAAAACCCTTTTTCACCAACTCTTCTGCCGCCAAAAGTGTTTCTATAGAATCGGGCAAAAGCCATCGAGGGTCGGGGTGGATTTCTAATTTCAACCAATTAGTCCCCAAAGCTTCTCGAGCCATTTCTGCAGCAAAAACCGCCTCTTTAGCATCTCTAGCCCCAGAAGTATTTGGCAAAAGCACACCCTTAAAGTTTTTCAGGGCAGACAAAATAGAATCCTTAGACTCTTTCAAATCCACTCTCTTCAGAGCCACCGTCACCATTTCGGTTTCAGAAGACTCTATAGCATCGAGCATTGCTTCTGCAGAGTTAAACTTTCCTGTTCCCAAAAAAAGTCGAGAATCAAAAGAACGATCAGCGATAATAAGTTTAGACATAAGTTCCCTTTTTGCAAAAAACAAGCCTTTGCACGAAGCAGGAAACGGCAAATGAAACAAAATGAATCAATGCTTTTCCTACGGTTCCATTACGAACACAGGTTCAAGGGGTTTAATCTCAGCAATTGCAAAAACAAAAGCACCCCCAAGCGAGCACCAAAGTTTGGCACTCCAAGTACACCACTAAAATAGAAAATATTCCTCAAAAAACATAGAAAAACCTAAAAAAGAACAAAAAGCTAAAAAAAACAAAAAACAGTCATCCAATCACAATATATTTCAGCAAAATGCCCTGTAAAATTTAGACTAAAAGGAACGAAAAACCACAACAATTAGCAAAAACGCAAAGATGCACAAAACCATGGGAAACTGTGCCAGAAAAACTTCCAAGTTCCATACTTATATCCATTTTATAAAAATGAAGTCTCACACACGCCTGGCTAGATGGAAGTGTGGAGGAGCATTACAATGAGCGGAGGGAAAAACTGGGATGCGGGTTTGAAATGTGAGGTAAAACTTTGCAAAAATCGTGCCAGAAATGCTGGGATGCGGGTTGAAATGTGAGGTAAAACTTTGCAAAAATCGTGCCAGAAACGCGGGGATGCGGGTTGAAATGTGAGGTAAAACTTTGCAAAAATCGTGCCAGAAACGCGGGGATGCGGGTTGAAATGTGAGGTAAAACTTTGCAAAAATCGTGCCAAAAACGCTGGGAAGAAAGTTTTCGAAATGTACTGCAAAAATCGTGCCAGAAATGCTGTTTATTTACAAACACTAACTACTTCTCACTTCCAACTTAAAAAAGCCA
Organism: Fibrobacter sp.; assembly: GCA_012523035.1. Lineage (GTDB taxonomy): Bacteria > Fibrobacterota > Fibrobacteria > Fibrobacterales > Fibrobacteraceae > JAAYJH01. The sequence continues at coordinate 8,376 of JAAYJH010000056.1, forward strand.
GGCGCTTCTGAGACTTCATCCATGAAAGAGTTGTTTTCTTTGGATTCGGTGTTTTGAAGGTTTTTATGTGAATTTTGTTTTTTTGCGGCTTGGGTGTCGATGGTGATGCGTATTCTTGCTTTTTTTTGAGTTTTTAACTAGAGTTTTATTTTTTATTTTAAAATGCTTGACAAGTTTTTTATTTTTATTTATTTTGTTCCCATGAGATTTTTTTGCATGAATAACACTTGGTGGTGGCAGGTTCCATAGACTGGAGTCTGGTTTTTGTGCATTTATTGTCAAACTAATTTTAGCTCCAGGTTTCTGGGGCTTTTTTGTTTTAAACAAAGGTCTATAATGAATACAAGAAGCGATAATCTTTATGTTTCTATTCCAGGTGATAGTTATACCCCGTTTTCACTGGCAAAAAAGTTAGGAGCTAAGGCGATTTTAGAGTCGGCTTCCTTTTCTCAGGGAAAGGCGAGGTATTCTATTTTGATGTTAGATGAGGCTTTTAGAGTTTTGCAAGATTCTAATGGTGTGTTTGTGGTGATTGATGGTGTTCGAGTTCGCTATGTTTCGGAGTCCAAGTTGTCTGATTTGGATATTTTAGATGTTCTTGCAGAGATTGCGGTTCAGAATAAGCTCCCTTCTCAAAATATTCCTTTGCCTGCTGCTGGGATTGGTTTTTTGGGTTATGAGTTCGCTGCTCGATGCGATACGATTCATTTTTCTGCTCAAAATGATGAGCTTGAGATTCCTGAGTCCGAGTTTATGGTGGGCCATGTGTATTTGGTGTTTGACCATTTTACTGAGACGATTCATATTTTTGCTCAAAATTATAAGGAACATGAAATCGATTTGAAAAAGGCCATCCAAAAGGTGCAAGAGAGATTGAATGATATGGATTTTTCTTATTTGGCAAAGGCTAATACCGAAAATTCTTTTGAGATTGTGACTGATTTGGAGGAGTCTAAACTTCAATACTTGGATAAGGTGAAGACGCTTCAAAAACATATTGTCGATGGAGATATTATTCAAGCAGTTCCTTCTCGAAGGCTTTTTGTGGAGTCCAATGTGGAGGCTTTAGAGCTTTATCGTAGGCTTCGGTCTATCAATCCTTCTCCTTATTTGTTTTATTTGGATTTTGTGGATTATCAGTTGATTGGTGCTTCTCCAGAAAGTATTGTGAAGGTGCAAGATGGGGTGGCCTCAATTCGCCCTATTGCAGGGACTCGTAGAAGAGGTAAAGATGAGGAAGAGGATTTTGTGCTAAAAAAAGAGCTTTTGAAAGATCCAAAAGAAAGGGCTGAGCACTTGATGCTTGTGGATTTGGCTAGGAATGATTTGGGCCGAGTGTGTGAGGCTGGTTCTGTGAAGCTTATTAAGAATATGGAGAGTGAGGTTTTTAGCCATGTGATCCACTTGGTGTCTGATGTCAATGGAAAAGTGCAAAACAATAAACGACCTATCGATGTGCTTCGATCTGTTTTTCCTGCAGGGACTGTGAGTGGAGCTCCTAAAATCAATGCTATTGAAATCCTTTCTAAATTGGAAGCTAATAAAAGAGGTTTTTATGCCGGTGCTGTGGGCTATATAAAGGCCAATGGGGATTTGGATTTTTGTATTAGTATCCGTACTACGCTTAAAAAGGGAAATCGATGGGTTTTGCAGGCTGGAGGTGGTATTGTTTATGCTTCTGATCCAGAGAGAGAATGGGAAGAAACCAATGAAAAACTAGGGGCGATGCTCACAGTTTTAAAAGGAGTCGAAAAATGATAGTGCTTATTGATAATTATGATTCTTTTACTTATAATGTGGTGCAAGCGATTGCTCGATTGACAAGCGAAGAGATTCGAGTGCTTCGGAGTAAAGAATATAGTTTGCAAGATATTATAGACTTAAATCCTAGTCGCTTGATTGTGTCTCCTGGCCCTGGTAAGCCAGAAAACGCTGGTGTTTCTATGGAAGCGATTCGCTATTTTGCGTCTAAAATCCCTATTCTTGGTATTTGTTTGGGACACCAAAGTATTGCTCAAGCTTTTGGGGCTTCTATTGTTCAAGCTAAGTTTATTAAACACGGTATTGCAGAAGAAATTGCTCTAGATGCTAAGGGACTTTTTAGAACCATTGGGGCTAAAAGTGTTTTCACTAGGTATCATAGTTTGGTAGTGGACGAGGCTTCTCTTCCTGCGGATTTTGAGATTACAGCGAGGGCTGAAGATGGGGATATTATGGGGATTCGACACCAGTCTTTGCCTATAGAGGGGGTACAATTTCACCCCGAGTCAATTGCTGCCCCAGATTCAGAGGCGTTTTTTAAAGCTTTTTTGAATTATCGCTTGGATGCTTTGCCTGTGAAAGAAATTTTAAATGATTTGACCTCTGGTAAAAGCCTAGACCAAAAAACTGCAGAACTTTTTATGGAAGATTTGACCGAAGGTGTTTTAGATGAGAGGCAAATGAGTGCGATTTTAACTGCTATTACAGCGAAAGGACCAGCTGCTTCTGAAATTGCCGGTTGTGCTTCGGTCTTGTATCGAAAAAAGACCCCTTTGCCTATTAAAAACAAAGAGCTAACCGATATTGTGGGTACTGGTGGAGATAGTAAAGGGAGTTTTAATATAAGTTCTATGTCTGCTCTGGTGGCTGCTGCTTGTGGACTCCCTATTGCTAAGCATGGAAACAGGGCTGTTTCTAGTCAGTCTGGTTCGGCAGATTTTTATGAGAATTTAGGAATTAAAATCGATATTAGTCCAGAAACTGCGGTTCGTATGATCCAAGAGACGAATTTTGCATTTTTGTTTGCTCCAGTTTATCATAGTGCCATGCGATTTGCTGCTCCTGTTAGAAATGTGATGGGGATCAAAACCATTATGAATTTGATTGGACCACTATCTAATCCCGCTGGTGCTGTTTATCAGATGCTCGGTGTTTATTCTAAAGACTTATTGCACCCCGTGGCAGAGGCTTCTAAAATGCTTGGCTCTAAAAGAGTGATGGTGGTGGTGAGTGAAGATGGTTTCGACGAAATTTCTCCGTATGCACCAAGTCATATTGTAGAAATCGATGAGTGGAATCAAAAAAAAGAATACCAAATTCATCCTCGAGATTTTGGTGTGCCAGACTGTCACCCCGATGATTTGGACGGTGGTTCCAGTAAAGAAAACGCTTTGCTAGCGATGGACTTGCTTCATGGAAAAGGGAAGGCGGGTATCCTTTATTCTTGTGCTCTAAATGCCGGTGCCGCTTTGTATATTAGTCAAAAGGCAAATACTTTACTCGAAGCTTATCAAATGGCATTAAAAGCCTTGCAAGATGGTTCTGTGGTTAAAAAGTTAGAAGAAATAAAGGCTTTTGTATGAGTAAAAAAAACATTTTACAAGAGATTGTAGAGAGAAGACAAGCTGATTTGAATCGTTTGGGAGCTTCACTCGGTTTTGAAATTCCTTTGAAAAGGACTCGTCAAGTGGTCCCATTTTTAGACTCCGATTCTTGTATCTTTGAGATAAAAAGGGCTTCTCCTTCTAAAGGAGATATCGCCCCGGATTTGATTCCAGAAGTTTTAGCCAAAACTTATGCCAATGCGGGTGCTAAAGCAATTTCTGTTTTAACGGAATCTCACTTTTTTAAAGGTTCATTAAACGACTTGATGGCAGTTTCAAATACTGTGGAGCATTGCTCTATTTTAAGGAAAGATTTTATTTTACAAGAAGATGAAGTTGAGGTTTCTTATTTGTGTGGTGCCGATGCGGTGCTTTTGATTGCTCGAATTTTAGATGTAGATTTGTTGGTGACTTTGGCAAAAAAAATTCACTCGTATTCTATGACTCCATTTTTAGAAGTGAGGAGTGTAGAGGATTTTGAAAAGTTAAAAAGAGTGCTCCAAGAAGTTTCTGTAGTGGCTGGAGTCAATTCTAGAGATTTAAAATCATTCAAAATGGACGCTTTGATCCCTGCGGCTCTTCAAGAAAAACTCCCCGCGCAAGCTGTTTTTGAATCTGGAATTCATAGCCCAGAAGATGCTGCCTTTGCTAAAATGCTTGGTTTTAAAGGGATTTTGGTGGGTGAATCTGTGGCTAAATCTCCTGATAAAGCCCAACCTATTGTGAAGGCTTTTGAAAACGCTTCTGCAAATAAATTAGGTGATTTTTGGAAAAAAATTGCACAAAGAAGAGAGCTTAAAAAGCAAGAAAATAAAGCTTGTTTAGTTAAAATTTGTGGAATTACTAGAGTCGAAGATGCTCTATTGGCGGCTCAACTTGGTGCTGATCTTTTAGGTTTTGTTTTTGCAGAAAGCCCTAGGAAAACTGATTTAAAAAACCTTTCTTTGATTCAAGAGGCCCTAGACAATAAAGGCTTGAAAGTACTTCGAGTGGGTGTGGTCACAGATTTAGAGTCTTCTCTTGGAAAAGAGGCTCTTTTGGGGATTCATCAGGGACTTTTAGATGCCATTCAAGTCCATGATTCTCTGCTCCCTTCTTTATTAGATGCCAATGTGTGCCCTCGATACGGTGCTATTCGTTTGGGAAGTGAAAAAGATATTGAAAACTTAAGAGATTATTTGGGCAAAGGAGAACCAAGGGTGCTTATTGATGCTAAAAGTGAAAAAGCGTTGGGCGGCACTGGAGATTCTATCCCTGTGGAGCTAGTTTTAGAGGCAAAAAAACACGCCCCTTTATGGATAGCTGGAGGAGTTTCACCCCAAAACATTAGAAGTATCATTAGAGATTTTAATCCAGAACTAGTGGATTTGTCTAGCTCGATCGAATCTGAAAATGGAGTGAAATCTAAAGAAAAATTAGAATTGTTTTTTAAGGAGTTTAATAATGAGTGACGATGGATTTTTTGGTCGTTTTGGTGGAAAATATGTGGCAGAAATACTCAGAAGACCCGTGGATGAGTTAGAAAAGGCTTTTAATGAAGCCACTCAAAATACAAAGTTTTTAACAGAATTAAAACTGCTCCAAAAAAACTTTATTGGTCGCCCTACACCACTTTATTTTGCAGAAAATGCAAGTCGAGAGAATGGTGGTGCCCCTATTTATATAAAGATGGAGGGTTTGGCTCATACTGGGGCTCATAAAATTAATAACGCAGTGGGGCAAGCTCTTTTGGCCAAAAAAATGGGCAAGACTAGAATCATTGCCGAAACAGGTGCAGGACAACATGGTTTAGCGACAGCGGCAGCTTGTGCTAAATTGAATTTGAAGTGTGAAATTTATATGGGTGAAGTAGATATTCGAAGGCAACAGCCCAATGTGTTTGCCATGGAAATGTATGGAGCCAAAGTGATTGCTGTAAAGTCTGGTTCTAAAACTCTAAAAGATGCTATCAACGAGGCCATGCGAGACTGGGCTTCGAATTTTGCTGACACTCATTATTTGATTGGATCTGCTCTTGGTCCTGCCCCATTTCCAGATATAGTTCGTTTTTTTCAATCGGTCATTGGTCAAGAATTAGAAGAACAAATCCAAGAGCAAAATTTAAAAGTAGAGGCCCTTTGTGCTTGTGTGGGGGGTGGTTCCAACGCCATTGGTTTTTTCTCTTCTTTTATCGAGCAAAAAGAAATTCGTTTGATTGGTGCCGAGGCGGGCGGACTTGGTCCAGAGCCAAACCACAACGCGGTTCGAATGAGTGGGACTGCGGCAAAAGATGGGATTGTCCATGGTTATAAGAGTCGATTTTTATTGACCGAAGACGGACAAATCGCACAAACTAGATCTATTTCTGCTGGCTTAGACTACCCTGGAATTGGACCTCAACTTGCTGCTTTAGGTTCAGAAGCTCGTATTGAGTTTACCGCTATTACCGACAAAGAAGCTTTAGAGGCTCTCGCGTTTTTTGCAAAATACGAAGGTATTTTATTTGCACTAGAAAGTGCCCATGCCGGAGCCATAGCTCTAAAAATTGCAAAAGAAACACCCAAAGATAAAGTGGTGATTATAAACATGTCTGGTAGGGGTGATAAAGATATTTTTATTAGTTCTCCTGTGTTTCGCCCCAATGAATGGAGTGTGTTTTTACAAAGTGAGTTGGATCGTTTAAAAGAAGGTCTGGATATTCACGATGCTAAATCCCTTTCTAGCTCACCTTCCAAAATGGAGTCATAATGCATAATCAAAATAAAATTTCTTTGATGGCTCATTTAGTGGCCGGTTACCCCACTCAAAATTTAGCATTAAAAGTCGCAGATGCTTTAATTGAAGGGGGTGCCTCTTATTTAGAGATTCAACTTCCTTTTAGTGACCCTAGTGCCGACGGTCCTGTGATTCAAACTGCTTGCGCTAAAAGACTTGAATTAGGTTATTCTACTCAAGAAGGTGTCGATTTCATAAAAAAAATCCACGAAAAACACCCTGAAACGCCTATATTTTTGATGAGTTACGCATCTTTGGTTTATACTCCTGGGATTGAAAATTTTGTAACGATGTTTAAAGAAGTGGGTGTGAAGGGCTTTATCATTCCAGATTTACCCTTTGATAACGATGAAGGGATGCGAGCCGCTTGTGAAAAAGAGGGGCTGACTTTTGTGCCAGTGGCAGCTCCGTCTATGAGTGTCGATCGAATCGAGAAGCTTTTGAGTTATGATTTTGAGTTTATTTATGCGGCCCTAAGAGCAGGAATCACAGGCTCTAAAACTACTATAGAAAAAGAAACTCTTCAGTTTTTAAATTATTTTTCTAAGTCTCCATCTAAAATTTTAGGTGGTTTTGGTATCCAAAATGCAGAGCAAGCTTTTCAATTGAAAGATTTTGTACACTCTATTGTAGCTGGCTCCGTTTTTGTGAAAAAAATCATTCAAGAATACGAAAAGAACCCACAAGATGCAGAAGATAAAATAGTGAATGCCACTCGAGAAAAAGCTAAGGAATTGAGCCACACTCACTAAAATAATGTTTATCACTCGCAATGACGAGAAGCTAAAATTCTATGGAGCTGGGATGCGTGGTGGGAATGTGCTGGGATGCATGGCAGGAATGTGCTGCAAAATGCGTGCCAGAAATTGGGATGAGTCTGTGCAAAAAGTGTTACATTGAGCCTGTCGAAGTGCGTGCCAGAAAAGCGGGAAACTGCTGGGATGCGTGGCGGGAATGTGCTGGGATGCATGGCAGGAATGTGCTGCAAAATGTGCTACACTGAGCCTGTCGAAGTGCGTGCCAGAAAACGGGAAACTGCTGGGATGCGTGGTTGAGATTTTGGACGGATTCTTCGAGATTCAGACGAGTATGATGCAAAAAGCGTGCCAGAAAATGTTTTTTATTTCTAAGTGCTAAAAACTTCTCACTTGCGAGTTAAAAAAGCCAGGCGTTTCTAAAACTTCATTCATTTTTGCTTTTTCTTATCCTTTTTTGTATTTTATATTTGAATTCTTTTTAATTTTTGGAGTCAGGTTTTATGAAATACTGGGTCACGCTGTTTTTAGTTTTAGTGATGGTTGTAGTTTATTTTTCTAAAGAGAAGGTTTTGGATTCTTATATTGAAGTGTCTGGTATGCACGAAGAGACTTTTAAGTCCGATGCTATTGTGTGGACGCTTCAGTTTTCTGTGACTGGTGAAGTGAAGGATTCTTTGTTTGCCCAAAAAGAAATGCAAACTAAAAAGCTTCTGCTTTTGTCGCAAACTTTAGGGGTGGATTCAAATGCAATTGTGTTTGATAATTATTCTTTGCGTAAGGAATGGTTTTATGAAAATGGGAAAACAAAGGGTTTTGTTTATCGTTTGTCTCAAAAATTAACGACAACTTTGAATTCTATGGAGGCTTCGGATTTGTTTTCTGACGGGCTTATTGCTCTGAACGATTTTGAAGTGCTAAGCATAGATTATGATCTTCAAGGTAAAAATGAGAAATTGAATGCTATTTCTTTGAAGGCCTTTGAAAATGCTAAGGCAAAAGCTGAAAAGCTGGCTAGTGTGAGTGGAAAGACTCTAAAAGAAGTGCTTGCTATTTCTGAGACTCCCTTTAATAATGAGTGGAATGCAAGACCTTTGGCTATGAGTCGAGTTGCATTTTCTGAAAATGGTCCCAAAACGACTAAATTGTCGAGTCAAGTTTTTGTTCGTTTTGTTTTAAAGTAAAACGCAAGGGTTTCCGTTGACATCGTAATCATCGGATTCTGGTTCTTGATAGCAAACTTCTGGGAGTTGTACTTGTGTTTGAAAGTATGCATGATGAGCTTTGATGACTTTTTCTCTTGCAAATGCAGCGTCTAACCACTCCCCTATTTGTACATTTTTCCCTTCTAACTCTTTGTAGTATTGAAAAAAGTTACGAGTAATTTTTAAAAACATTGGATCTACATCTGATAGGTCTCTAATGGGGTGTGGAGTGTAAATTGGAACCCCTAATAGTTTGTAGTCTTTTTTACCGCCATCGGTCATGTCTAAAACTCCAACGACTCTGCAAGTGACAACGGTTCCTGTTTGTAAAGCTGCTGAATTGTATATGAGCATGTCTATAGCGTCACCGTCATCTGCCAAAGTGCTTGGGACAAATCCATAGCTACAAGGGTAATTCATAGACGATAATAAGCAACGATCCAATCGAAATACATTCAAGCGTTCGTCATATTCGTATTTTACATTGGTATCTTTGGCGATTTCTACAACACAATCTACTTCATATGGGTATTTAGGCCCTATGGGTAAATCTAAATAATTTATAGGCATTTTTTATCCATTTTATCTTTGATGTAAACAAAAATATACATTAAATCCCGGTTTTTGGTAAGGGCTCCGTAGAATTTATCTAGAACGCCATCTTTGGGATACGCTTTTTTCAAAAAAACCTATAAATAACTTTGGTTCTTTAGAGTCTGGGCTAAAGCCTATTTCTAAACGGAGTCGTTCCAAGGCAGGGATTATGATATGCAAGCCCGTGTAATAAGCACTATGATAATGAGTCCAATTCGGCGATGAATCCCATAAAACAGAGATATCTACTCCCAAAACCCATTCTAGACCATAAAAATAAGTAAAAGATTTTATAGAAGAGGCTTTTCTATCTCTGATGGTGTAACGAGCTTCTATATTAGACAAGCTCTCTTGCTCTCCATAGTGCAACGAATCAGGGTTCCAACCTCGAAATGAATTGGCTCCTCCGTGATAAAAACGATCGTAAAAGGGGATATCTCCCGTTCGAATCCTCCATAAAGTAGAAAAAACACCGGTTAAATTAGAAATTGTTTGGTAATATCGAATATCTAAGACATATTCGTGGTACATTGGCTTTGAATCCAATAGTTTAAAATGGTACGAATATAGCATTTCTTGATAAAATCCATTCTTGGTATATACTTTGGGTATCCTTGTGTCTCTTTTAAAACCAAAAGATAAACTAGAAATTTCACCAAAATCAAAATAATAACGAGACGAAAGCCCATATAAAAAAGCATAAGGTCTTGCAAAGTTCCATTGTATTTTAGAATCGAACAAATAAGAATCCTCTTGAAAGCCCCTCAAATTATCATAGCTATCGGTACGCAGAAACTCTAAATCCAAATCCATTGCTTTATTTAAAAACCACATTTGAGTCCAATAAAACGCATATTCATTGGATCTAAAAAACGGCTGTATCGAAGTGCGATACTGCAACTCCGCTCTAATATTTTCTCCCCATAAATTCAGATGAGCCAAAGCTAAGCCCAGCATTAAGCCATCTTGGTCTGTTTTTTTCCCTGCCGGAAAAGGAAGGATACTAAAAAGCTCTCTAAACTTATATTCTAAAACAAGCCCCAAACTATCCTTTTTACAACGCAAATTCACTTCGGCAAATAAATCTAAACTTTCTAGGCTCTCTTTTTCTAAGTACCAATTTTGACTCAAAAAACTATCACCTATCCTATGCAAAAGACTGCGATAAACCGTCTTTTTTTTAGTTTTATGCAAGCCAAAAAACTCTATTTTTGAAATAGACTCCCCCTCTACACAAGCTTCTAAACTAGATTCTGTAGCAAACAAAAGGGAACTGAGCCACAAAAGCACTAAAAGAACAGATTTCAAAATACTCCTTAAAACACAAAATAGTCATTAAATTATAGAAATTCTAAAGAAATAAAAGAAAAAACTCTTTAACATTCATTTTTTTTTGCTATAATATGGCTTATACTTTTGTTGTGCCAAGCTCTGCCTGCAAAAAGTTTCACTAAAGAGCTTCCTTTCGAGGTCATCATGTCTTCTTTTAGAGGCCCCAAGTCCAAAGTAGCCCGTGCTCTTAGCCTTGCTACCACTCATAAAACTCAAAAATCTTTAGATCGTCGCAACTTTCCTCCTGGCCAACACGGTGCCGGTCGCAGAAGATCACCATCTGTTTACAAGCAACAACTCGTTGAAAAACAAAGATTACGCTTCACCTACAACATTTCAGAAGCTCAAATGCGAAAAACTTATAACGAAGCCAACCGTCGTGAAGGTTCTGCTGGTGATAACTTAATGATTCTCTTAGAAACTCGACTAGACGCACTTGTGTTTCGTATGGGTTTTGCTCGCACTATTTTTGCAGCTCGTCAATATGTAGCTCACGGTCATTTTTCTGTGAATGGCGTTCGTTCATACACCCCTAGCCGCATGGTCAAGGCTGGTGACATTATCGCCGTCCGTGAAAGATCCAAAAATCACGCACAAATCATGGACGCCATCGAAAACGCCCCAGAAGCTCCAGAATACCTTCAAATCGACAAAAAGAAAATGGAAGGCACATTAATCGCCCTCCCTCTTCGTGAACAAATTCCTGTAAAACTCGAAGAACAACTCGTCGTAGAATACTATTCTCGTTAATTTCACCCCTATTATTAAAAGAGTCCAGTACCCCGCTGGGCTTTTTTATTTTTAAAGAAGTTTTTGAAGTTTCAGAAACGCCTGGCTTTTATTGAAATGAAAACTTTTAGTATTCAAAGATTAATAGCATTTTCTGGCACGCACTTCGACAGGCTCAGTGTAGCAATTTTCGACGCACAGTCCAGTCAAAGTGATTCGCACAGTATCGTCTCACATTTCAAACACGCATCCCAAACTTTTCTGGCATAATTTTCACCGCACAGTCCAGTTTCTTTAGTCACCCCCCAAATAGGGATTTCGAAAAGCACTCCCTTTGGCGTATCTCCACTTTTATCGTTTAGGGTTATAATTATTCATTAAAACCATAGCAAGGGCCACACAAAGCATCACCACACTCCCCACAATCACTTGTTCTTTATGATTGTATTCTCTTTTGGTATATGCAGGATTGTATTCATTTTTTTCTTGCAAAGACAATGTGTCTGTCAGAATACTGTCTTGGATACCGTGTATTTCTTTAAGCTCTTCTTCAGAAGTATTCAAAGTATTTATATACAGAGAGTCATAAGCATCAAGTTTTTGAGCTATAGAAAGCCCATTAAAGAGAAAAAAAAGTAGAAAAAAGAAGGATAAAAAACTCCTTCTATCTATTCTCTTTAGTTGTACTTTTGGCAAGTTTATTCCTTGGCTATTTTATCTAAAATTTGATTCACAATACCGGGGTTTGCTTTGCCACCAGAGGCTCGCATGATTTGCCCTACAAAAAAGCCTTTTATAGACGCCTTACCAGACTTAAATTCTTCGAATTGGACTTGATTTGCAGCGATCACTTCTCGAACCATAGCCTCGATAGCGACTGGATCACTGATTTGTACCAGGCCTTTTTCTTGAATAATCGTGTCTGGAGTTTTGCCTGTTTCTAGCATTTCTGCAAAAACGGTTTTGGCAATTTTACCACTGATAGTTTTGTCTTCAATTAAATTCACTAAATTAGCTAAATCAATAGGTGTCATTTTCACAGAAGAAAGCCCACCATCTAAGTCTTTCACTTCTCGAAGCAATTCAGAAATAATCCAATTGGCTAAAATCTTAGGGTTTTTGCATTTTGTAGCCGCCTCGTCAAACCACTCACTCACTTCTTTTTCGATAGTCAAAACATGAGCATCGTAAGCGGTGATATCAAAGCTATCTATGAATCGTTTTCGACGAGCATCTGGAAGTTCGGGAAGGGTGTTTCTAATTTCTTCTATGCATTTTGGATCGGTAATTAAACGAGCTGTGTTGGGCTCTGGAAAATATTTATAGTCCAAAGCATCTTCTTTAGAACGAATCACCACCGTTTTATTTTTAACCACATCGTACCTTTTAGTGCATTGTTCTAATGGTTGCTTAGCATCTAAAGCAATGGATTGATAAAGGATTTCGGTTTCTAAAGCTTTTTCCAAATTGCTAAAACTGTTTAAATTTTTGATTTCTGAACGGACTCCAAAAGGAGCATCCTCACTGGGGCGAATAGAGATATTACCATCGCATCGCATATTTCCATTTTCCATATTCGCATTGGAAACCCCCGTATATTCTAAAATTTGTTTAATTTTTTGAAGCACAAGCACTGCTTCTTGTGGGCTTCGGATGTCGGGCTCTGTCACAATCTCACACAAAGGTGTCCCACAACGATTGGCATCAAAATGACTCCCCTCTGGTGACAGATCATGCACTAATTTTCCAGCATCTTCCTCCATATGGATACGCGTGATCCCTACTCTTTTTGTTTTCCCATCGTCTAATTCTATTTCTATCCAGCCTTTTTTAGCTATGGGGTGGTCCAATTCAGGAATCAATCCGATTTGCGTCACTTGATAACCCGATGGAAGGTCGGGGTAAAAATAATTCTTTCTAGCCCACATGGCCTTTGAATCAATTTCGCAATTGAGAGCTAAACCCAATCGAATAGCATATTCTACGGCCTTTTTGTTGGGAACAGGTAAAGCACCTGGCATGCCTAAACAACCTTCACACACATTTTTGTTTGCTAAGGTATTGACCTCTACTTTACAATCACAAAACAGCTTTGTTTCTGTTGCTAATTGGCAGTGTATTTCTAAACCGATCACAGGAAAATATTTAGACATTCAAAAACTCCATCAATAAAAAGTCTTCGGCAGTATCTAGAAATTTTTATGCATCTTCACAAAAATTATTCCGAATTTCAATAAAAATAAGTCACAAACCAGATAGTTACCAAAACTTTAACATTATTTAATACAAATCACGCTTAAATATACAAAAATCTATGCTCTAATACTATAAAAGTCTTTATAAATGCTATTATTTTTTAATGCAATATCTTATTTATTTTCTTTTCGCCCTATCTGGTGCAGCAGCTTTAATCTATGAAGGTTCTTGGGCTCGCTATTTAAAATTATTTTTAGGCCACGCTAGTTATGGTCAAGTGTTGACCCTATGTATATACATGGGGGGACTTGCTATTGGAAGTTTTATTGCCGGTCAATTCGCTTCTAAAGTAAAAAGACCTCTCAGGGCTTACGCTATCACAGAAGTCCTTATAGGTATAGGAGGGCTTCTTTACCATCCAGTTTACTTGTTTTTGACTCGTTCTTTTTATGATTCTACCTGGTCTATGTCACTTTCCTTAAAAAGTGCAGAAATCGTTAAAATTTTATTAGCCACAACAAGCACACTCCCTATCGCAATTGGTCTTGGAATGACCTTTCCTTTTATTGCTTCGGGTTTAATAAAGCTCGACAAAGATTTTGGAGAACTTTCTTTACCCAGATTGTATTTCACTAATAGTCTAGGAGCGGCGATTGGTATTTTAGTGGCTAGTTATTTGCTTATCCCAGCTCTTGGCAACCACTTCACTCTCAATATTGCAGCCACCATCAACTTCTTTTTAGCAGTGGTCTTTTGGGTGATTGACTCTAGCGTCACTTATCAAGAAGAAACAGAAACCATCCCTCCCCCCCCATTAAAATCAATACAAAACTCAAAATCACTCAAAGATGGGCCTCCTAGCACCATATGGTTTTGGATTGCAGCTATCACTGGACTCACCTCTTTTGTTTATGAGGTGATTTGGATTCGTTTATTAAGCCTTTTAATGGGCTCTTCTACTCACAGTTTTGATCAAATGTTATCCGCTTTTATTTTTGGTCTCGCTATTGGCAGTGCTGTGAGCAGTAAATTCATCAAAAAAGATGCCTTAGTCTTTTTAGCTCTAGCACAAATTTTTATGGGCTTTTTTGCTCTTTGTACACTTTATTTCCACGAACCGTTTTGGATGCTCATGAATGAATCCAATCAAATCTTCAATCAAACTCAAAGCGGGTATAGAGGTTGGAGCATTTTCAAATACTTTATTTCTGTTTTATGGATGGTCCCTACTAGCTTTTTTGCTGGCATGACTTTACCTCTTATTACTATTATCTTGAATCGTTTATTTAAATCAGCAAGTCCTATTGGAAAGGTCTATGGCTTTAATACAGTAGGCTCTATAATAGGTTCCGTGCTTGCAGGTCTTATTTTACTCCCTATTCTACAACTCAAATGGTCTTTGGCAAGTGCCGCTTTAATCGATATTTTGATCGGTGTATTATTGCTTGTTTTTTATAGAAAACGATTTAGATACAAGCCTATTTTTTATGTGATTCTTCTTTTAATGGTCTTTCCATTGCTTTTCATTGATTTTAACCCCAATACCATCACTTCTGGAATTTTTAGAGGCTATCGAAGCCTTACACAATACGACTCAGTAACGGTAAGGCATGGAAAAACCGCCACGATCAGCTTTCATGAATCCGATGTCCACTGGTATATCAAAACCAACGGAAAAGCCGACGCCAGCATGAGCAAAGATAGAGAATCACCTATTGGAAGTGACGAACTGACCCAAGCCGCTACAGCATTTATCCCTATGGCCATGCGTGATAAGCCCTACACTGCTGCTATGGTTGGCTTTGGTAGTGGTATGGGAGCCCACTATCTATTATCCGACCCTTTACTTCAAAAACTAGATTGTGTAGAAATCGAAGAAGAAATGATGAACTTAGCAAAAGGTTTTATGCCTTACAATGAACGAGGATACTTAGACCCGAGAATCCGCACTTACATAGACGATGCACGCACCTTTTTTCACACACACAGAGAAACTTACGATGTGATCATCAGCGTGCCTTCAAACCCGTGGGTGAGCGGTGTTTCCAGTCTATTTAGTTATGAATTTTACGCCCAAATGAAAAGGCACCTCAAACCAGGAGCCCAATGGGTTCAATGGATACAGACCTATGAGTTCAATGACCCTCTATTTCTACACATTTTAAAAGCCTTAGATCAATCTTTTGCTCATGTAAGCCTGTATCAACTATCTCATGAACCCGATGTCATCATAGTCGCTAGCGATTCGGTAGTAGAACAAAAACACATCCAACGCTTCAAAGAAGACCCTATTTTACAAAAAGAATTTGAACGCATTCAAAGACCATGGTATTTCTTTGGGGAACAAAACTTCTTATTCACCACCCAAATGATCCATGATTTACTCAAAAACACAGCCCCTAATAGCGAATTTAAACCCATAGTGGACAACAAAGCCGAAGAAGCTCGTTTCACTCACTCCGCCGCAGAAATTACTCGTTCTTTTGACTCTTGTGAAGTTTGCTGGCCCGAAATTCTAGACCCAGAAGATTATAGCAGCAGAAAAACTTTCAAATCTTTTGTAAGGAATGAAATTTTCAATAAAAGTTATCAAACTCGAAATTTACTATCACAGCTAAACGACAGTTTATTTATAGAATCCCTTAGCCAAAAACCAAATCATCCCGATTGGATTCGGTTTTATGACGAATACAACCAGTATATTCGCTCGATTCCCTTAGAAATGAGAGACACCAACAAAGTATATCAGAATCTAAAAGAAAAAGTATATGCTGGTGTATTGCCTTTAGCACAAAGTTTAGAGTTTAAAATGATGGACGCTCTAAAAGAACGAAAAACAGGAGAAGCTGCCCTCTATTTAAATGAATTTGTAGAGAACTTTATGCTCAACAACTTAGACGAATTCTTTTTAAGAAATGCCGCATTAATCTCCATCTTAGCAGAAGAATATACCCTTTTGGACTTTATATACAAAGAAGCCATTCGTCATCACGACGACTTCTCCACACCAGAAAAGCTATTAATAGAACTAAACCTAAAAAAACACTCTAAAAATAGAAGATAATCAGGTATCAGTGCACAGTGGTTGCGGATTTGCACTTATAAATACTTTTTAAACTCAAGAAACTTTTTTACCACAAAGTTTCTTAAAATTTAAAACTATCGCTTTTAGAAAGCTGTATTTTCTCTATTAGCGTCAAAAAAGTCAGAATCAACAAGAGTCCACTCCCTCGTACCTCTGTTTCTAAGTTTTTTTCCTTTCATTTGATAAATTAGCAACTCAATTTATAAAGCGACAACTTACTTTTTGAGCCAACTTTTCAAATTGAAAAATCTTTGCAATACAACCTCAGCTTTACTTTTATCGTGAAGTCTCACACACGCCTGGCTTTTTAAAGTAGCAAGCGGGAAGTTAAAAGTTGTAAGTTTTCGTAAATGAACTTTTTTTGGAAACGCATATCCCAGCGTCTTTGGCACGCACTTCGACAGGCTCAGTGTAGCAATTTTTGCACTACATTCCTCCGATTTTCGAACAACAGCTCTGGCAAAAGACCTACTTTTCTGGCACGATTTTCGCAGTACATCTAAGCCCGCATCCCA
>JAAYJH010000057.1 GCA_012523035.1 Fibrobacter sp.
ATTTGTCTTTCAATATCGATTCATCAAAAACAATCACTCCTGATTTTTCTGTTGATTTTGAATTTAGCTTAGACCCAAATAATAGCGATTCACTCGTTTCATTTGCTGCAGGAGAATATTTAAAGATTACGCATACAGAAGGTGGTTTGGATATTGGATTTTATGATTAAAAAAACTCCTCGTTGGTGAGGAGTTTGATTTACTTTAATAATTATGAATAAGTAGAGATTTGTGGATTCCATTTTGGTTGAAATGAAATAGAAGAGGTCCTTTTATATTTTTTTGGATTTGTATTTGGTTGATTCCGTTTTTAGTTTGAATGCTGTTATTGTAAAGGACTTGTCCTAGAGAATTGAAAATTTGTACTTTTGCAAGGCCTGTGGTTTCGGTGTTAAATTCTAAAACTAAATGTCCACTGGTGTTAGTAACTTTGGTGATTGAAAAGCTACTTTGAGATTTTATTTTTTCTTTTTTAATGCTTGAGGGTAATTCTTCTGTAGGGATTAGCTCGCTTTTAATAATAGCACCGCCTGTTTTACTGGCTCCTACTTGATCAAAACTATATAAAGTATCTCTAGAAGATTCAGAAATAAATACAATATGGTCTATATAGACTTCACCAGTAAAATATTTTTGATAAGTCTGTATTGCAAAAAAGTTTACTTTTTGAATTTCATTGGGAATTAAATAACCTTTTGATGTGTCGGCTATATTTGTAGAAATAGGAATATTGTAATTATACCATTGATCCCATTGGACTTCCCCAAATTCTCCTTCTCGCCAATCCCAAGTATCACCAGTCATGACCACTACTTTTGGATCAAAAAATCCATAATCATCTCCAATATTTTCTTGCTTTCCAGTAAAGTAAGCTTTTATTTCTATGGTGTGATATTTACTGAAATCTTTTGTCATGTTGCCTAATTCGGCTTGACCAAATGCAGAATCTACAATGGTGTAGTCATAGGATAATTTTAAACTTTTATTAGAGGTAAAATCAATTTCTTTGCCTTCTATTTTTGGTAATCCATAAGCCTCTCGCATAGCATTTAATACGCCATAATCTAAAATACTGCCAGTGATTCCAGCTTGACGACGAAGCACCGTCATATTCAAATCCCCTTCATAGCCAGTATCCCACAAAACAGGCACAATTCCTCTTTGCTTGGCGGATTGAGCAACATAGTTATAATAACGATTTCTAGAATTTAAATGGCGTTCTAAAGCTTCTCCAGACAATTCGTTGAGGCGTTTGACAACTCCAAATTCCCCTAAAATTACAGGAATCCCTTTGCTTGTGAATTGTTCTTTTACCATATCAAACAAAGAATCGATATACACCGAATCACAAAAATGTACGTAAGAATTAGAAAATATATTCCATCCACTATTGTGTTTAAAGTTAGCAGGATTGGTGTCGTAATTTTCTAATCCCCAATAATAATAAGGAGCACCCCAGTCTTCTTCTATCTCCATTAAAGCAAATTGCCAAGGATAAAAATGCAACTCTACCATCAATCGATTCGATGGATCGACAGGGAGACTATGATAAACAGAATTTGTCAATTCTATATCTGTTCTAGGGCCAGAAATAATAAGACTTCGACTTGTGTTGTTTCCACCAGTTGAGCGAACAGCATCAATAAAAGCTTGATGATATTCGTTTAATATATTCACTCGATCTTGGCCAAAATCTGTTCCATAAACATCGTTTACACCAGGTTCATTAGCCCCTGCGAAAAGTAATTTTTCATCGTAATCTTTAAAATAGTTGGCAATTTGTGTCCAGTAAGCCGATTGACGAGCAAGAACAATAGCTCGATCAGAAGCATTCACGCGATCTTCTAACCAGCCTTTATCCCAGTGGCTATTGAGAATAACATATAAATCATTATTGATACAGTAATCCACAACAGTCTTTACTGAATCTAACCAAGAAGTGTGAATAGTATAAGTATTTGTATCTGAATGAGTAAACCAAGCTGTAGGGATACGAACTGTTTTAAAGCCTGCGGCTTTAATGGAATCAATAAAATCTTTTGTAGGGTACGGATTTCCCCATAGAGTTGGATTTTCTGGGACTTCCATTGTGTTTCCAATATTAAAACCAAAACCCATTTCTTTATATATTTCGGTGGGAGTTGGTAAATCCGAAAAAGAAAAACTATTCCATACCAACAAAAGTAAAATTGTAAATTTACCTATTTTATTCATGAGATCTTCACTCCTTTTGCATTGAATATTTGCCAAAGCGTTCTTATAATTTATGTAGTTTATCCTTTAGAAAATTAAATAAAGAGAAAATAAAGTAATTTATGGTGTGAATAGCACAACGAAACTAAAAGAAATAAAAATTCATTCAATGAAGTTTATAGTTGAATATAATATTTGACAGAATCAAAATTTAAAACACAAAAAATTCAATCAGTTTTTACAAAAATATGGAATATAAAACTATAAATAGATTCTAAAATGATTTTAATTATTTAAAATGCAATCCATCAACAAAAATGGATTTTAATAAAATAAAAAATAAAATTATAAATCCTTCTGTACTTTTTTAATTAATTTAATAAAATGAAGCAATTGGTTTTTTTAATATGCGCATTACTTATTTCTTGTGAAAAAAAGGAAGTTAGCCTTACAAAAACAGATTTAGCTCCAAAAGAGATTGCAATATCCTCTTCTTTACTCATGACTAGTTCTTCACTGAATTTTAGTTCTTCCTCGATCCACATTTCATCTTCGAATTTATCATCTACTATAGATTCCTCTGGAATATGCATAGCCTGTAATTCATTTCCGCCCTCTGCTCCGACATTGCATCAAAATGGTGGCTCGGGTTCTGTCACCAGTTACGGTTCTATTATAGAACAAGAAACAAGTCAAGGAGGTGCTTGTAATTATGGAGAAACAAATATTCAATATTACGCAGCAGTGCATGTGCATCAAAATAGTGGAGATAATTTAGGCCCTTGGAATAATGGACTCGCCTGCGGTGCCTGTGTCTCTGTAAAAGTCAAAACACCAACAGGTTGGAAAAAAACAATTGTCAGAATCACAGACAAATGTCCAGATGAATATTGTGGAATTGACTTAGGAGGAGCCCCTACACTGGACCTAATGGGAAAAGAAGTAGGCCGATACGAAGGCGAATGGGAATTTGTACCTTGTAA
>JAAYJH010000058.1 GCA_012523035.1 Fibrobacter sp.
ATGAATCCTTTTATTTTAATTTCCTCAGTGGCCCTTGTTTTACAAAGCATCATGCTTGTGCTTTTTTATTCTCTGCCAGATCCTCTCGGGCTTTCGTTAACCGAAATGTTTTCTGGAAAAACGATTTGGCAGATTTCTATGGCTTATGGCGCCATCTTGGTAATGGCCTCTATTTTTGCTTTCTTAAAAAAGCCTCGTCTACTTGTCGCTTTTTTAGCTTTTTATTTTCTAATTGCTGTTGTTGATTATGAGGTTTTTAGGTTTTCTCATCAGCGATTATCTTACTCCTTTTTGCGCACTTATTTTCATTTTTCAAACATTACTGATAGCACGACCATTTCCACTCTTGGGGGCGATTTCAAAGGAACCATTTTATGGCTAATGATTATGCTTGTTTCTGTGGGCGGAGCGATTGCTTTTATTTTGTATTATTCTAGGCAGAAAAAAAGAATAAAGAATACAATACAAAAAATGACAGTGAAAGTCCCTGTTTTTTTAGGCCTCGCTGGGATTATCCTGTCTATAATCCCTTTAGTTTTATTTTTGACAGGGACTCGTGGCGTCAAAACGATACCTATTATAAATGTCCCTGTCGATATGCGCTTTACACTTGGTAAGCATACTCTCACTTCTCCAGTTTTACATATCGCTGCCGTCGAAACATTTGAGTTTATCCGAGACAACTATAAAATCACAGACAAACTTATTGAAGATGTGGATGCTTTTTTACCCGATCATTTTGATTCTAATCGTATAGATGCAAAACAATATCCTCTTTATAGAAATGCCCACACTCACGAATACAAGGCAAAACAGCCTTATAACATAATCTTTGTGTTTGGGGAGTCTTATAAAGGCCGTATTTTTAATCAAATGTTAGAAGGAGATACCACTTTAGCTCCTAATATGTGGAAACTCGCAAGCGGTGCTTTCTTTACAGAAGGCGGTGGTGGCCTTTGGTTTAAGAATGCCTTTAGCGGTGGGTACCCTACGGTCAGAGGGGTTATGGCTACTTATTTAGGGTTCCCTTCGCACCCCAATCGAGATCTGCCAAGTTTTTATGCCTCCAATCATTTTAAAGGGTTCCCTGAATATTTAACGGATTATGTAAAATCTTATATGACTGTTTCCAATCCAGTTTTTGATCATACGCTGCCGTTTGTAGAAAAGTTTTATGGTGATAATTGGCACTTGCCAGAGACTGCTGAGATTAGTGGAATAGCAGATAGTTTGGGAATGGATTTAACATTAAAACTTTTAGATGATTTACCGACTGATACCACTTGGTTATTAACTTATAATACAATTGCATCGCATATTCCATTCCGTGGTTATCCAGATGATTTTGCTTCTAAACCAGACGATGCCATGGAACGATATAGAAATGCCGTATTATATACCGACAAACATTTTGGAAGATTACTCACAGCACTCGCTGCTCGTGATGATTTTAAGCGTACGGTGATTGTAGTATTGGGCGATCACGATACCCCTGTAGATTCTATTGATTATAAAGTACCGCAGCCATTGGGCGTTTCTTCTTCTCAAATTTTCATGGGCATTTTTTCTGCAGATTCGAATTTATTTCAAGGTTTAGAAATTCGAGAGGATGTAGCATCGCAAATGGATATTGGCCCAACCATTTTAGATTTAGCTCAAGTGAGAGCACCTAACCATTTCTGGGGATACGATTTACTCACAGAAAAACGCCCCGCCGAACAACCGGCCGTATTTTTCTCTCAAAATGCTTATTTTTTAGGCTTTAGAGATTTTGTGTTGACAGGAGCTTTAAATAGCAAAGAAATCTATAAAGGGATCGACGGAGACTATGAAATAGTAGAGGATTCTACTTCTGTTTACTGGAAAGATAGAGTGGTAGGTGCAAGTCAACTTTTAAGGTCTTTGCTTCGTAACGATAAAATGCAACCTCATCATTAAATTACTCTAAAATGTCTGAAATTTATCTAATTTTGTCGGTAAAAGCACAAAAAATTCTATATTGAATTTATGCCTTCAAAACCTACTCTTCAAGAAAGATTCTCTAATTGGTACATACCCATTATATCGAAACATAAATTCAAAGCCCTTGCTTTTTATTTGTTTCTTCTTTTGCTTTGTGCTATTCCCATTTTTATATATCCGGGTTTAAGATTAGATGCAGATTTATCTAATCTTCTTCCAGAAAACACAAAAAGTGTGATCGCTCTAAAAGAGTCTTACACTCGTTTTGGCAGTACCGATCGATTTATGCTTGCTATTCAAAGCGAAGACCCAGAGCTTGTCGCCGCTTTACAAGATTCAATAGAAGTTTATATCCACAAGAATTGGCAAGGAGACTTTGTTTCTACGCAAGTAGATAATGACAATCAGTTTTTCCAAGACAATGCTCTTTTGTACCTTCCGATAAAACATTTAGAGCACATTAGAGACAATTTGGAAGATGTTCAATTTGAAATCGGTCGTAAAAATCTTCCTTTATTAGTAGATTTAGTGGAAACCGAAATAAAACAAGAACGAGTATGGTTCGATGCTAATATCCCACAGGAACTTGGACTCCCCGACGAAGCTTCAAGTGCTTTTGATGCTTTTTTTAAAAAATCAGAATCTGAAAACAAAGCTAAAAAAGACACGCCTAGCTGGGATCCAAAGGCACCTCTCCCTAGTCATTTAAAAACTCGCTTGATTGGATCTCCAAGACCAGATAGCACGGGAAAAGTTTTGTTTAATGGTGTAGTCAATGCAAAGCTTTTAAAACCTTCTACAGATTATGAATTTGTCACCCATATATTAGCACGCACAGACACACTTTTGGAGCACTTTAACAGCCAAACATACTCTGTTCCCGCTCGTTTTACAGTAGAGGGGACCTATGAAGGCTTAAAAGAAGTCGAAGATTTACAAAAAGACAGCTTCTCTTCTTTTGCTATTAGTTTAGTGCTCATTATTCTTTTAACTTCATTCTTTTTTAAAAGCATGAAAGGGCCCATACTGGTGATTTCTTCGGTCCTTTATGCCTGCGTTCCTATGCTTGCTTTTGCAGCTATATTTTATGGAAAACTAAACCCTTTTACCATTTTTGTTGCCACAATAATTTTAGGAATAGGCATAGACTATAGCATACACATGTTAGGGACGGCTCAAAAATTATTGCACAGACATGCCACAATCGAAGAAGTGCTCATCCACACCCATCATGAAATGTTCAAGCCATTCCTTATAGCCAGTGGCACCACCATTGCTGCTTTTTTAAGTTTATTTGCAGCGCATTTTAGAGGCTTTTATGAATTTGGAGTCATAGCATCGGCAGGTGTTTTTTTGAGTATGGCTACCGCTATTTTAGTTTTACCTGTATTTGTGATTTGTCTTGGAGGGATTCCAGCGGCACCTCAATTTAGTTTTTTACCAAAAGCTTGGAGCGACAAAAAGGTCTATTCGTTTTTTAAGCGCTTGGCTATTATAGGTTTTGTATTAGGTGCTATTTCAGTTTGGTTTTTTCAATATGTGGACTTTGAACACAATCTTAAAAACCTAAGGCGAGAATCCACAGTTTCCACTCAAGAAAAAAAAGGAATAGCTACTTCTGTCACTAGAACTAACAATCGAGCCACCTCTACTCCTGCCGCAGTGATGGGCTCCACACCAGAACAACTCGATCAGCTTTACGACACATTAATGATCCGTTTGCATCAAGAAAAAGACCCAAGTTTAAGGAGTTTTTTGACTTTAAAAACTTTTGTGCCCCCTCTAGATTCACAGCAAAACCGTTTAGAAATCATAGAAGAAATTCGAGACCTGGTCCATTATAAAATCTTTGATAAAGCTGAAGGTGAAGACTCTGCAAACATTGCGGCCCTTAGAAAACTCTCCATGGTAGACAAAACTTTTGGCCCCACAGACATTCCTGATTGGGCTTTGGACCTATTAAGAGAAAAAGATGGTAGTTATGGAAAAATAGGTTTTATTTATGGAAACTTCCCCAGTTGGGATGCCAAAGCATTGCAAAAATTTCAAAATGAATATGGTCAATGGAATTTTGACGGAGAAGATTTACGGACTTTTTCTTCTCAATTCATACTGTCCGATGTGATTGCGTCTGTAAAAGCAGATAGCTTCAATTTAGCCCTCATTATCACTATTGTGATTTTTTTGAGTCTAGCCATTTCTTTAAGAAAGCCCAGGCTTTTCATTACAGGTTTTTTCTCCTTTGCAATGGGCATTGTATTGACTCTTGGTTTGCTTGGAGTTTTAATGCATTTCTTTGATTTTAGCAAAATAAGCATTTACAATGTCATCGTCATCCCTTTAGTCTTGGGAGTCGGGATCGATGCATCCATTCATTTTGCTGTAGCGTGGACCACCAACAAAGGGATTAGCTTAAGAAGACTCTTAGACACCACTGGCCGAAATGTCATGGCAAGTGCTACCACCACAACTGCAGGTTTTGTAGGCATGCTATTTACCACACACAAAGGCCTCAAAAGTATTGGAGATTTAGCTTGTGTCGGCATCATGATGTTTTTAGTCACCAGTGTCGTGTTTTCTTTGTTTTTCTGCAAGCTTTTGTTAAAAAACGATGAATAAATCTCAAGCAAAGGATGGGCTTACAAAAAGCGTCAGAAATTTGAGTTTATAATATCAGTGTCTGCACCCAATGCCCTGATTTAGGCCTTTCCTTAAAAACGGCAAAAGGGATATACTCGAGGCATTTTTTGACAAGAGCCGGTGGAATAAATTGATTTTCCCTTCCATAATAAATAGAAGTGGGAGCTTCTTCATTTAAAACATTTGTCAATTTGTTTTGGGTCAAAAACTCTAAACCTTTAGAAAGTAAATCCAAATCCATTTTTAGTGCAGTCGATAACCATTGCTCTTGCACCTCTTCATCGCAAGGACCCATCAAATCCAAAAAACTCTCCAAACTTGGCTTAGGGGCTTTTTTTATTTGACGCGCCAAACCTTGAACACTCAAGCAAGACCACTCTCCAGCCTCATCACAAAAATCCACAAAAGGAGAAAGTAAAATCCACTTTTGATTTTTAGGCCTTTGTTCTGCAGAAAGTAAAAGCACAAGAGCACCAAATCCCGAGGCCACCACTGTGTCAGCATTTTTTAACCCTGTTATGGACTCATAAATAGCTGCGTTTTTTTTGATTATTTCTTCGTAAGAAACAAAAGTATGATCCGCATCTGACGAAGTTTCACTCAACTCATCACTCCAAATATTAAAATCAGAAGCCCAATCCGACAGCCACAACCAGTTTTCACTCATCTTCATTCTCCAAATTTTTCTCTTTATTTTTTATTTAATACCATTTTAATATAGTTTTTTTTACAAAATATCAGCCTTTTTCACATTTAAATAGGTGGATTCAAAGCATTAGGGAAACAAATACTTTTATAATTTAATTAAAATATTCGCAGCACCATCATTAAAAGTTTTTTTGGTCGAATATTGAAAGCTTTACTCTTTTGAATCTAGTTTTCTTAATCAGCATCAAAAAAAATGTGTTCCTGAAAACTCATCGATTCATTGCAGCATCAACAAAAAACAAAATGCATTCACCTCCACACTAAATTTCTTGATAATAAAGTCTCACACACGCCTGGCTTTCAAAAAGGAAGCTCAATTTTCATCATGATGAGGACTTAAACTCCCAATGACCCACAACAAAAACTCTCTTTTAAAATGCTAAAAAACCACTCTTAGAAAGCTGCCTTCTCCCTCACTTTAACGCCTTATTCGCAGTACATTTTATAGTAAGAATGAAGGCAAAGTATATAGCATACTGTTGTCCTTTGACAACGCTTTTAAAAAAGATGACACACTTTATCTAATATCAGTATAAATTGAAATAGAAGAGCTTGATAAAGACAAGGAGTTGTATGGGTTTAGCTAAAGTATTAAAAGCAATGACATGGTTTGTTTTTTTGGCGATGTACGCAAAAGCAAGCTCTGTTGCCGTTCATGACCCTTCGATAGTGATCGTTTATAAAGATGCTTCGGGTAATTCTTATCCTGAAAATGATGCTGCAAAGTCCCGAGAAAAATTCTACTATATTTTTGGAACTCAAAATGGTGCAGCCTATTCTAAAAATATGTTAGATTGGACTGAATTCACGCCGAAATTCAGCATCGAAGGAAAATCCACCAATAGTTTTTATGAAGCTTTTAAGCCAGCAGCTCAATGGTCGGGGCATACCACCAGTGATGCAGTCAAAGGCAATATGTGGGCACCAGACATTATTTGGAATAAAAAGCTAAAGAAGTGGTGTCTATATACTTCTATTAATGGCGATGATTGGATGAGCTCTATTGTGCTGCATAGTTCAAGCCATATTGAAGGCCCCTATGAATACTCCGGGACCGTAGTCTGGGGAGGGATGGACACACAATCCGAAGGCAAAGTGGATCATGGTGTGATTTAATAAGAGGGTAAATAAAGTAATCATATTCATTGTTAAATTCCAAACAAAGAAGGAAAAGAACAATGTCAAGAGTCCATTATAATGATGAAATGCGGCTACAGGCGGTAAAACTCGTCCTTAAAGGTGAGAAATCCGCTACTAAAATAGCCAAAGATATCGGAGTTAACCCAAACACGATATGTAGGTGGGTACAGGAATACAGAAAACAGAACAATCTTCCAACCTACGA